>NZ_JBMWAM010000023.1:0-72409 GCF_049725345.1 Paenibacillus praedii | reverse complement strand
GCAAAAAAAAGTTGGACGGAAAACATTACGTTTTTCCGCACAACTTTTTTTGTTTTAGAGACTTATTGGACAGCCCCAATTAAACGAAATCGCTTCTTAAAGTGTTTCTAGGGTTACGTTTTCCGGTAAGATTTGTTTAATCTGTTCACGTACAGTATCGTCACTTAGCTTTTCTCCAAATATGACGATCGTTCCGCTGTCCTCACGCGTCCGTATCAATCGGCCTATACCCTGCCTTAAACGGAGCAGCATATAAGGCATATCCACCTGCTCAAACGGTGAGCTCGCATCATCGCGTCTTGCCGAAAATAAGGGATCGTTCGGAGGGAACGGCAGCTCCCACATCAAAACCTGAGATAAGGATGGCCCTGGAATATCGAGCCCCTCCCATAACGTTACGGCACAAAGGACGCTTTCCTCGTCGTTTTGGAACTTTTCAATAAGAAAACTAATTTCACCGGAGCCTTCATATAAAAACCGGTAGTTCGCATACTCAGCCTGATTTTCGGCTTCAGCCTTGAACTGCTCCAAATGCTCCATTGATGGAAATAAGATTAACGTTCTGCCGCCAGCTTGCTTCAGCAGCTGATACGTTTTTTCTATTTTTTCATTTAACGTCATTAAATAACCAGCTTGAGGAGCTCGTACACTCATTTTCTCCTCATATTCATATGGGGATGGTACAGAGAAGGACAAAGAGCTGCCCAGTCCGAGGATATCCTTCATATAATCAAACGATCCGTTAACAGATAATGTCGCTGAGGAAAAAACAATTGGCATTTTTCGAGAAAACACCTGCTCCTTCAATACCTCTTTCACCCATTTCGGCATAATAACAAGCGATATCCCTTCCTTATCTTGCGTAACCCAGCTGATTGGCTTATCCTCCCGCTTAAATAACGAGAGGGCGAACTGAATCATTTCCAAATGCTCCTCGACAATTTTCAGCTGGTAGGTGTCGATCGTATACAGACCGCTTTCAAAGACGAGCTCTTCCTCTATGATCGAAAGCGTATCCTGCAGGCGATTAATTTCGCGAAGCAGCTCTGGGCTCCATTTGATTTCCTTGCGGTCTGAAGCCGGAACCTTCTTGCTGTCCCGATCGATCAGGTGAAATAGATATTCGCTCTGCGTGATTGCATCCTCAACAGCGACCGCCAAAGATTCGCGAATTTCTTCCTGCAGCAATCGTGTGATAATGCTCTCAAACACCTTATGATTCAGCTTATAGGTCAGTGCCTGCTGTGCGGCTGTCTCAAGCAAATGGCCTTCATCAAAAACGACCGAGCTATGGTCGGGCAGCAGCGGAAGCTGGCCTTCACGTTTCCGCGCCTCAAAGGTCCAGACATGCTCCATGTAAAAGTCATGCGAGCAAATAATAACATCCACAGCTTTACGGTAATGATCACGTGACAACGTTTGGCCGCAGCGATGTCTTTGCTCACATACTAAGCAGTCCTGAAAGACATCCCAACCGAGCTGATCCCACTGCTCATCGTTCAAGCTTGGATAGTCCTTCCTATTTCCATATGGATAGAAGCTTTGCATAGAATCCGGCTTCTGGACGAAGCTTGGAAGCTCGCGATAAATATTATCGAACAGCTCCGCATCATCAAAGCCAGCTCTTGCATCGTCAAGCTTATTCAAGCAAATATATTGATCTGCGGACTTGCCAAGTCTCGCATCGATCGTTAAATTCAAATGCCGCGCCAGCTTGGCAATATCTCCTTCGGGCTTAACAAGCTGCTCGATTAGAGACTCGTCCGCGCAAGCGATGATGGCCGGCTTTCTCGTATAGCGCGCATAACTAATAGCATACAGTAAATAAACAAGCGTTTTTCCCGTGCCAACCCCGGCTTCCGCGAAGATGGTCTGCTTTTCGGCAAATGCCCTTTCCAGTTGAAAGGCCATATATATTTGTTCATCCCTTATTTCAAAGCCAGCTTCAGGCAGCTTCTCATAGAATACGTCAGCAATCCAGTCACTTGCCTGTTGAATAAACGGCTCCTTCGGGTCAAACTCAAACGGATAATTGTTCACTATTGCTTTCCTCCATCAACTAGGCGTACTTTTTAATATAGCATCAAAGTTCATAATTAGTCAAAGAAAAGCTGAATAGCTCTAATCGCGAAAGCTTACGATCAACTACTGTCGTTATATTGACCATCTTTAATCAATAATCTATAATAATAGAAAAATACGGCGATGGAGTTCGCCATAACCGCGTTGACGCTAATGACTCCTACCAGACTTATTTGTGCTGGTAGGAGTTTTTATTTGTCCATATTGAAGGAGCAATATTCATGAACTTCCTGATCAAATTTTCAGCAAAGTGGCTATTTATTGCAAGCATCGTTGGAGTCATTGCCGGCTCAGCCTCCGCCCTCTTCCTCGTCAGCCTGGAGTGGGTAACAGCATCACGAATGGCTCACCCTTGGCTGCTCTGGCTCCTTCCTGCAGGAGGAGCAATCGTAAGCTACATTTATATGAAAGCAGGGAAAGAATCCGGCAAAGGGAACAATCTCATTATTGAGCAGATTCATTCCGGCAATGGCACTATTCCTCTTCGAATGGCACCGCTAGTGCTATTCGGAACGTTAACGACGCATTTATTTGGAGGTTCTGCCGGCCGAGAAGGCACGGCGGTTCAAATGGGCGGAAGCCTTGCCGAAGGCATTGGCAAAGCTTTGAAACTAAGCGCTCTCGATCGGAAAATCATTCTGATGTGCGGCATCAGCGCAGGCTTCGGCTCCGTATTCGGCACGCCGCTGGCAGGAACGCTGTTTGGTCTGGAGGTACTGGCCATCGGTATAATAAGCTATGAGGCTCTGCTGCCTTGCTTAATCGCCAGCTACGTCGGTCATCTCGTCACCTCTGCATGGGGAATTCAGCATATTCACTATCAAATGGGAGAAACTCCTCCATTAAGCGTATCTCTTTTTGCAAAAGTGATCGTCGCGGCCATTTTATTCGGGTTGGCTGCCAGGCTTTTTATTTGGCTTACGCGCAAGCTTAAAACGTTATTCAGCAATTGGTTCGCGCATCCGGTGCTCAGAAGCGCAATCGGCGGACTCATCATCATTATTCTCGTCTACGTTCTTGGGACAAGGGATTATTTAGGATTAGGCATCCCCTTAATGCAGCAGTCCTTTCAGGAAGCGGCATCACCATTAGCCTTTCTGCTAAAAACATTATTTACATCCATCACACTTGGATCAGGCTTTCAAGGCGGAGAAGTCACTCCCTTATTCGTCATCGGCGCTTCACTTGGGAGTGCACTCGCGGGATGGCTTGCGGTATCTGTACCGTTTTTAGCTGCCATCGGGTTCGTATCCGTCTTTAGTGGTGCAGCGAAAACGCCGCTTGCATGCTTCATCATGGGAATTGAGCTGTTCGGCGCCGAAGGAGCTGTCTATTTATTTATCGGCTGCGTCATAAGCTTTCTATTCTCGGGTCAAACCAGCATATACGAGGCACAAAAATCGAGCTAAAAAACGGCCTGCATCCATTCAAAGGATGCAGGCCGTTTGCTGTTTAGAAGTATACGATATAAATAATCGCCGCAAGCACAATACGATAAATCGCGAATGGGACGAGCTTGATTTTGTTGATGAGCTTCAAGAAGAAACGAATCGAAATAAGCGCAAATACAAAGGCGCTGATAAAGCCGACAATGAAAAATGGCAGTGTTTCAATCGTAAAGTACTCCCAGTTCTTCATCAATGACAAGGCACTTGCTCCAGTCATTATTGGCACAGCCATGATGAATGTAAAGTCTGCAGCAGCTCGGTGACTTAAGCCTAGCAGCACCCCGCCCGAGATCGTCGAGCCGGAACGGGAAAAGCCCGGCCACAAGGATAAGCACTGAATCAAGCCTATAGTCAGCGCCTGCTTGTACGTTATTTGGTCGACCGACTCCACCTTGGGCTGCTTCGGTCTTAATTTGTCTGCGATAATCATGAATATTGCGCCAATGACTAGGCCTATGAGTACGGTTTCGATACGGAACAAGTGTTCATCAATATAGTCGTTGAACAGCAGACCGAATACTCCGGCAGGAACAAGACCGACAATCACATGACTAAGCTTTAGTTTGCTTTGACGTTCAACAGGAGCATTTCCTGCTTCCTTCTTCTCGAAGCGAAGACCAAGCATCTCAATGAAACGATTCCTGAATAAAATGACAACCGCCAAGATCGAGCCCAGCTGAATGACGATTTTGAATGTATTCGCCACAGGCTCGGTCAAAAACTCCTTCGATTGAAGCCACATATCATCAACAATGACCATATGTCCCGTAGACGATATAGGCGCAAACTCCGTCAAACCTTCCACAATTCCCAAAATAATCGCTTTTACAATTGTAAAAAAATCCATCTGAACTCATTCCCCTAACTATAAATTAATCATTCTACTCCTTTTATTGACACACACATGTCCCAAATCAACCGAAACGCTGGCGGTATCCGCACTTCCGGCAAAGCTCTTCTACTGCTTGTCTTTGGGAGAATCCCTCATAAAGCTTGGTCGAACGTTCATTCTCGATAATGTCCGAGAAATTCGCCTCATGGATATTGCCAAGATTGATGACCCCCTCCCCATCCAAGCAGCACGGAATAACCGTACCGTCGATCAGCACGCCCGCCTGATTGCGAAGCGCATGACAGAAGCCTCTTCCATCATCCTCGGGCTCGTTCAAATCCGGCCATTTGAATTCGGGATCTTGATTTAAATAGATGCGTTCTGCAATCTTAACGCCAGTTCCCGGGATGAATTTCTCTTCAATTTTGTAATCAAGCTGAAAGGCTTCCTCGATCATGCCCAGCAGCTCACGGTTTTTATTTTTTTGCTGGTTCGTTTCGTTGTCCATATCCAGGTTCCATAGGCGAAACGAGATGATTAGATTACTGCTGGCAACCGCTTCGTTAACAAAAGACAATATATCTGCCAAGTAGGCTGCTTTGTCCTTCGAGCCCGGATGACCGTCAAAGCTGTGCAGCGAGAAATTGATTTGCCGAAGTGCAGGCTTGTTTAAAAGCTTTTCTTTATTTTTCGTGATTAGCGTCCCGTTCGAGGTAATGTTGACTTTAAACCCCTTCTCATGGCTAATGTCGAGCAGCTCATCGATTTTCGGATGAAGCAGCGGCTCTCCCTTGACATGAAAGTAAATGTAGTCGGTGTGCGGTTTTATTTGATCGAGCGTTTTCGTAAAATCCTCTACACTAATAAAACCTTTCGCCCGCTGTGTCGGAGGACAGAAGGTGCACGAAAGGTTGCATATGCTGGTCGTTTCGATATAAAATTTCTTGAACTTTTTCATCTGCGTGTTACTCCGTTTCTTATATGAGCAATCTATATCCTTCTATCACTTCTTCCAGACACGATTCACCTATTATACTACGGCAAGCTGAGAACATACAAAAGGAATAAACGGCAGCTGCCGCTTATTCCCGTTTCTCATCACGAAGTGGCTGAATGCCGACTGGAATAGCATCTGGATCAACCGTTATAAAACAACACTGGAAGGACCCTTCATAGCGAAAAATAAGACCTAATACCGGATTTCGTACATCGACTGTAACTTTGTAGCAAGCTTCAGCGTCATCATACCACTCATTCACTTCAGCACAGCCTGTAAATAATCGTGGAAATCGAAATTGAAGTTGCTTTTCATAGAAACGCTGCTCTCCTGATCGAATGCAAATGCCGCCATTCGACGCCGCGGAAATGTTTAAATCTACGGCCAAGTGCTGTTTATTGCCTAAATAGTCGACAATAAGACCCCGCTCTCCGCTGTAGATCATCGTAGCGTCAAAATGTCTAACCCTGCGCATAAATTTAAACTTGCGGATCCAAGTCACCGTCTCACGTCCATAGCGATCTACATATGCGAAATTTTCGATTGAAAATGGAATATCATGGCCTCCCTGCGGGAACATAATATGCCGGAAGGCTCCGATATACAACGGGATCGCTACCAGCTTATTATACCAAATGCGTTTCATGACACCATGCCCGATTGAAGCCGACCGGTCGCGGCTGCTAAAGCCAAAGCGCTGTTGAATTCGGGTATGCAGCTTCTTGAAATCTTCGCCCAGCACTTGCTCGTAGATGGATTTCATTTCGAATTCCTCCTCATGACCAGATCAGTTCCCGGGGTCTTCCGCTTGCACCGTCTCGCATTTGGCAAAAATCTTCTCGTCCAATAGGACGCCATACATAAGCCGATCATTGGCACCGAGAGGGTAAGCGGATGAAAGGGCGAGTTCAGAAGCTCCGGACGACAAATGATTCCGACTATAGCAAGCAGCGTTAGCAAAACAATTTGCATGCCAGCGCTTCGTCTGCTTCGATGCCAATACGCAGTCAGCAGGCCGAAGACGATTTCACCTACGCCAAGTAACTGAACCATGATCCGCTCCATTCCGTCAAACCAGCCAATTTGCCTCATCATATCCAGTTCACCCGTTTCTGGAAATAGCAGCTTAGGTACAAGTCCCTCATAACACCATAGCAGCAAAAGAATAAATACGCTGACATAATGGATAAGCGCCCTTTCCGCAATGATGGAAGGCGGTATTCGCTCCTCCAGCCAAATCCGCAAGCGGTCAAAGCTCCAAGCGGTCGCATAACCGAACAGCGGACGAAATAAGAAGCGGTCAAACAATCGGCCTGCCAACCCAAATTGCGTCTGATAATCATATTTCGTAATAAAAGTTACAGCATTCCCATTTCGCTTGTATTGCCAATAACCGCTGCCCTTTCGGATGAAGGAGATGGGCTGCTTAGAGGCAAAGGATAATGTAGAAAGCCTCTCATCGGTTAAATTTCGGGTTGTGCTGCTTGTCTCGCCAGTACCTGCAATGTGAAGTCCGAAGCCAATTCTCGTTTGATATAAAAATTTCTGTTTATCTTTTTCATTGGTTCTTGGCAAATAGTTGATTTTAGAAAATCGAAGATCCCACTGCTCGTGAAGCTCCGGTTTTTGCGTATGCGCCCATAGCTCATCAAGCGATACGTTCATATCAAGCTCGACATAAATCGGTTTAATTCGCATCCTGATCGAGCTCCCTGCCATTTGTATGAAGTCTGTTATCGAGAAAGCGCGACTGAAGCTCAGACGCTGGCAATAAACAACGATCGGATTGCCCGAACCATCGATAGCGATGACGAGCAATCCAATCATAAATGATATTTCTCCACGCCGCCGGGACAAAGATAAACATATACAAGAGCGGCCATAGTCCATTCAGCTTACGGAATACGCGAAGCGCTGCTTCCGATTTCGTAAAATATTGTCCATCCTTCACCATAACGAACGTATTGCTGTCATCAAGCGGCAATTGTCCCTCTAGCAGCAGCTTCTGCCCTGCTCTGGATTGCAGTGCTGCGAAATGAAAGCTATTCCTTTTATCTCGATTGGCAACGAAGCGGGTAATTCCGCTGCACAGCAGACAGTGACCGTCAATAAGCAGCACAGCAGGCTGCTCTTTGTTTTTCTCCAAACTCTCCATAGCGCCACCCCTTCCTCTCGCCTTATTTTAAGTCGCTGCGCGCCTTCCCGGCAGTTCTAACTTTCATAGAACAACAACCAAAGGGGTACTACGTATCGTAGTACCCCTTTGCTTTCCTATCATCAGCTAGTCCGTATTTCCCCTATTTTCCCGCTCGAAAAGACCTTTTCGCTTCACCTTTTCGATCGCTTCCTTGCTGCTGCGGACGCCAAATTTCTTCAATATTTTATTGACCTGATTTTTAAGCGTGCTTTCTGCCTTAAACAGCTTTTGCTCAATTTGCGATTGTGTGTAGCCCGCTTCAATTAATTCGAATACTTCACGCTCAGCGCCCGTCAATTGCTTCAGCTGCTCCTCCCGCTTCAATCGGGCCAGCTCCTTCAGCAGCGCCTCCATCGGCGCGGGATGGTGGTAGGCGCTGCGTATCGTTTGAGGCAGCTCTTGAAACCGAGTTTTTTCCAGGTAATGGAGTGCGCCGGCCGTAAAAGAATGCGTCATTGATTGTTCATCATTTAATGACGTTAACATGATGATTTTCGCAGGCGTCTGCTCATGAATTTGCATCGCGGTATGGATACCGTCGTGTCTGCTGCCGTCCAGCTGAATATCCATCAAGACGATATCAAAGGCAATCGTCTTCGCCATGCTGAGCGCATCATCTGAGTTCGAGGCTGTCCCTACCACTAATAGATCCTCTTCCCGGTTCAAAAAAGAAGTAAGCGCTTTGATCCAATCTGGATCGTCCTCGACGATAAACACTTTGATATGACTCAAATTGAATCCCTCCACCGTCCATCTTTATCGCACTTTTTTGCGAGGCCAATAAAAAGATACACATGTACCTGAGCCTTCTGAGCTGAGAAGCTCAATTTTGCCGCCACTCTTCAGCATGACATTATAGACATAGGATAGTCCAAGCCCAAAGTTATGACCTGTCTTCCCGCTGCTGTAGAAGGGGTCGAACACTTTTTTCAATTGCTCGGCCGCTATCCCTGCTCCGTTATCCTCGATGGACAGCCTAATCATACGTTTGTAGGACGCAATACGAATTTCAATGGCGCCCCCGTCCGGCATCGCTTCAATCGCATTTCTTAACACATTGCCGATCGCTTCGCTAATATGAATCGGATCGCATAGAACAACGGGACGCACATGATAGATTGTCTTAACCGATACATTAAGCTTTTCTGTTAACCCCTCATGCTGTAGAATACACCGATCAACGAGCTGATCAAGCCTGATCGACTCCTCCTTTAGTACAATATCCTTCATCTGGCTGTGCAATCTTGTCACCATCGCCAGCATATGCTCCGACGCGTTTGTAATAATTTTCATATGCTGCAGCGCCTGCTCATTCTTATCCGGCAAAAAGCTTTTTAAATTTTCTGTGCTTATCGCTATTTTACCAATCTCGTTTTTGATGGAATGGTTGAGCAGCGTTGTCCCCAAGCTGACCGCCTTCATCGCGCTTTCTAGCGGATCATGCTCGAAGCGCAATCTGACACCCAGCACGCCATAAACAAACGTACATAGCAGTGCAATCACAAGCGAATAGATAATAAAGAACGAAATGTAATTAAAAAATTCAAAATCCGGCGAAACTACCTTCGCTATATAGATGAAGATTAGAACCGCCAGCAAAGTAGGCACAATGATAATCGTTGTGATAAATCGGCTTCGTTTCAGCCTCAAATCCTGCTCTCTCCAGAAGGAGACGACTAGTAAATAGCAGGATATCAAATAATAAGGCGCACTCCACAGAAGGAGCAACTTGAAAAACAATAGCCTGTCTGAGGAAAGAAAAGCTTCCGCAGCCATCCCCAATACCGGAAGCAGCAGCCATAGCTTGAGATTTCGCCTTGCTTTTCTATCCGCAACTGCCCCGGTGTACACGATACTAAATAGTAGAACGGCATAGGGAGTTAACGTGTAATTAAAAAACTGCAGAACCGCTGCTGCTCCCGATAAGCCTCCAGCTGCAAGATGCTCTGTTAGACCTCCAATTGACGCGCTGCACAAGAAGCAGGCCGCCCACCGATTGGACTCGCTACGCCGATTGTTTAAGAAGACGATCACGGCAGCAGTAAATAATGCGATAAAATAAAAAAGCATAGGTAAATACCATCCTGTCATCCATTGGTATATCTATCCTATCACATTCTGCCCCAACTACGCCTGACGTTTCCATAAAATGTGCTTCCTTAGGACTTCTGCTATTCAAATAAAGCTAATCGAGCAGCATGGAGAGAATGACAAAATCCCAATCCAGCGCATACGTCTGAATTGGGATTTATCTTGTTAAAACTCTGATTTCGGTTTACGCGGCTGCCGCTTGGGCTTGTTCTGAACAGCAGGCAGATGACGCATGCTTCTCAGCATCGGACCCTTGCAGATCGGACATGACTGCTCGGATGCTGCTGCGAATTCGTCCCTAACCCACACTTTGCAGTCCGGATTTTTGCATTTAAAAATTTTGGTTGGAATTAGTTTCGGTTTTTCGTCTTCTGTTGTTGCCACGCTTCTGTATTCCCCTCTTCATTTCATTGCTTATGTCGTTAATCATTTATGTCGTTAAGTAAACAGGGATTACACAAACAGGTTTCGATACGGTTACGCTATTTCCGCTATTGTTCAGCTTCCCGTTTTCTTGATTCACATTAAAAATAACGATATTGTTCGTATCGCGATTCGCTGCCAATAAATAACGTCCACTTGGCGTTAGCGCGAAGTGACGCGGATGGCCTCCCTGAACCGAAATATGCTGAACAATGCTGAGCAGTCCAGATTGCTCTTCCACCGCGAATACTACGATGCTATCATGACCGCGATTAGAACCGTATACATATTTGCCGTCAGCCGATATCGCAATTTCCGCACATCCGTTATCACCGTTGAAATCCGCTGGCAGCGTGCTCACCGTTTCTTTGATCGCTAGCAGTCCGGTTTCGGCATCATAGTCAAATGCAGTAATCGTCGAATCTAATTCATTAATCGCATAGACAAATTTCCCGTTTGGATGAAACGTCAAATGACGAGGTCCAGCACCTGAGTGGAGCGCAATCTCCCCATGTCGCATGAGCTTATTATTCGCTTTGTCAATGGAGTACGTTACTATACGATCAAGCCCTAGATCCGATATGAGCAGGAAGCGCTCGTCAGGGCTGAAAAACGAGGAATGCGGATGTGGACGATCACGATGCTCGCTGCTCTTCACATGCTGCTGAATATCGAGTACTTTTCCTATCTTCCCATCTTCCAATAGGCTTAGCAGTCCAATCATCCCGCCATGATAGCTGGTAACCGTCAAATAACGGCTGTTTGCGTCTCGCTGAATATGGCAGGTTGTCGAATCTACAGTTAACTCACGTTGGATAAGACTGATCGTTCCTTTAGCTGAATCGATTGCAAATACCGCTGCCTCACCGACTTTATGACCTTCTGAATTCACAGTTTCTCCAATGGAATACAAAATGCCCCGATCTGCATCCACATTAAGAAAGGTTGGATTTTTTAATCCAGCATACTCATCTGTCAACGATAATATGCCCTTATCCTCATCAAATGCATACACATAAACGCCGCTGTCTTCGGGCTCCGCATAAGAGCCTGCGAAAACGAGAAGACGCTGCTGATCTACTGTCACAACAAATTCCCCCTAAACATTTACGCTTAACGCTGCTAGGTAACAAGTCTAAAGCTTAACCTAAAAGCTCACGCCGTGTTCTATTATAAAGGGTTCAAACGCCTGAGACAAATAATGATGTACGCTATGAGAAATCTTCAATGCGTTCCATCATTAATGTTAATTCTTATTTCGTTAGGATACGGCTCCATTTGCTGCCCGTCCAGACGACCTCTTGTCCTGGAAGGATGTCTGCTTCAACCTTTTCAAAAGGTACGGCAATATTTTTTCCATTGACGAAAATGATGGCAGCCTGCTCCTCCAAACGGATGATCTTACCGGTCCGTTGAACTTGACAGCTGCTTTTTAAAAAAGGCAAATGATCCATGAGCAGGCCACCCTTTCCAGTCAGCTTACACCTTCCGCGTGTTCGGCGCGCAAACGCCGTCTGCGCACAACGCATCCACATCTCCGTCGCTCACTTGAATGAACGAAGGGTACTTCTCTTCCCACGCTTTATTAAGCGTATCTAGAAACACCTCAGGGGATTGCGCGCCGGAAACCGCATATTTGCGATCAATGACGTAGAACGGAACACCGCGAATGCCAAGACGGCTTCCCTCTTCCTCTTCCCTGCGCACCGCATCCGCATATTGATTTGAAGCCAGAACCTCAGCCACTGCAGAAGCGTCTAGGCCTACTTCAGCACTTAATTCTACGAGGCGAGTCCGGTTGCCGACATTTACACTATCTGTAAAGTATGCTTTGAAAAATCTTTCAGACAGCTCCTTGTCTTTGCCCTGCTCGGCAGCAAAATGAACGACGCGGTGCGCATCGAATGTATTCGTGGACACTGTATTATCGAAGTTGAATGTAATACCGACCGCTGCGGCTTGCTCAGCAACATTTGCCGTGTTCGCCTTAGCCTGCTCGACGCTCATACCGTATTTTGAGGCCAGCATGCTGTAGGTGCTGACGTTAGAATTGGCATCTGCACCCGGATCAAGCTCAAAACTCCGAAATACGGTTTCAATCTGATCCTTATGCGCGAATTTTTCCAGCGCGAGCTCAAACTTTCTTTTTCCTATATAGCAAAACGGACAAACGTAATCCGACCAAATTTCCACCTTCATGTAAGGCACCTCCGCGTATTGTTTATTAAGTAAGTTCTCGTTTATTATTGTAACATGTTTGGTTACAGTTTGGAAACGATCCTTCTCTGCATATTGCCATAAAAAAAAGCGACACTTAACGGAAGTGATCTTCACTTCACATTAAGAGTCGCAATCTTTTATATTGCAAATACGTGGCGTCCGATTTTGCCTGTTTGCTGACGAGTCCAAATCCAGGCCGAAGTTGCCGTATCCGGGTTGAAGTAATAGATCGCACCGTTTGTAGGATCATAGCCTCTAACTGCATCCATTGCTGCCTTGTAGGCTGTGGCATTAGGCTTTAACTGATATTGACCGTCATCGACAGCCGTAAATGCACGCGGCTCTTCAATGACGCCTCTCACTGTATCTGGAAAGCTGGGAGATGCCAATCGGTTCATGACGACCGCTCCTACCGCAACTTGTCCCTTATAAGATTCCCCGCGCGCCTCAGCATGTATAATTCTAGCCAGCAGATCAAGCTCCGCTTTATTCACGGAAAATTTTTTGAGCGCTGTCCAGGTTTGTTTGCCGGCAATACCGTCAACCGTTAATCCGTATTCCTTCTGAAATTTTCTCAAGGAATCTAGTGTTGCTTGTCCAAAATAAGTTGTAACATCTGTATCGAAATAGCCCATCGTCTTCAAGCGGTACTGCAAATCAGGCACATCAGAGCCCTGGCTGCCCAATTTGAGCGTAGCTGGCGGAGCCGCTTGAACGGCTTGCATCGGTAGACCAAATGCTAGAACGATGGCAAGAATAAACCCAATACTATAGACTGAAGATTTTATTTTCATCTGGTCTATCGTTCCTCCTTTTCGTTTGCTCACCCACAAAAGTTCGCAAATCAGACTGGTATGGTACCTGGTCGACTGGTTTGTACGAGTTTAGCATAGTCAGAACAGAGATGTAACCGAAAACCTAAAATTACATATATTTACTAATTCAATTATAACAATAACATTGTCCAGCTTATCCGAAATTGTTACAATAAACATGCTTGCATTTAAAATTACAATCTAATAAGTTTACATAATTATATTTATGTTCTATTAACTTCATAAAATAATATGACATCTTCATGGAGGGATCAACCATTAATATTTTAAAAGAGAAGGATCGTCTAGAGCTGGACAAGAAGCTGCCTACTATGCCTTGGTATATTGAGAAATTCATAAATTATAAGCTGCCGGATTTATCCCCTTCCTCCTTAGTTGAATATATGAGAGATTACGAAACCTTTCTGAGATGGCTGATGGCGGAGGGCTTATCTGTTGCCTCTGTGATAAAGGATGTGACTCTGCTTGAACTCGAGCGGCTTCATATGGACAGTATTGACGGCTTTCGGATGTACTTGTCAACGTACAAGGAAGAGAAAAACAGTAAAACAACCATTTCCCGCAAACTCTCCTCTCTCCGCTCATTGTTCCATTATTTAAGCCAAATTGCCGAGGATGAGGAGTTTTATCCGCTTCTGAAGCGAAATGTTATGGCAAAGGTGACGATTAAGCGTACGCATAAACCAAAGGATACAGCGGCAAAGCTCGAGGGAAAGCTGCTCCAGGAAGAGGAAATTTCTGAATTTATGGCTTATGTGAAGCAGCATTATGGAACGGACGTCGTTAAAAATAAACAGGCGCTCTATTCCTATGAATTAAATATGATTCGTGATGCATGCATCATCAGCTTCATTTTGCATTCCGGATTGCGAGTGTCGGAGCTGGTTAATTTGAATGTCGATGATATTGATATAAAAAAGAAACTGTCCTATGTATATCGCAAAGGCAAAAATGATGATACGTTTAAAACTCCCGTCTATTTCCGCCAGGAGGCGGTAGAGGATTTGCAAGCCTATTTAACACTGAGAGACACCCGCTACAAGGCTTCGAAACGTGAAAAAGCCTTATTTCTCGCGATCGCGAACGGTAAAAATGAAGGGTCGCGCATGACCAAAAGAGCCATTCAAGAAATGGTCATTAAATACGCGAAGCGTTTCGGCAAACCTTACCTATCCGTTCATAAATTGAGGCATTCCTTCGCCACAGACTATTATTTACGCAATGACATCTATAAAACACAAGAGCAGCTAGGACATGCATCACCGGAAACGACACAAATCTATGCTCACTTGACGGACAAAACTATGGCGCAAGCCATCGATAATACCAAAAAAGAGGACGAAACCCGCTAGCGTAAATTAATACGCTTCGGACTCGCCCTCTATTTTTTCAACTTTACGTAACCGCTTAGCCTGTTTGCATGATAACCGATTCCTGCATCGACAGCTGTGTCAGCACAAGGTTCGCATAAATGCCGCCCTGCTTCATCAGCATGTCGTGCGAGCCTTGCTCAGCGATCCGCCCATCCTGCACGACCAGAATCAGATCAGCATCCTTAATGGTCGATAAGCGGTGAGCGATAATAAATGCCGTCCGACCAGCGAGAAGCGTCTGTAGCGCTTCCTGTATGTGCTGCTCTGTCTCGGTATCGACACTTGAGGTCGCCTCGTCTAGGATTAGAATGCTTGGATCCGATAGCAGCACCCTCCCGAACGCCAGCAGCTGCCGCTGCCCGACAGACAGCTTGGAGCCGCGCTCCTCCAACTCAGTCTGGTAGCCATTAGCCAGCTGGGCAACAACACGGTCAAGTCTGACACTTTCCCCCGCTTTGCGCAGCTGCTCGTCGGTTGCCTCTTCATTGCCGTACCGCATATTCTGCTCTACCGTACCGGCAAAAATAAACGAATCCTGAAGCACGATACCCATTTGCTTCCGGAGGGACTCCAGCGTGACATCCTTTACATCTACCCCGTCAATCCTTACGGTACCATCGGTGGCATCATAAAAGCGCATGAGCAAATTCACGATCGTGCTTTTGCCAGCGCCTGTTGGTCCTACAAGCGCAACGCGCTGCCCGGCCTTTACTTGAAAGGAAACATTATGAAGGACATCAGGTTTGCTGACCTCATAACGGAACGATACGTTATGGAAGGATACATCTCCACGAATGGACGGCAGCACCTTAGCACGGTTGTTGTTTTTCACTTCAGGATCCGTATCGAGAATTTCAAAAATCCGCTCTGCTGAAGCCATTGCTGACAGAAGTTGGCTGTATACCTTCGATAGAGCGCTGAGCGGTCCCCAGAATCGCCATAAGTAGTTAATGAACGCCATAATGAAGCCCAACGTAAGCGCATCATCCATTACCCGCATAGCGCCGAACCAGATCACGATACACGTTCCGATCATCCCAATCATCTCTACCAACGGATACACGGTAGACTCCAGCGTGATGGCTCTCATAAAGGCTTTCTTATTCCGCGTATTGATGCCTTCAAATTTTTCGTTGTTTATTCGCTGCCGCGAGAATGCTTGAATCACGCGAATCCCTTGAATCGTTTCATTCAAATTTCCGTTAATTGCCGACATCGTAGCACGCGAACGCGACCATGAGCTTTCAATTTTCGGACGAATTCTCGCAATGATAATATACAGCAGCGGCAGCATAATAAATGAAAGCAGAGCCAGCTGCCAATCCATCCAGAATAAAATGATGACGATCCCCAGCAAGTGGGTTACTTCCATCACCATCGTAATCAATCCGCCGTTGATCAACTCACCGATGGCGTTCGTATCATTTGTAATCCGCGACATGATCTTTCCAGCCGGCCGACCATCGAAGAAGCGAAACGATAAGGTCTGTAAGTGATTAAATAATTGCTGGCGCAAATCAAACAATATGCGCTGGCCGGTAAAGTTGATCCATCTCGTATGCATCCAGCTGAACAGCCAGCTGATTAGTCTAATGCCAAGCAGCGCGAAGCCGAGCACATGAATGAGCGCCATGTCCTTATCCATTATTCCTTTATCGATAATGTAAGCCAAAATAATAGGCTCGGACAAACTGAGCAGCATATTGATCAGAACGATGACGACAACTCCGATCATTAATTTGCGATATGGAATCAGGTAGCGGAGCATTCGCCGCATATAATTCGAATTAAACGGCTTCTCATCCACCTCATCGTCCATATCCCATTCGACCTGACTCATTTGTTTCCCCCTTCCTAATGGTTTGCGATTTGCTTCTGTCTTTCGAACAATTGACGGAAGAAGCCGCCCCTTTCGTTCAATTCCTTATGCGTTCCCTGCTCAGTTAATCGTCCATCCTCAAGTACAATGATGCGGTCCGCGTGTTGGATGGAAGAAAGCCGCTGCGCAATAATAAAGGTGGTCCGTCCCTTCATAACTTCCAGCAGTGCTTCATGAATGGCTGACTCTGTCGCCGTATCCACACTTGCGGTCGCTTCATCGAGCACCAGAATTGGAGGATCCATCAAAATCGCTCTCGCCAGCGCCACGCGTTGCCGTTGTCCGCCGGACAAACCGACGCCGCGCTCCCCTATCCGCGTATCATAGCCATCAGGCATGCTTCCTATAAAAGAATGGATTTGTGATTTGCGCGCTGCAAGCTCGATTTGCTCCTGCGTCGCATCTGGGTAGCCGTATGCGATATTTTCCCGTATCGATGCAGAAAATAAGAAGGTTTCCTGCGGGACGATCCCTATGCTGCGGCGCAAGCCATCCAGCTCATAATCACGCACATCCACGCCGTCAATCAATACACGACCGCCGGATACATCGTAGAACCGTGACAGCAATCCAATGAGACTGCTCTTTCCTGAGCCCGTAGCGCCAAGCACGCCGATAACTTCACCCTGCTTCACTTGGAAAGAAACTTGATCTAATATCGGCTTATCCTTCTCAGCATCCTGATCCGCGAAATGAAAGGTTACACGATCGAACACGACATTGCCCCGCATGCCGTCAGCATTCGTTCCATCCTCCCGGGAGACGATGTCACTCGGCGTATCCAGCACCTCAAAGACGCGCGGTGCAGCCTTCACCGCCTGCTGCAAAATATTAATTTGCCAGCCAAGCATATTCAGCGGCCAAATAATTCCCCACGTGTACCACTGGAACGCCATGAACGTTCCGAGTGACATTTCATCACGGGCGACAAAGATGGCTCCGATCCAGATCATGAGCACGAACGTTAGCCCGCCGTAGAAGCCCATCAGCGGAAAGGCCTTCGCCTCAAGCTTGGCGCGCTCCATATTCGTCTCAAAGTTTTGCTCATTCCGCTCCGCGAATTTTTGCTGCTCCACGTTCTCGGTTGCAAACGACTTTACAACTCGAATACCCGAAATGTTTTCCTGCAATGTCGTTGTCAAACGCCCCATCTGCTCGCGAATGTTTGACCAAGCAGGGCCAACCTTTTGATTAAACCGCCATAATACGAACAAAATGAAAGGAATCGTTATCAGGCTTATCAATGTAACCTTCCACTGCATCGTCATCATGAAAATGATCGTCCCAAGAAACGTTAGCATCCCGGTAATCAGATTCATCGCCCCAAATCCGATGAAATTTTTCACGGCATCAATATCGCCTGTCATCCTGGACATCAATTGCCCTGTTTGCGCACGATCATAATAGGAAAAGGACAGCCGCTGCAGATGCGCGTACAGCTCCTTCCTCAGCTGAAATACTACATTTTGACCGACGAGCTCCTGCGAATAGCCTTGCACAAACATTCCTGCGCTCTTCAACGCTTGAATGCCGGCCAAGGACAGCGTCAGCCATAGCACGATGCCCATATTCCGCTTGGCGATGCCTTCATCGAAAATTTCACGTAAAATCCACGGTGCGACCAAGTCAAAAATCGTCGCCAAAATCATAATAACAATCGCAATAACTACCCATTTCGTGCTGGGCCTGACATAAACCAATAATCGTAAAAGCGTTTTCACATGACAACTCCTTTCCCCTTTGGAAACAAAAAAAGATCTCAAGCCGCAGAAGGCTTGAGATCCTCGTATAAATGGGCAGCAATGCAGCTATAAAGCTGAATCGCAACCCCTACAAGAAGGCAGGCCAGTCGGTTTATTGGATGAAACATATTGAAAATAATGCTGGACATTTCCGCCGCCGACATTCATTCCAATCTGATTGATCCACATCCGAGAGCCCCCCTTTTTCATTCCGATTCGCAATCTTTTCCTAACCCTACCAAATCTTAACACCTGATCCGGCGATTGCGCAAGAGGCTTTAGCAAAAAAATTAAAACCGGTCGAATTCGTTGTTTTGATCCAAATCGCTTGTAGAAATGCCTTCCTCCACCGCAAACTCAAAATCCTCGATATCATATACTTGAACCGGCACCTCAGCCTCGATCAGCTTATCCTGAAACTCAAACTGATCAGATAACAGCGGTACGCCCAGCTTCAGCCCGGTTAGCAGCAGCTCGGTTTCTATCGGATCGAACATTTCTCCGTAATGCGCGTTATCGATGGCATGCACGACTGTAAATTGTATCTTTTCATTGAGTAGCAACGGCGAGCTTTCTCTCCATGGCACCTGCATCGCCTTCGTAATTTTTTTGCGATTAAGCGAATCCTCAAAAAACGCAATGAGTTCGTTTATTTTCGTTTTGACATGCCCATCATCATCTGGATCGTCCATAACGGGATCAGCACCATCTCTCATTTCATACAATTCTGCTATGGATGAATAAGGTACGACATAATCAATGGGACGGCTAGGTACGAGAAGATGTCCATACGTTGCCACCATTACTGCTTCAATTACAAAACGCCGACGCATGTGATCTCCTCCTAAATAAAATATTCTGACGAATAAGATAAGCATGGCTATAAAAATGATTCCACATTATTATACAATATTACTTGGCCTGTACAAGAGAGACAAAAAACCAAATTTGCACTTGCTTCCCGTCAAGCAGTAAAATGAGCATTAGACTATATTACATAAAATCCATTGTTTTAGTCATATTCTCAGGAGGGATCTACCTATGCAAAACGAAGAAGCTATCATCATCGGAGCAGGTCCTTGCGGGATAGCTGCAGCGATTGAGCTGCAGCGAATCGGCCTTCATCCGCTCGTTATAGAGAAACGGAATATTGTTCACTCCATATCGCAATACCCGACCTACATGCACTTTTTCAGCTCACCCGAGATGCTGGAAATCGGCGGCATACCCTTCACTACCGCAAATGAGAAGCCGTCTCGACTCGAAGCGCTCAATTATTACCGGATGGCAGCTCAGCGGCATCAGGTTCGAATTCAGCCCTACACAGGGATTACAAGCATTCAGAAGGAGAATGAAAGTTTTCTTCTGCAGGGTGAAGACCGTTTCGGTCAAAGCTGCTCCTTCAGCAGCCGATATGTTATTATTGCAACAGGCTATTTCGACCATCCAAATGAGCTTGGCATTCCGGGTGAGCAGCTTGATAAGGTAAGCCATTTTTTCCGCGAATCACATCCCTACGTGGGCATGAAGGTAGCCATCAT
The DNA here is from genome assembly GCF_049725345.1 of Paenibacillus praedii. Classification (NCBI taxonomy): domain Bacteria; kingdom Bacillati; phylum Bacillota; class Bacilli; order Caryophanales; family Paenibacillaceae; genus Paenibacillus; species Paenibacillus praedii. The sequence goes on along the minus strand of NZ_JBMWAM010000023.1, from coordinate 52,748 downwards.
TGGCGGCAGCAATTCCGCGATCGATGCAGCGCTTGAGCTGGAGCGTGTCGGCGCGCAGGTTACCGTCGTTTATCGCGGTGACCAATATTCCTCAAGCATTAAGCCATGGGTGAAGCCGACCTTTGAAAGCAGAGTCGCCAAAGGCTCTATCAATATGCTCTTCGGCACCACCGTTACCGCTATCGGCAATAATGAAATTACTGTGCGCGGACCAGAGGGCGAAAGCCAAATTGCAAATGATTTTGTACTCGCATTAACCGGCTTTCATCCCGACAGAAATTTCCTAACCTTAACCGGAGTGACGATGGAATCCGAGGGCTACCCCACTTTCAATGAAGACTCGATGGAAACCAACGTTTCAGGCATCTACCTTGCAGGGGTTGTCGCTTCCAGGCACGAAGCAAATGAGATTTTCATTGAATCCGGCCGGTATCACGGTCGTAAAATCGCTGAGCATATCCAACAGAAAAAAGACATATCGGCTCATTAAGCCGGTATGTCTTTTTTTTCATTGCTGAATCGTTTTCCAGCAAGCAGAATCAATGGGTCTACTTATTTTCTTTATATAGCTCAGCTTTGAAAGCAGCTACCTGCTCATCCTTGATCATTTTCTCCCCATAACGAACCTGCTCATAAGCTTTGATAAAATGCTGCAGCCCGTCACGCTGCCCTTCGTCTCGCCACTCCTTTAATCGCTCTGCCGTTTCCTGAGGCGTTAAATGAGCCTGGTAGACTGAAGCATTCATTCGATCCGAATGAACCAGCCAAGCGTAAAGAAATCTTATTTTTTCCGCATTCGTATTCAGATCATGCCAGTCCTGACCCCGCTTCTTTGGCAGCAGGTTTTGCAGCCGCCCGCCCATTTGCTTCCTCAAGCTGCTTAATGACATTAAATTTTCTTCTTCATCCGTAAAGTCGGCTTCATTCTTGCGGTTTTCAGCTCCGCGCTCCATAAGCTTGGCTGCGATTCGCTTAACTAACATATTAAGCTTCCGCAGTAAAATAAACAGTAAGATAGCCGCACCAAAGATGATAAAACTGATTCCAACATATTTTAATATTTGCTCAAGCAGCAAGACCCAATCCGCCGGCGGCTTTACTTCCTCCCCGCCAATCATTTCCGGCAGAGGCTGAGCAATAGGCAACTCCTCGTTTGGCTGTTCCTTCTGCGGTCGATTAAGCCAGCTCATCAGCTTCTCCATCAAGCTGCGCAGGAAGCTTTCAACCGCTTGATGGATTTGTTTGAACAATGCCAATATCACAATACTGGAGACGATAATGAGCATCAGAAATCGATTCTGTCTCTTGTAGGCCAATGTCGCGGGCGTCTTGGCGGAATAAATCGTTTCATGACTGACATGTCTCTCATTCGCAAAGAAAAATAATAGAATCATTGATGTTATCCCGCAAATGATTAAAACACCATTATAGTCAACGAGCTTCTTGAATAAAAAAAGCTTCAGAGGCTGTGCTGCTACATAGGTCATTACGCCGATGAGCAATAAAGAGTTGGGGAAGGACTCCGCCCAGCCCCGCTGGATTGAAGACATGCCTCTTGAGGCCGTAATCCCGCCTATGAATGCGAACACCAGGAAAGCGATAGCCTGCAGCTCTGCTCCCCATAGGTTTATGCATAGATACGCATGAACAGCTCCAATCGCTGCTGCTACAAAAAAGGTTACGATACGACGCAGCTTTGGCAGCCTCTTAACCGTTTCAGATGCTAGCCAATAGCAGAGCGGGAGTGTTGCTATCCACCACCAAATCACAGAGACTGGAAGCAGATAGACGGCAGCAATAAGCAGCACAGGCAAATAAAAAAACAGCTCGATTGTGCCTTGTCCTAGCGCAGCCAAAGGATGGCTCTGCTTCATCGAAGGTCTCACGCGCTCACCTCTTCCCTGCTCATGGCTTTCTCCGCAGCAGCGCTGCTCTCCGCAAACGCTTGTTTCGTAAGTGTCCAGACCGCTACCGCGTTACCGTTGTACTGAAGTCTCTCCGCATGCTGATCAAGCGTATCATTCCAATAGGATGAGATAATCAGGACATCTCTTTCTCTAAAGCCGCTTAGCGCCTCACGCTCCAGCAAATGGTGAAACAGCTCCGTTCGTTTAATTTGCAGCTTGGCCATCCATTCATACAGCTCCAATAAATGCTCATGACCGCCGAGCGGCTCGACATGAACACTATCTATTGAACCAATTAGCGGCATGTTCGCTGCGAAGCCAACATCCATCCCCTGTTCGATTACGGCTTCAGCCGCACCGGCAGCCCACTCTATCCCTCGCTCAATCAGCGCTTCATCGTTAACCGAGCGCCACATACCCTCCGCGTCATCCACATTCAAATAAATCATAAGCCGGCGGTTCGCCGTATAATCATGCTGATGCACTTGGAGACGACCTGTCTTTGCCGTTGCTTTCCAATTGACCTGCTTAAACGTATCTCCAGCCTGATAATTTCGCACACCTGCAATGACAAATGGATCGCTTATAATCCAGCGCTGAACCGACTGATCTCCCTGCCAGCTATGATAAGGCAGCTCATGAACAGGTACCTGTGCTGGCTTCGGATAGACGAGAAGCTGACCGCTGAGCGGAATGGACGTCGAAACATTTGTAAAACCAAGCAGATCTCCGCCTGTTACCGTAACAGTCTGCAGCTGATACCAGCCTCGCTTTGTACACGTTATGCGATGCGTTCGCGTTATTTTCGTATAGGGCTTCAAGGTGAAGAAGCTTTTATGATTTTGATAAAGCTGACCGCTGCTTACAGAAAAATTGTCTTGCCGTTGAAAATGCAAATGTGTGGATAATAGCGATTCGACGCGAAGCCATGGCACCGGCAGCCATTTTGCATTGGAAATTTGCTCGATTAGCTCCACCTGTTCGCCCCGGTAGCACGACTTGGTCTGAAAGTGCCGCTTGTACTTGATGTGCCGGAGCACGAAGCTTTGAAACAATCGGTTCTGCACATACAAAATACCGATGGCAGCGATGATAAACCAAAACAATATCATCTTATTGCCGCCTATCGGATCGACAGGCCGGCTTCAGCAGGGACGGCCGTCTGTCGAATAATATCCTCGATAATCGCATCTGCATTGCCTGCTGTTCGATGCATCCCGCGAATGGCTAATCGGTGCGAGAGAACAGGCTTCGCCATAGCCTTCACATCATCAGGCGTTACGAAGTCGCGGCCTCGCAATATCGCATGAACCTGAGCAGCGCGCAGCAGCGCTTGACTGCCGCGAGGGCTGACGCCAACGGAAACCTCGTCGCGCTTTCTCGTCTGCTCCACAATTTGCAGTAAATAATGCAGAACATCGTCCGTCACTTTTACACCGGTATAGGCTTGCTGCGCTTGCAGAATCGCACTAGTATCCGCAATGGGCGCTAGCGACGCCAGAGGATCATTGTCTTTGAAGCGCTTCAGAAGCTGCAAGCCCTCCTCGGTTGTCGGATAGCCCATTTTAATTTTAACAAGAAATCGATCGAGCTGAGCCTCAGGGAGCGGGAATGTGCCTTGATGCTCCACAGGGTTTTGAGTTGCAATAACCATAAATGGACGCTCCAATTGCATGGTTTCTCCGTCTATACTAATTTGCCGCTCCTCCATGCACTCTAGCAAGCTGGATTGCGTTCGCGGCGTAGCTCGGTTAATTTCATCGGCAAGCAGCAGATTGGTGAACAACGGTCCCGCGCGAAATTCAAATTCACTGACTTTCTGATTATAGAAATGGATGCCGCTCAAATCGGATGGCAGCAGATCTGGTGTAAATTGAATGCGCTTGAAGGATAGCTTAAGCGATCTGGCAAGCGATTTGGCAAGCAGCGTCTTCCCTGTTCCAGGAACATCCTCAAGCAATACGTGACCGGAAGTAATGAGTCCGATGAATAGCAGCTCGACTACCTCTTCTTTGCCTATGATAACTCGTCCGATATTGGCTTTAATCTGTTCTGCCAGCTGTGTTACAGCTTGAAATGACATGTAGAGCAGCTCCTTTAACTAGATCGAATAACCGTTGCGATCACGCTGCAGCTTCTGCAGCTCGCGCCAGCGGATTATGCGAATGCCTTCCTCCGCAAGCGTCTTCTTCACTTCAGCATCACGGAACAGCTCGAGCTCCATACCTCGCTTCTCCGGCTGTCTATGAAAGGCACGAAGCTCATCCGTTACGAGCGAAGGGTGAATAATCAGCTCTGTAACGCCAGGGCGAAGCCCCTTTAATAATTGCTGCATGTCCGCCATTAAGGAAGCGAACGTTTCTCCCGCCTGCAGCTGGAAAGGAAGGCCAACCAAATAATCAAGAATCACGACACCCTTCGAATCCGCAAGCTGAGCAAGCTGCTTCGCCTGATCTGCCATCTCCGGCGGCGCAATTTGCCCACTGTCCTGGAGCAGGTAGCGAGGTAAACGAAACGGCAAGCCATAGGAAGCGCATACATCAAGCACGATAGGCAAAAAGTGACGTCCTGTTTCCAAACCATATAAGCTGCCCATATGATTATCGGCATGCGACGGCTTCATCCCCATGGCAAGCGCCATCTCGACTTGTGCAATGAGCTCCGCCTTCACCTGCTCGGGATCAGCCTGCTGCTCGAATGTCTTGCAGTCCTTCGGGAAATAACCCTCACTAGTCACTAGCGAAGAAGTGCTACCCTTGCGATGAACAGGCCCCCAGCGGTAAGCATCCCATTCGCTCGTTAACGTAAAATGAACCCCTACATCCACCTGCGGATGCCGGGCGCTCCATTGCGCCGCTTCTCTGGCCCAGCCGCAAGGCAGCATTAATGTTGCAGAGCTTACCGTTTTCTCCAGCAGCAGCTGCTGAATGCCTTCATTCACCGAATGGCATACGCCGAAGTCATCGGCATTAATAAGCAGCAGCTTCTCATCATCCTTATACCCTAGCGCTTTAGCCAAGCTCATAGCTACCTATCCTCCCAATGCTCATTTATCCATTTGCAGCCAAATGCGGATTGATCGATGATACCGCACAGCACATCGTCGCGGTCCAAGCCATCCCGATAACGCAAAGCAAAATGCAGCGCTACGTCAAGCAGCCTCAGCTTCATCAAAACCGGCAGCTTGCCGAGCTCTATTTCCGACAATTGGAACGCTTCGCTATACCCATTGAGCAGAAGCTTCAGCTTGTCAGGAAATTCGGGATCACTCGCTTTAATTAAATCCGCCGCAATAACGGCAAGCTCCATCGCCCGCACATCCACTGTAGTAAACTCAAAATCCAGCACGCCGACTATCTCGTCACCCTGCGAAACCGTGTTATTAAATACGAGGTCGCCATGAATCCATTGCTTTGGCAGCTGAGCGATGATCTCGCACTCGGGTTTCAATTTGTCCCGTTCCGATTGAAGCAGAATAAAGCTGTCGCGCCTTGCTGCAAGCCCCTCGCATTGCTCAGGCAAAGCAAGGAACGCCATTTCCTCCATAGCCGAATAAGTATCTTCCAAGGAATAATAGGGACTATATAAAGGTGTACGGTCAGGCTTGATTTCGCTTAATGCTCTCGTAAGCAGCCCTGACGTCTTCCCAAGCGCAAAAACATGCTGATTATTCGCAGCTGTCGTACGTTCACCGTCTATATAATAAAATAATGCCGCTAATGTTCCGTCGGCCGCGCTGCATACGGTATCGTCATGCTTATTGCGAACTGGAACAGGAACGCGAAAAGGAGGACTTTTACTACTCAGCTCTGATAGCACCTCGTGCTCGAGCCTCACGATATCCGCGTCCTTGTGATTGTTATATACCCTCAGCACAAATCGGTCGGCTCCTGCGGTAATCATACGCGTCGTATTATTCATCCCGCTCTCACGATGCTCGATCTGATAAGGGGCTTGAAACGCATACTCATCCAAAAACACGGAAAAATTGATGGTGCCTATCAAAAAAATACAAGCCTCCTTTCATCTATGTCTGAAAGCGCATAAGTCTTTTGCCAAGCTGATCCTGCCAGCTCTGCGCGAGCTCCTTTACCTCAAGAAGCTCACGAATGGCCAATGTATCCTCTTTGTCGATATACATAATGCGATTGGCCTCGGCAAGCGTTTTTCCTGCGGCATGCCTTTCAACCACTTGAAAAGCTAATCCCGCTTTCACCGTTCCCTCACGAAGCACTCGGAAATAAAATCCCGTATAGCCCAGCTTCTGCACTCGTTCCGGCAGTTCCGGAAGCTGATGGCGAATCCCAAGCTTAAAACAGGGCTGCCGCGGCTGACTCACCTGCAAAAGGACATCTCCCGCTTCGACAATATCGCCAATGCACAAATCCTCTTCTGTCCAATTCGATAAAGTAAAGTTTTCGCCAAAAGCACCGTACTCGAAGGGGAGCGGAAGCTGTTCCTGCCAATATGGATAACGTTGTTCGAAATAGACGCAGACCGCCTTATCCGGACCGCCGTGATGAACGGTGTCCCCTTGACCGTCTCCCTGCAGCCCCGTAAAGCCTAGTGTGTGCGATAGCGGCGAAGCCTGCTTATAGATTCCGGTTAGGACCTCTTGAGTGCCATACGATACTACAGCAGGCTCACCGACATTCAAAGATACAAGTCGAGCAGGACCAGCATTTCTTTCCATTTGTGCGTCATCCTCCCAAACTGCCATCTCTTATTTTACTATTATAAGCTTGGAAGGGAGAAGTTGGCAAAATAAAATAACTGCATTAATAATTAATGCAATTAATTTATTTATTTTGCTTTCGACATCATAGCTTTCCAAACCGATTTAGCATTTGTCGAAATTTTCTCTTTTCTGTTGCATATTGCGCATACCCGGGAAATGATTTTATAAATAGATTGAATATTTCCTATTTTCACATTATACATTTCCCAAGCAAATTTCGAAATTAATCATTCACAAGCATCGGACCTAAAGGGCCATCTTCGTTAATAATAGACTGAAGCTCATATACTGAAATAGGAAAGTAAATAAAGCCATACACATAGGCAGACAGCTCATATAGCTGAAAGTAGATGACAAGCGAGCGATCCGCCACATAATAATCTTGATCAGGTCTTATTGCTTTGAACGGCTCAAGCGTATCGATGTCTCTTGCCCTGATTTGGGCACTGATGATCGCGCTGAGGCGCGTCACATAATCTGCTCCCGGCTTAAACAGCTGCGCAAGCGAATAGGTTTGTCCCGTCGATTGCTTGAAGGTCAATGACTTCTCGAGCGTTAGCCCGTGAGCCCCGCCTGTATAAGCATAATTAAACAACGACAAGCTGAGATAGTCCTTTTGGTTGTTCTTCTGCTCGTAATAGCCAAGCATTTGAGCTCTTGGATCATCCAGGGAGCCTTGACTGTGAACCAGCTGCTGAACAGCGTGGTGAATCGTTTGGTTTATTTTCATATCAGCGGCTGCGCTCGGTCCCCCGCTTACATGAGGAATAGCCAGCTCTGCTTTCGGATAAGCGGCTTTAGCCGTTTGAACAACAACAGGCGACTGAAATGACATGGGAGGACACCTTCCTATTCGGTAAGATGCTCCATTGTATGCAAAGTCCGGCTCATCTCATACCAAGTGATTCCTCCGTGCTTTGAGCTTGAAACTCCATGCAGCATAAATTGCTCCGCTTCATAGAAGGGGATCAAATGCTGCTCGCACATCAGTATCATTTTGTGAATGCCTGCTGCTGTGCATTGTTTTATAAGCGCTCTAAGCAGTAGGGCTCCAATCCCCCGCCGGCGATATTCGGGCGCAACCGCGACCGTCAGCACACAAAGATGGGGACCGTTTCTATCATCCGCTTGTTCACCCTTCATCTCGTCGCCGCAAGATGATTGCGACGTTCGTATACCATTCGTAATGCCAACAAGCTCTGACCCTGACCAAGCAGTCAAAAAGAAAGGCCTGTAGTACTGATAGCGGAACTGAAAGCCGCTAAACGTTGCTGCCGCCTCCGGAATGTAGCAGCGCTGCTCAAGCTTTATCGCTTCATCCAGATCTTTTTCTTCTATGATTCGAAGCACGACCGCACGGCTCACAGCATAGCCTTCTCACGTTCTGTCAAACGTCTGCCTCGAACATCGAGCACAATATTACCTTTATTTAATCCGATGATCCGGTCTGCATAACGTTCAGCCCAGTCTCCTTGATGCATGACCGCAATTACAATTACATCCTGTTCGCGGCAAAGCGCTTTCAGATCGCTTAAAACCTGATCAGCCGTATGAGGATCCAAGCCCGATACTGGCTCGTCAGCGCATATAACCTTCGCTCCGTGCACGAGCGCTCTTGCGATCGCCATACGCTGCTTCTCACCGCCGCTTAGCGTACTGGCCTTCTGATGTGCTTTATCGATCAGTCCCCGTTTCTCGATCATATCCATTGCGCCCATATAATCGTCATTGCGGACCATGCCTGTCCATCTGCGCCAGGCCGGCGTTTGCGTGACCGAGCCGATAATGACATTTTTCAAACCTGTTTTAGCCGGGAATAGAAACGGCTTCTCCTCCAAGTAAGCTACCTCGCGCTTAATCTTGAATCTGCCTGACAGCCCTTCCTTAAATACGTCCTTGCCGCCAAAATGATAAGAGCCGGAGCTCCATTTTTCCTGCAAAGCAAGGCAGCGCAGCAGTGTCGACTTTCCGCTTCCGCTTCCGCCCTTAATCGCAATAAAGTCACCTGGATAGGCTTCGAAGTTAATATCGTCGAGCACCTTCGGTCCCCCAGGAATTCGTTTGGTTAGATTTTTTATTCTAATCATTTTCCGCGCTCCTTCTGTTAGCAACTATCGCATCTATTAATCTAGTTTACGTGAAACAAAAAACAGTTTCCATACGAACAAATGTTTGCTATAATAATTACAAGAACAAACGTTCCTATAGTGTACGAATTCAATATTTTGAAGGAGGCTTGATCACCCATGAATAACATCTGTGAAAATTTCCGTTATGTAGAGAAAGTACGGCCTTGGCGCGACTTAACCTTTAAGTTTTACGCTGACGGTCGACTCGTCATTATTGATAATACAGCAGAGGAGGTGATCACCCCAAAGGATTTGAAGGGCGACAGCAAAGACTTCTACATTCGCAAGCGCATCTCGTTTATTAAGAATAAGCTGACTGACACACAGCTTAAATACGCTTAGCATACAAATTAAGGAGAGGCATGGATACCCTCTCCTTTTTCATGTTCACTACAGCTCACGGCTAAGGAAGCTGCTTGTTAATTCTGTTCAAGCTCGGCGGCAGCTTCGCGAATTTCTCTGTTTTCACGGTTCTTGTATGTTCGCGCACGCTGCTATGAATGCGATTCCCATTTGGATTTTCGCCTTTGCTATATGCCATAACTCATCACCTCCACTATCATTATGCTACAATAATTGGTTAACTATGTAAAAATATCACAACACCGTATGCCCTCATTGACTCGTCCCCACCTTTTGCGGTAGATTGTTCATACAGATTCAACTTCTGCAAAGGAGACATTTTAGATGAAGCAGCAGATCATGTTTGATTTAGACGACACCCTCATTCATTGTAATAAATATTTCTATATGGTTATCGATCAGTATATTGATGTGATGACGACTTGGTTTAACGGCTACCCGCATGTCACTGCACAGGCCATCAGAGATAAACAAATGGAAATCGACATTGCAGGCGTAGCTGCTTTCGGCTTTAAGAGCGAGCACTTCCCGCAATCATTTGTCGATGCCTATATCTATTTCTCCCATCTAACAGGCCGCAAGCACTCCATCTCCGAAGAAAACCTGTTGTGGAAGCTGGGGCTGAGCGTTTATGAGCATGATACAGAACCATATCCGAACATGGAGCAGACGCTCTTCGCGCTGGCCGAAGCAGGGCATGAGCTTCATCTCTACACGGGCGGTGAGCAGCCTATTCAACGGCGCAAGATCGAGAAGCTGCATTTAGAGCGCTACTTTGACACTCGCATCTATATTCGGCGATTAAAGAACAATGAGGCTTTGGAGGATATTTTATCAACGGGAGTGTTTGACCGGAGCATGACCTGGATGATTGGCAATTCGATCCGGACCGATGTTGTGCCAGCCTTAACCGCAGGCATTCACGCCATTCATATGCGGGCGCAGTCCGAATGGGAATATAACGTCATTCAAATCGATGTAGAGCCAAAGGGAGCCTTCCTGACTCTTGACCAACTGATCGAGGTACCGGACGCTATATACCAGTATGTTAACCGCTGAGACAGTATGCTCAAGATTGCGAAAGAGGGGCAGTGTTAAGGTCAATTGACCTTCTACACTGCCCCTCTTTTTTGCTTACAAGCTCCATTACAACTCTAAAGCCAGCTCACCCGTTTCTGCATCTTTCATGATAATTTTTCCTTCAACCGGTGTGCCGTCCGCTAAGGCCAACTTCAGCTTTGCTGTCCTCCCCTTCTCAACTAAAGCTTTAACCTGAGCATCCGTTAGGCTTCGCCCGTAGCTTTGCTTCCAGATTACGAATGTACAGCCTTCCTTGTAATGGGAGCAACCATAGCCTTTACGTCCCATGAAGATCGATCCTCCGCAGCCTGCTCGCGGGCATGCAGTAATGAGTGATGGTCCATTATCAGTTGAGGACTTGGCACTGATTCCCTTCGGTATGGCAGCATCTGGCTTTGCTTTGGAAACGCGGCTTCGCGCAGCTGTCGCTGATTTGCCAGCGGTTCCTTTCCCTTTTGCAGGAGCTTCACTCTCAAATGACGTTTTCTCAGCACGTGTTTGCACGCGGACCTTCTCTACGATCATCGTAGCGAACTTCTTCACATTTGCCATAAACTGCTCATTGGAAGCCGTTCCTCTCGAAATTTCGGTTAACCGCCGCTCCCATAGTCCAGTCATTTCAGGCGATGTCAACAGGTCGATGCCCGCGCCGCGAATTAATTCGATCGCTGTACGTCCCTTTTGCGTAACCATTATTTTTTTGCCTTGCATTTCTACGTAGCCTACATTTTTGAGCCGTTCAATCGTCGCAGCGCGAGTTGCTGGTGTACCTAGCCCTGAATCCTTCATGGCATCGCGCAATTCCTCGTCTTCAATTTGCTTTCCCGCGCTTTCCATCGCTTTGAGCAGCGTACCCTCTGTATAATGCTTTGGCGGCTGCGTATCCTTTTCTTTTACGATCGCATCCTCGCAAATAACGGCCTCATTCGCATTGATGAAGAAAGGCTCACTAACCTCAATCTCATCTTCCTCGGGCTCATCCTTGTCCTTGGCCTTTGCGCTCGATTTTGCCTTATCCTTCTTCTGATCAGCGTAGATAACCTTCCAGCCCAAGCTTAGAAGCTCTTTAACTGTCGTCTTGAATAGTTCATTCTCCACTTCGGTCATCACTGTGTGCACCTTGTACTCGGCAGCAGGATAAAATTGGGACAAGAACCTTCTGACGACCAGATCGTACAGCTTCTGCTCATCAGGACTAAGTCCGTTCGCTCTGCGATTCGTAGGTAATATCGCGTGATGATCCTCTACCTTGGCAGGATTGCATATAAACTTATTCCCTTTGTGAACGAGGCCGCGATTCGCGCCTTTGACGAGCTCGTCATATCCCATGCCCTGCAACGCATTCAACGTTTTGTGCATGTCCGGAATGTTTTGCTCCGTTACATAATTTGAATTCGTTCTTGGATACGAGATCACCTTATGCTTCTCGTAAAGCGCCTGAGCGGTGTCCAATGTTTTTTTCGCTGAAAAGCCGAACTTGCCGTTCGCCTCCCGCTGCAGCAGCGTCAAATCATACAGCTTGAAAGGATATTCCTTCGTATCCTTTACCTCGTATGAAGCAACTCCTCCCTGCTTTCCTTTCACCTTCGCAGCAAGCTCTTCGACCTTCCCTTGATCGGTCATCCGTTCACCCTGCCACATTGCCCGGTAGGTCATCTCATTTTGTGAGAAATGGCCCTCAAGCTCGAAAAACTTCAGTGAAGAAAAGGCTTCGATCTGCTTCTGCCGATCATAAATAAGAGCCAGAACTGGTGTCTGCACTCTCCCTACTGACAGCAGCACATTATGCTTTGTCGTAAACGCGCGCGAGCCATTCATGCCAATAAGCCAGTCTGCTTCGCTTCGGGCTGTTGCGGCGCGGGTCAGATTCTCATACTCAGCCCCTTCCTTGAGTTCAGCGAAGCCCTTACGTATCGTCTCTGGCGTAAGGTCGGATATCCATAATCGCTTAACAGGCTGGCTAAGCTTCAGATGCCGTTGAATCAGAGAGAAAATATATTGCCCTTCACGTCCCGCATCGCAGGAATTGATCAGCAAATTACTCCGTTTGGCCAAGTCGCCAATCACTTTAAGCTGATCCACCGTTTTCTTGTTCGGAACGAGCTTGAACTGTGCTGGAATGATCGGTAAATCATTGATGTTCCACTTCTTATAACGGTCATCATAAGCATCAGGTTCCGCAAGCCCGATCAAATGGCCTATAGCCCAAGTTATAATGTATTGTTCGCCTTCTATGTAGGAACGGTGATTTTTGGCTTTCGGATCGATTGCGGCCGCAATATTACGTCCCATATCCGGTTTTTCCGCAATGATTAATGTCTTCAAAAGAAAATCGCCCCTTCATCAAAACGTATACCTGCTATTTCTCCAATTCATGCGTGATCTTCGCGAAAATGGAACGCACGCCATTGGACCAATTTGGATCTTCCGCATAGGTCCGATTAATCCAAGTGATGGGGTCAACATCAACAGGCCTGTCCTTGCTGGCGTTCACAACCGTTCTTGCCGCGATCTCTGCGGATTGAGCAATATTCGTATTGAAATCGAGCCAGCTATGAAAAACATTAAACGGATTATTGGCAATTTCCTTGTAGTTTTCGTTCGACCTCGGAACGAAGCCCTGCTCCTGACCTGTAATGGCAAATAATAGCCCAGGATGAATATTAAATTCATAGGCCGCCTTCATAATCGCATCAAAATAAGGCTTCTCCTCTAGAACGGAATCTCTGGTTTTCAAATAAGCAATAAGCTTAGCTTCATTAATTTCCTGATAACGAAGCTCTGCAGGCAGTCCATTCTTCGGAACAGCAATCGCCATAGGCTGAACAGGCTTAGGTACCCCGATGGTCTGCTGTACATTTGACGTTGGCTCGCTTAGCGACCAAGCATATAAGAAAGAAGCCGCAATTAAAAACATACACAACGCAGCGTAAGTTATCATTTTTGTTCTTCTTCTTTGTTGCAAAGGAGCCGATCGCGGTATAGGCAGTCGGATAACCTCGGCTTGCATGAGAGACGATGATTCGGCTTTGAGGTTTGCGCTCTCAACCACTACTAATGCTCTTAGCCGCCCCCATAGGCTGCTGGCTGCATCGGCTGACGGCTGCGCCTCTAATGCCAGCTCGTCCAGCAAATGCTTCAGCAGCGGCCTCTCGCAACGAATACCAAGCTGGCCTTCCACCCAAGCATGCAGTGGCTCAGAAATACGAGGTCCCGATCGATCCAGACGTAAGCAAGCCAAAAAAATATCATCCGCTCTAACCGGTCTCTGCTGCTCCAGCACTGATGTTCGAATAAGGTCTGTCGTCAAGGATCGCTTCATCTTCTCATCAAAACTCGGTAATTGTTTATAAATAATCCGATGCACCGCATCCGCTACGATTTCCGCCCGTTTATCCTGCGTCAATTCAGCGTATTTATGCTGCACATAGCTTCGTATATTGCGAACGTCTGTCGGTGATAGTACATAGGCTTGCTCAGCTGCCATGACGAATCTCCCCTTTACGTCATCTCACACCGATTCTACCACAGCTTTCCTAATTATAGGGAGCTTTGTTTTTGAATCTCAGCTTGAATGTCCGGCTGCATGATAATGGCAGTTATTTGCTCCTTCTCGCCTACTGTGAACTGATATTCGCAGTCACAGCCTTCATCCTGCGGAATCATCTGTGCAATTGCACCGTCCAACGTACAGATGACAAGTGCTGTGAAATCAATCAGATCCGACGGCGCCTCCGCTGCAGGGGAAAGTTCGAAACGAAGTACAATGTCTACCCATTGGTCATCTCTTCGTTCAATTACAGGCTGAAAGGATTGGAATTTCAGCTCCGTTATACGATCTAATCCATATTTAATCATATCCGTTCTCTCCTTTTCATGATACTAAGCTACCTCAGCAAGAAAAGCGCCCGGAGGCGCTTCTCTAAATTAATTATGACTTGCTGTATTCTACTATTATGGCAGCATCGAGGTGCCCATCAAATATTTATCCACTTCACGAGCAGCCTCACGGCCTTCATTAATCGCCCATACAACCAAGCTTTGACCACGTCTCATATCGCCTGCAGCGAAAACTTTGTCTACGCTTGTCGTATATTTGCCGTATGCCGCTTTCACATTCGTACGGCGGTCCTGTGCAAGACCCAGCTGCTCAATAATCGGCATTTCCGGCCCTTCAAAGCCTACCGCGATAAATACAAGATCCGCCGGCCATACTTTCTCCGTGCCTGGAATTTCTTTATAAATTTTACGTCCAGTTTCATCCACTGTACGCTCAATTTGTACGGTATGAAGTTCCTTCAGGTTGCCATTCTCATCACCTACAAATTTCTTGGTAAGGACAGAGAACGCGCGTGGATCTTCACCAAATAGTGCTTTTGCTTCCTCTTGCGCATAATCAAGTGTATATACGTTAGGGAATTGCGGCCATGGATTATTGATCTGATCACGCTCAAGCGGCGCTTTCGCATGCGTACCGAATTGGGTAACCGATTTGCAGCCGTGACGAAGCGCAGTTGCTACGCAGTCTGTACCTGTGTCGCCGCCGCCAATAACGATGACATCTTTGTCCTTCGCCGAAATATAATTGCCATCCTCCAGATTGGAGTCCAGATAACTCTTAATTGTACCATTCAAATAATCCATAGCCATATGAACGCCATTCAAATGACGTCCTTCGATCTCAACGTCACGCGCTCTTGTTGCACCGCCGCACAGAACTACAGCATCAAATTTCTCGACGAGCTCTTTCGCCGAAATATCCTTGCCAATTTCTGTATTTGTAATAAATTCAACGCCTTCTGCTTCCATCAAGTCCACGCGGCGCTGTACGACATGCTTCTCCAGCTTCATTGTAGGAATGCCGTAAGTAAGCAATCCGCCGAGACGGTCTGCACGCTCATATACCGTTACCGTATGGCCGGCCTTGTTCAATTGTGCAGCAGTCGCCATACCGGCAGGCCCTGAGCCTACAACGGCTACACGTTTGCCTGTACGCACCTTAGGAGGTTGAGGAACAACCCAGCCCTCATCGAAACCGCGGTCGATAATAGCTTGTTCGATCGTTTTAATTGTAACTGCATCGCCAATCAACCCAACCGTACAAGAGCCTTCGCATGGAGCAGGACATACACGACCCGTAAATTCAGGGAAATTATTCGTTTTATGCAGACGGTCCAGCGCTTCGCGCCACAATCCGCGATAGATCAGGTTATTCCACTCTGGGATTAAATTGTTAACCGGACAACCTGAGACAGAGCCTCCAAGCTCAATACCTGTATGACAATAAGGCGTACCGCAATCCATGCAGCGCGCGCCCTGCGTCTTCAACTGCTCATCTGAAAAATGCTTATGAAATTCTTGCCAATCTTTAATGCGCTCCAGCGGATCGCGATCGGCGGGCAGCTCGCGTTGATATTCCATAAAACCTGTAGGTGTAGACATGATCGCATTTCCTCCATCCATATTTCCCGTTTACCGTTAAAAAATTCTCTTACCAAACTATATCGGGAATCCATTCAATATTCAATAACAAACTTTATACAAAACCAATAAAATGTTCGGGTTACTCGTTTACTATTTTACAACATCCTAGCATTCATGTCCTGAACGCGTTAATGGATTATCCGCATAATCATTTGCACTTTATGACACATTGTTCGTCATATACTTCTATTTTATAGATCACCGATGTCCGAACGGCGTTTAAAGGTCTGAAAGGTAAAAGCATATTTGTTTCGAGCATCGTTTTCTCTTCTTTCACTTTCCACAAGCTCCCATTCAGATTCAAGGAATAAAGGAAAAAAAGCGTCGCCGCCCTCTATCTCTGCTTCAACTGCCGTCAACAATATCGTATCCGCGTAAGGAAGAAACTGCTTATAAATCTCAGCACCGCCGATTATCATAACCTCGTCTTCCTTGCTTAACGCAATAGCTTCATCCAAGGAATGGACAGCCTCGCAGCCTTCAGGCTTGTAATCGAGCTGCCTTGTTAACACGACATTTCTCCGATCCTTAAGCGGCTTCGGCAGCGATTCGAACGTTTTGCGCCCCATTAATACCGTTTTACCTACGGTCATTTTAGTGAAATAAGCCATTTCTGCCGGCAGCCGCCATGGCAATTGGTTATCCATCCCGATCGTACGGTTACGATCCATTGCAGAAATTAATGTAATAGACATCTAAATCCGCACCTTCCTATGAACAAGCCACTGCTTCTATACCGCAACGGGTGCTTTAATAGAAGGATGAGGCTCGTAATTTTCGATCGCTAGATCCTCTACCTCAAAATCAAAGATCGACTTTTTATCGTCATTCATCTTCAAGACAGGCAGCGGCCTAGGCTCTCTGCTTAGCTGCGTTTGAATTTGGTCAAGATGGTTTGTATAAATATGGGCGTCACCAAGCGTATGAATAAATTCACCAGTCTCCAAACCGCATTCATGAGCAATCAAGTGCGTAAGCAGTGAGTAGCTCGCAATATTGAAAGGGATTCCAAGAAAAATATCCGCGCTTCGTTGGTACAACTGGCACGATAGTTTGCCGTTTGAGACATAGAATTGGAACATCGTATGACATGGCGGAAGCGCCATACTCGGAATATCCTCCGGATTCCACGCCGAGACAATCAATCTTCTCGAGTCCGGATTACGCTTTATCGTGTCTATGACATCCTTAAGCTGATCAATGCTGTCGCCTTGGGAGGTCTTCCATGCTCTCCACTGCTTGCCGTATACATCACCAAGCTCTCCAAACGCCGACGCGAATTCATCATCGTTAAGAATACGCTGCTTAAACACAGCCATCTGCTCGTTATACTGTGCTTCGAATATAGCATCGGTTTGCGACCGGAGGCCGAAATTCGCCATATCGGGGCCGTTGTAGGAATCGCTTTCTACCCATCGTTTAAACGCCCATTCATTCCAAATATTATTGTTGTACTGGAGAAGATAACGAATGTTCGTATCTCCTTTTATAAACCATATGAGCTCGCTCGCAATTAGTCGAAACGGAACCCGTTTTGTTGTCAGCAACGGAAAACCTTCGTTTAAATCAAATCGCATCTGATAGCCAAAGGTGGAAATCGTGCCCGTTCCGGTACGATCCTCCTTCTTTGTTCCGTTTTGAAGTACATATTTCAACAATTGCAAATAGGAATGCTCGCTGTTGCTCACCTTCATACCGCCTCCTAGCACGAAACCTAAAAATTCGACAAAGTAAGCTTTATTATACTATTAATTACTTAATCTGTCCTGCTTTCGTTTTTTTCTTAATTGATGACGTTCGGGAGCGGACTCATGCAGGTTTTTTTCTTCCTCCGTCTCCGGAACAATCGTTGGCACCTCTGCAGGCTTGCCGTCGTGACCCAGTGCTACGAAAGTAAAAAAAGCCGTTACCGTTTTCTTCCGGTCACCGGTATGTAAATTCTCAGATACTACCGTCACGTATATTTCCATGGAGCTGCGTTTCGTCCATGTCACAAAGGCTTCTACTTCAATAACTTCTCCGACACGAATAGGCGCGAGAAAATCCAAGCTGTCGGTAGAGGCTGTAACGACCTGCATTCTGGCATGTCTCATGGCAGCAATTGCAGCAACCTTGTCCATATATTCCATCAGCTTTCCGCCGAACATCGTTTCATAATGGTTTGTATCCAGCGGGAAAATAAGCTGTGTCATTAACGTACGGGATTCTTTTGCAGATTTAGTCCGATTCTCCATCTTATTGTACGCCCCTTTTCGTCAAGTATCGAAGCGATGATGCGCAAAGAGGCCCCGTGGCTGGAAAGCCGCGTGACCTCATGAATTGCTAAATACATTTATAGGAATCGATTATTTAATAAAGGTGTGAATCGGGTGACCAAGCGCAACCTCAGCCGCATCAAGAACAATCTCGCCTAGAGTCGGATGCGCATGAATCGTAAGCGCGATATCCTCAAGCGTTGCACCCATCTCGATAGCAAGAGCAAGCTCTGCAATCATGTTGGACGCTTCAAGACCGATAATTTGTGCGCCAAGCACAAGACCGGAATCTGCATCGGAAACGAGCTTGACGAAGCCTTCGTTAGCGTTAAGCGACATTGCGCGTCCATTGATCGCGAATGGGAATTTACCGATCTTAACATTGTGGCCTTTGTCCTTCGCTTCCTTCTCGCTGAAGCCTACGCTAGCGCACTCAGGATCGGAGAAGCAGACAGCCGGCACACATTTGTAATCAATAACGCTGGACTGACCGGAAATCGCTTCAGCAGCTACACGGCCTTCATACATTGCTTTGTGAGCAAGCGCAGGTCCGGCAATAATATCACCAATAGCATAGATATGCGGAATGTTCGTACGGCACTGCTCATCAACCTCAACCAGACCGCGATCGGACATTTTGACGTTGATCAAATCAAGACCAAGCTCACCATCGGTATTCGGACGACGTCCAACCGTTACGAGCAAGTAGTCTGCCGTTACTTTTTCTTCTTTGTCGCCGACAGTATAAGTGACTGTAACGTCTTTATCTGTCTGTTCAGCGCTCTTCGCTTGCGCGCCGGTTACGATGTCAACGTTTGTGCTTTTCAGCTTCTTCGCGACGATCGAGGACATATCTTTATCGAAGCCTGGCAAAATCGCGTCAGAACCTTCGATTACCGTTACCTTTGTGCCGAACTTCGAATACATTTGGCCAAGCTCGATACCAATGTAGCCGCCGCCGATAACAACGAGGCTCTTTGGAATTTCAGGCAAGGATAAAGCGCCAGTAGACGATACGATACGGCCGCCGTAAGGGAATGCCTTAAGCTCGATCGGACGTGAGCCGGTTGCGATGATACAGTTTTTGAAACGGTAGCGCGGCGCTTCTTGATCATTGAATACGCGTGCTTCGTTTTCATTGATGAACATCACTTCGCCTTGGAAATATTGGACTTTGTTTGCTTTCAGAAGGGAAGCAACGCCGCCTGTCAATTTCTTAACGATGCCGTTCTTGAATTCCTGCACCTTGCTGAAGTCAACCTTTGCTTCGCCAACCTCAATACCGAAAGCGGAAGCATGACTGATCGACTCATATTGATGCGACGCGGAAATGAGCGCCTTCGACGGGATACAGCCTACGTTCAAGCATACGCCGCCAACATATTCTTTATCCACGATAAGTACGTTTTGACCAAGCTGTGCAGCACGAATAGCTGCTACATAACCGCCTGGACCCGCACCAATGACTAGAGTATCAATATCTAGGGAAGCATCACCTACGACCATGTCTTAAACCTCCATTATGAACAGTTCAGGCTGCGCCAGAAGCTGTTTGATGTAGTTCATAAAGTTTTGTGCAGTTGCACCGTCAATCAGACGGTGGTCAAAGCTGAGTGAAAGTGCCATAACAGGTGCTGCTACAATTTCACCATTACGAACAATCGCTTTCTCCGAAATGCGTCCAGTTCCCAAGATAGCAACCTCAGGGAAGTTGATAACCGGTGTGAAGAACATACCGCCAGCGGAACCGATGTTCGAGATCGTGATCGTGCTCCCCTTCAACTCGCTGCCCGATAGCTTTCCGTCGCGACCGCGAACGGCAAGATCACGAATAGCATCAGCAACCATGAAAATATTTTTGCGGTCAGCGTCCTCGATTACCGGAACGATTAGACCGTTATCCGTATCAGTAGCAATACCGATGTTGTAGTACTTGCGCAATACGATTTCTTGATTAGCTTCATCAAGCGTAGAGTTCATAATTGGGAACTGGCGGCAAGCTGCCACGAGCGCCTTCACGATGAATGGCAAGTAGGTAAGCTTGGAGCCTTTTTTCTCTGCATAAGGCTTATATTTCGTACGCAGCGCCACAAGCTCGGTAACATCAACCTCATCCATGATGGTAACATGAGGAGCCGTGTAGACCGACTTGGACATCGCGTTAGCGATAACCTTGCGAATTCCTTTGAACGGAACGCGCTCTTCCGGACGATAAGCTGTTCCTGCATCTGTATGAGCCGGCTTCGCTTCGCCTGCGCCTTTAGCAGCAACCTCAGCATTATCCTTCTGTTCAGCCGCTGGAGCTGCTGTGTCAGCCGCTGCTGGCGCGCCGCCAAATCCGTTAACATCGTCGCGAGTAATACGGCCATTCTTGCCTGTGCCGCTAACCTGCGTCAAATCAACGCCCTTCTCGCGTGCGAATTTACGTACGCTAGGCGTCGCAAGCACTGGGCCGCCAGAAGACTTTGGAGCTGCTGCAGCTGTTGGTGCAGCTTCAGCCTTCGGAGCTGCCGGCGCTTCTTGAGCCGCTGCAGGCGCGTCCGCTTTTGGAGCTTCAGCAGCAGGTGCCGCTCCCTCAGGCAATTCGCCTTCAGCATCAATAATCGCTACAACCTCGCCAACGTGGCATACCTGACCGTCCTTAACAAGCACTTCAAGCACTTTACCGTTTACCGGGCAAGGAACCTCAACGATTGCTTTGTCGTTTTGTACTTCCATAATAATATCATCATCTGTAACCGTGTCGCCGACCTTGATATGCACTTTAATAATTTCGCCTTCGTGCAATCCTTCGCCCAGCTCTGGGAAACGATATTCGAATTTAGCCACCGCTTGTAACCTCCTTTAAAAGTTCAGTACTTTTTGTACCGCTGCAGAGATACGAGCTACGGAAGGAAGCCACGCATCCTCAACTTGAGCAAACGGATATACCGTATCCGGACCTGCAACGCGAAGTACCGGCGCTTCTAAGTGCAAAATTGCTTTTTCATTGATTTGAGCGATAACCTCGGCTGCAACGCCGGAAGTTTTTTGTGCCTCTTGCACCACGATCGCTCGGTTTGTTTTCTGAATGGAAGCTACAATCGTATCAATATCAAGCGGAAGCAAGGTGCGAAGGTCGATAACCTCAGCGCTTACGCCTGTTTTTTCAAGTTCCTCAGCCGCTTTTACAGCTGTGTGAACCATCAGGCCGTAGGAGATGATCGTAACGTCTTTACCTTCGCGAACAACGTTAGCTTTACCGATCTCAACCGTGTATTCGCCTTCTGGCACATCTGCCTTGAACGCGCGGTACAGGTTCAAATGCTCCATGAAAAATACAGGGTCATTGTCACGAATTGCGGAAATCATCAAGCCTTTAGCATCGTAAGGATTTGAAGGGATGATGACTTTAATACCAGGCGTTTGAATTGCAAGGCCTTCAAGGGAATCCGTGTGCAGCTCGGCTGCCTTCACGCCGCCGCCAAAAGGCGTACGGAATACGATTGGCGAGTTATAGCGTCCGCCGGAACGGTAACGCATACGCGCTGCTTGAACAAACATTTGGTCAAGTGCTTCATATATAAAACCTACGAATTGAATTTCAGCGATTGGACGGAAGCCCTGCAAACCCATCCCTACTGCCATGCCTGCAAGAGCCGATTCAGCAAGTGGCGTATCGAATACGCGCTCTTCACCAAACTCTTCCTGCAAACCTTCTGTCACACGGAATACTCCGCCGACCTTACCTACGTCCTCACCGAAGATGACAACGTTTGAATCACGTTTAAGTTCTACGCGCATCGCATCGCGAATTGCTTCCAACATATTCATTTGAGCCATGATCGTCTGATCCTCCTCTACTATTGAAAATCGGCCTTTTGCTCTTCCAGATATTGCGGTGTTGTTTCAAACATTGTATCGATCAAGCCTGCCACTGTCATTTTCTCAACCGCTTCAGCTTTTTTGATGTGCTCGTTAACTGTCGCTTTCGCTTCTTCTTTCACGCGGTTCGTATCCTCTTCCGTCCAGAGGCCTTTTTTCTCCAAAAACTTGCCGAAACGAATAAGCGGATCCTTGAGTGCCCATTCTGCTTCTTCTTCTTTTGTACGATATTTCGTTGCGTCATCCGCCATCGAATGCGGACGGAAACGATAGGTTAAAATCTCGATCAGAGTAGCGCCTTCGCCGTTGCGTCCGCGTTCTGCCGCTTCTTGAACCGCTTTAATAACGGCAAGCACGTCCATTCCGTCTACTTGAACGCCTTTGATACCAGCTGCCACAGCTTTGTGAGCAATGGAAAGTGCAGCTGTCTGTTTAGCGAAAGGTGTCGTAATCGCATATCCGTTATTTTGTACGGCATAAATAACCGGCAGCTTATAAACGCCGGCAAAGTTCATGCCCTCGTAGAAGTCGCCCTCTGAGGAACCGCCATCACCTGTATACGTAATCGCTACACGCTTTTCGTTCTTTTTCTTGAAAGCCATAGCAACACCTGTTGCATGCAAAATTTGCGCGCCGATAATAATTTGCGGCATAAGAACATGCACATCTTCAGGAATTTGTCCGCCGTGCTGATGTCCGCGGGAATATAGGAATGCTTGGTAAAGCGGCAATCCGTGCCATACAAGCTGAGGCATATCACGGTAGCCAGGGCAAATGAAATCATCTTTATTTAGCGCGAATTCGCTTCCGATCATCGATGCTTCTTGTCCAGATACAGGCGCATAGAAACCGAGTCTGCCTTGTCGTCCAAGATTTACCGCGCGCTCGTCCCACGTACGGGTAAATACCATGCGATACATTACTTCTTTTAATTGATCGTCCGTTAATTCAGGCATTAAGTCCGGATTAACCACTTCGCCTTCAAGCGACAAGACGGATAGCGGTGTAACCGGTTCCGTTTGAACTTCATATGGCAATTTGCTCATTTTGAACGCTCACCTCAATCGAAATATTTGAAAAACGTTTACCTCTGTTATAGAATTATTATAAACCTGTTTAACGAAAATGGTCAAAGCAAAAAACAAAAAAACCTTTGTTTTTTCGCCGATTCTCATCATTCTCTTATGAAATTGTATATGCTACAGACTTATTTTTCGGCTGTAACAGCATAATACAATACATACGGATGAGATGGAAATCCGTATCACACCTTTCTATTGTTTTCCCACAACAGGAACATTCCATTCAATCATTCAAATCGTAAGGAGATAAACAAAATGACAGATGAAAGATATTTAAAGAGGACGATTGTCAAGGAGAATGTTCCAAGCCGCTATCTGCCTGAGGGAGAAAGAAATTTACGTATTTTTTTGCCGCCGGGCTACAATGAAGTGCTAAGCTATCCTGTTGTTTATTGCCAGGATGGCGAGGATTTCTTTAACTTCGGCCGTATTGCGACTACCGCTACAAAGCTGATCCTTGATGAGGGACTTGAGCCCTTCATTATAGTAGGCGTAGATGTAGATAAGAAGCTGCGTACAGAAGAATATACACCGGACGGCAATCGACATGAGGGATATATCCGTTTTTTTGCGGAGGAGCTCATTCCATTCGTCGAGGACCGATACTCGGTCAGACGAGAGCCTGAGCATAGAATAGTTGCAGGCGACTCGTTGGGCGGCTCCGTTTCCCTTCATCTTGCACTGGCTTATCCGCAATTGTTTACTCGGGTCATGTCTCTATCCGGCGCCTTTTACGGCGTATCGCAAAACATCATTTCTGAACAAAGCGACCTAAGCTGGCTAACGGTCTACATGATTGTCGGTCTGCAGGAGGATGCTTACGAGACCGATCGGGGCGTATTTGATTTTGTCGCACTGAATCGTAACGCCAAAGCATTGCTGGAGCTGAAGCAGGCTGCTGTCTTTTATGAAGAAAAGGACGGCAAGCATCAATGGGGCTTTTGGCAGAAAGAGCTGGATAAAGCACTCTCCTACTTCATTGAGGTGGAATAACGGAGTGAATAAGGAGAAGCTGTCCGGCAGATTCATAGCAGAATCCATGGACAGCTTCTTTTTTTTCCTTTTACGCGAGGCCTATATCCGCTCTTACACGTTCAAGCAGTACCGTGCAGCCGTTCTCTACCAGCTCATACACGAATGAGAAATTACCATCATAATAAGGATCTGGCACATCCTTTATTCCTTTATCAGGCAAAAGCTCCATAAAGGTAAACAGCCTTCTATACGCACCTTCAGCTTGGCTGGTCTCTCCACCTGCAGTCTCCATCAGCATACGGACATCGCGCAAGTTATTCGTATCCATGCAGACGATATAATCAAATGTCTGGAAATCATCGGCCCTGACTAAACGGGCTTTCATGCCTTGATATGAAATACGATGCTGATCCAACAGCTTACGTGTGCCTTCATGGGGAGGGTGGCCTAAATGCCAGTCTCCCGTTCCTGCGGAATCCACCTCGATTTGGCCATCAAGTCCAGCCTGCTCGACCTGATGGCGCATGACAGCTTCCGCCATTGGAGAACGGCAAATATTGCCTAGGCATACGAACAATATGCGAGCCTTCATTTTGCTACCCCTTTCTGCTGAGCATCAATCGGTGCCGAACTTAGCGAGCGACGCGGCAGCTTCCACTTGAAATAAACCGAAAGCATTCGAAATGTAATAACCAGGGCAAACAACAACAGCAGCTCCAGCGTCGACTTAAACCAACCCAGCCCAATTGCAAGTCCAGCCAGCATTGCCCATACCGCATAAATCTCATCCTTCAAAACCAGCGGCTTGCGTCCAGCGAGTAAGTCCCTAATAATACCTCCACCAATACCAGTCAGCATGGCTGCAACGAGCACTGCGCTTAACGGATGCTTCATTTGTGTGGCGTATAGCGCTCCTTGGATCGCAAAGGCAGATAAGCCGATCGCATCGAAAAACGCCTCGCTGCGCCGCCACTTATGAATCCAATCGACCGGAAGAAAAAACGCAATAGTCATTGCAAACATTGCAATCTTGAATAAATGGCCCTGACTCCAGAGCATCGTAACCGGCATCCCGATCAACAGATTGCGCACGACTCCGCCTCCAAACGCTGTGACTAGGCCGAGTACGAATACGCCTAAAATATCGTATTCCTCCTCCATCGCCACGATCGCGCCGCTTACCGCGAAAGCAATCGTGCCAATAATACTGAATACGGCAAAAATATCCATGCTCACTTCAAATACTCCTCGCTTCCCGTCCCATGCATCGACCTTCTACATCGGTGCTTACCTTCCCCATTTTAGCTGGGGTCATGCGGTTTCGCAACGACAAATTTCGCGCTAAATGGAACAATTACGCAACCATAAAGCTTTATACTAGTTTTTATGGAATAAAAGGATTTATACTTGTATGGCAACCATACTATACCTGCCATTTAGAAAGGACATTCGTAATGAAAAAACGCATCGTCATATGTACGGGCGGCCAGCTTGGCGTCTGGGCTATGAATCATATACAATCAGAAGATTTTCTAATAGGGGCTGACAGCGGAGCCCGTTTCCTTATTTCGCAAGGATTACGGCCGGATATTGCCATCGGTGACTTCGACTCCGTAACGGAGGAGGAGCTGCTTCTTATCCGGGAACGCAGCGGACAGACGATTGCATGTGATCCGGTTGACAAGGATTATACCGACACCGAGATGGCCTTGCGACTCGCTCTCGATATGCAGCCGACAGAGCTGATATTGCTTGGAGCGCTTGGCACAAGGTTTGACCATTCGCTTGCCAATGTCCACCTGCTGGCACTTGCTGCCATACAGAAAGTTCACGCTGTCATTATTGACGATCACAACAAAATTTCACTCGCTGCAAATTCGCTTGCGATCACTCAGCAGGGCTATCCCAATGTTTCCTTGCTCCCGTTATCCATGCAGGTGAAAGGAATTACATTAACCGGTTTTAAGTATCCGTTGACGGATGCCGTATTAACAATAGGCCAGTCGCTTGGAATCAGTAATGTATTGACCGTCGACACAGGCACCATACATATTCGCGAGGGGTTGCTTCTCGTTATTCAGAGCCGGGATTAACAGACAAAAAGCCAAGACAATTAGATCTTGGCTTCCTTCCCCTTATATCAACTAGCTGTCTTCCTTCGGTATAATGATCGTTTTTCCCTCAATAAACTTGCTATTCATTAACTGCTATATCGTTATGATCATATCCGTTAGTGCAAATTGCATATTTGGCGGCAGCGCATAGGAGCTTCTAAGATCAATATCATGAGACATATGCGTAAGCAGCGTGCGCTTAGCGCCCCACTTTTTCGTCAGCTCAATCGCTTCAACCACATCATATACCGAGCGAGTAGGATACTCGAACGGTTCTTCATAAAAGCTGGTGCCCAGTACAAGCAGATCAAGTCCGTATAACGGCTCCTGCTGCTTCTCCGTTAAGCCGATCGCATCCGAGCAATATACCCATTTATATCCATTTGACTCATTCTCAAACCGGAATGCGTAAGCATAGCCGTTCTTGCCATGATTGACGCGCCAGCTGCGTGCAAGCCAATTCCCCAATGTTACAGGCTGATCGAAGGATTGAAAATCGATTTGCTTCCCGAGCCATGGGAAACGGGCTAATATTTCCTCAATGACTTCAGAGGGAGCGATTGCGGTACCCTTCTTTTTCTGCCATCTGCAGGCATCCGCCCATTCTACCAAACCGCCGATATGATCAAAATGCGCATGCGTGACCAATAACGTATCGACAGAACGCAGCGATGCCGCTTCCATCTGCTTGCCCCAATCCGGACCGCAATCAATCCATAACGAGCCGGCAACCGGATCCTCGATTTGCATCGAGGATCTCAGACGCCGGTTAATCCCGCTTTCTCTAGCTTCCGCGCATACTTCACAATTGCAATATACACGAGGAACCCCCATTGAATCACCAGTGCCTCGAAAAATCAGCTTCGTCATATTGGAAGCAGCTCAATCTTCTCCGCAGCACGAATGCGATCCATCATCTCCAGCCACTCTTTCGGCTTATTAGGCAGTGCCGCGTAATAGCCTTCAAGGAATGACGCAACTAGTGAAGCCTCTATCGACTGCCGCTCTTCATCCTGCGGCAGGAAGCATAGATCAAGCTCCGATACCGCCTGGCCCTCATGGTCCCATGATGGATGTACATAAGGCATATTAAGACGTTTGTAGCCGATATGCGACAACACCTCACGTCGGACATACGGATTCATCGGAGAAACACCGCCAAATTCATGCTCTTCTGCGCGGTAAGGATCGTAGACCTCAGCGAACATGCCGATCGGCGTTGTACCCGATTGCTCAGCCAGTTTTTGCAGATCACGCTCACGATTGCGGAGCAGAAATCTGCCAATACCGAGTGATGGCTTTCCAATAATGGTGAAATCGGTCATCGCGACGCACAGCTTGGGATAATAACGGTATTCCGTTGAGCCTACGACTTCGCCTTCAAGGATAGCCACATAGACGTGAATGGAGGGATCCTCAAGCGGCTCCTTCCAAAGCTCATAAGCCAACACTTCCTCTGGCGGGAAAATCGATTGCAGAAGCTTATGTAATGCCCCAAAATATTGATCTTCAATTGATGTGATACGATGGTAGGTTAGCATGTGCAATTCAATCTCCTTTATTTAAATGGATTGCGCCATTCCATAATGGCCGCATTGTTGTGAGACTGCTCGTCCTCTAAATAGTTACGGGCAACGCCTACTGGCATACGTCCGCAGCGCAGCAGGAAGGTAATAACAGGGTCCTTCCAAACGCCTTGAATAACTTTGTCCAAATAAGCTTCTGGCGTTACTTCGCTCGCATGCTCAGCATACCCCGGCATGCGCCCTCCCCCGAGCAGCCTGCTCAACCCTAATTGGACCACTGTTTCATACATCGACTGCATGAGCCATTTGCCAATGCCTGATTTGCGATATTCGGGTATGACGCAAATATCAACGACATACAAGGTCTCTCCATCACGATCATGATTACGAATATAACCGTTCCCAGTAATGGTCTCCCAATCATGTGCGCGGCCGTAATTGTCCATATTCACGATCAGGCCTGTCATTGAGCCGATTAAACGGCCATCCGCCTCAGCACACAAAGCACCTTCAGGAAAACGAGTGATATGCTCATGCAGCTGCTCCGTATTCCATAACAGCTCTTCGGGAAAAGGAGGCGGAAAGCTTGCCCGTTGGACATCAATCAGTGCCCCAAGGTCATCCTCAGTGTAATTGCGAATGACTGTTTTTTGCGGTTTGCCATCAACAAACAAGTATAGCTCCTTGCGCATTGCCGGTCCCCCTTCTGATCCTGTCGGATCCTCCTAATTCAGCTAGCTCCAGTCCGGATACAGATCGGTCCGACGATCGCGCCATGTCGTCACGGATCCCTTTGCTCTAACTTCTTCTAGCAGCGCTAAATCCAGATCTGCTACTACGAGC
Source organism: Paenibacillus praedii (assembly GCF_049725345.1). Taxonomy (NCBI): domain Bacteria; kingdom Bacillati; phylum Bacillota; class Bacilli; order Caryophanales; family Paenibacillaceae; genus Paenibacillus; species Paenibacillus praedii. The sequence continues at coordinate 24,388 of NZ_JBMWAM010000023.1, read as the reverse complement.
ATATCATCATTGATGATCCCCTCACTAATAATGCCTGCTGGAGGGAACGGGATATCATTAGGTGATAGAATCGCAGCCTGGCCAAAGTTGGCGCGCATGAAATCAACTTTGCGAAGCGCCCCTACCGTACCCGTAGTAACGATATAGATTTGATTCTCAATCGTTCTTGCATGACAGCAGTATCTTACGCGATAGAAGCCATGTCGGTCATCCGTGCAGGAAGGACAGAATATAACGTCGGCCCCTTTCGCCCGAGCCATGCGGACAATTTCCGGAAATTCGATATCATAGCAGGTTAACATCGCAATGATGCCGAATGCAGTCTCAAACACTTCAATACCCTCACCAGGCGACATATTCCACTCGCTGATCTCGGTCGGAGTCAAGTGAATTTTATGCTGAACATCAATTTTGCCATCGGGATGGAACAAATGAGCAGCATTCCGCAATTTTCCATCCGCAACTTCGATAACATGCGTGCCGCCGACGATATACATATTATATTGTTTGGCTAAAGAACGGAATAAATCCAAATACGCTTCCGTAAAATCAGGAAGGCGCTCAATTGGCAGCGCTGTACCTTGTTCGTCTCCAATGGAAAGCAGCTGTGTCGTCATAAATTCCGGGAATAAAACAAATTGGGTATCATACTCCGACGCATTGCGTACGTAATGAGTTACCTGGTCGGAAAATTGCTCAAAAGATGTGATATCTGTCAGTTTATATTGTACCGCCGCCGTGCGAAACTTCATTAGAATTAACCTCCATCTGCGAGTTGCTATTGCTTTCTTTGTTTAAACTGAAGGGTTATCGTTGTTCCCAAATCCGGCAAGCTGAATACATCAACCTTACCTTCATGCAAATCGATGATTCGCTTTGCTATCGACAAGCCAAGCCCGACTCCACCTGTTGCGCGACTCCTCGCGCCATCAACGCGATAAAACCGTTCGAACAAATGAGGAATTTCATTCTCCGGTATGCCTATTCCTTTATCCTTGACCTCAATTTTCACGATATGTCTATTAAGCACAAGGGTTACATCAATAGGCTCCTTCGAATATTTAATCGCATTGTCTAATAGAATAACCAAAAGCTGTCTTATTTTATCCTTGTCGCCCACCATGCGAATGACCTTGGATAACGCCTTCACGCGAATCGGCCTGCCAAAAGTCGTTTGCAGCATCGTAGCCAGCTCATCTACCATTTGAACGACATCAAACAGTTCCAGCTTCAACCAATCCTCTTGTTCGGCCTCGGCAAGCATCAGCATCGATTTCGTTAAATTTTGCAATCGATTGGCTTCTTTATCAATCGCCTCAATGGCCTCGTTGCGCAAGCTTTCATCATCTTTGCCCCAACGCTTCAACATACCTGCGTAGCTGCTTATAACGGTAAGCGGTGTTTTCAGTTCATGCGAGGCATCCGCAACGAATTGCTTTTGTTTAGCGAACGTGCGATCGAGTCGTTCAATCATTTGATTAAAAGCGCGAACAAGCTGTAAAAGCTCTGCGGATTCTTCCCGGCTATTCAGCTCGATTTGCCGCAGCTTTCCGCTTCGATCGATTTCCCGCATCGTATTGACCATTTGCTGGATAGGGGCCGTTAATCGCGAGGTAAACCAATAGGTACCAAATATCGCAAACAAAATAGCGCCTCCGCTTGTTACGCTCAAGGCAGCGACAAGCACCTGCAAATAATTATCCAGCTCATCCAATATTCGATTGACTTCCAGCATGGCAATGACACGATTTCCCTCATAGATCGGAACCCGCATAAACAAAATGCGTTCTCCGCTCTTCGTGATCATTCCTGTGTGATGGTGTGTCTCGAATGCTGCAGGCAGCTCCAGCAGAAAAGGGTCCGAGCCTGTAATATTAACAACACGATTGTTTGGTACAATGATACGAATCATTTCATTAACATTGTAGTACTCATTCAGCAGCTCCGGCGTGTTGAGTCCCCGGCCGCTCTGAATTCTAGGATTCTCCAGCATGAGATTGACCTTATTAGCAATTACTTCTTCTTCGCTTTCCGTCGTGATTTTGATCACGTAGAAATAGACAAAAATATTAAATAGGATCAATATAAAAATGAGCCAAAAGATCGTAAACAGCGTAAACCGTTTGCGCAGCGTCATGCATCGGGCTCCTTAATCATATAGCCTACGCCGCGAACAGTGTGTATCAGCTTATGACGGTAGCCTTTGTCCAGCTTTTGCCGCAAATAACGGATATAAACATCGACTAGATTTGTTTCGCCAATAAAATCATAGCCCCATACTTCCGATAAAATATCCTCACGCGACTTTTCGATATTTTTGTTTTCTACGAGATAGACCAGCAGTTCAAATTCGCGAGGCGTCAGCTCAATGAGAATATCTTTTCGGTACACTTTGCGTGTACGAAGCTCAATGGTTAGATCGCCTACCTTAATCATGTCCGAGCCTTCCGCTTCACGCGGATTCTGCTGGAAGATACGCAAAATATTACGCACCCTGGCAAGCAGCTCCTCCATTGCGAACGGTTTCGTAATATAATCGTTAGCACCGTGCTCGAAGCCGCTAACTTTATCTGGCACTGTGTCTCTAGCCGTTAATAATATAATCGGTACAGGATTGCCTGCCTGACGCAGTAATCGCAGCACTTCAATTCCGCTCATTTCCGGCAGCATGACATCCAGCAGAACGAGCTGCCATTCGCCGCTGGCTGCCATCTCATAACCGGTTCTTCCGTCAGCTGCCGTGCCAACCGTATAGCCCTCATGCTCAAGCTCAAGCTGCAATATTCGGGAAATGCCGGCTTCATCTTCTACGACAAGAATTCGCTCTTTCATCTTAGAGGTTCACCTGCTTCCAATTGTCGATTTTCTGTTCCATTTTATATTAATGAAGCTTGTTTGCAAATGCAAGCAAGCCGGCCTACAAGAAAAGTAGACCGGCGATTGCCGCGAGCAGCACGGCTGCCCATGGAGGGAGCTTCCAAATGTGCAGAACTGCAAATAAAGCTAGAACAATTGCAAAATGCAATGGTGTCAAAACCGTATCTATAAATATAGGGTCGTAGAGCGCCGCAAGCAGAACGCCGACGATCCCCGCATTAATGCCCTTCAATCCAGCTTGGGCGAACCGATTGCGCTTTAACGTTTCCCAAAATGGCAGCGTTCCGATTAGAAGCAAAAACGCAGGAAGGAAAATAGCGATAATCGCAATAAACGCATAAACAATACGCATCGGACCGGCTTGCAAGGCTGCACCAATGTATGCGGCAAAGGTGAACAGCGGTCCCGGCACAGCTTGTACCGCGCCATACCCCGCCATGAATTGATCATGGCTGAGCCCCTGCCCTTCCTGACCCAGAAGCTGGGCTTCGAGCATTGGAAGGACAACATGACCACCGCCAAATACGAGAGAACCTGCACGATACATACCGTCTGCTAAAGATAATAACGATGAGCCCGTCATTCCACTCGCGAGGGGCAAGCAAACTAGCAATAAAAAAAACAAAACAAGCATACTTGCGGCAAAGCCGCGACCAATGAAATGGTTAACGTCATCATTTTCGTTACTGTCAGCTTTAGCTTCCTGCGGCTTTAACCATATAAGACCGATAACGGCGCAAATGATAAGGGGAAGAAGTTGTCCCCATAGGGCAGGCATAAAAATTGCGACGCTTGCAGTGCCGAGCGCCATTGTCGCCCGCGTTGGATCAGGCGCTAAGGAACGCGCCATATTCCATACGGCCTGGGCGACAATCGCAACAGCAGCGAGCTTTAACCCCTGCAGCCATCCGGCCTCTGTCACAGACAACGAATGTGCGCTATAAGCAAAAACAATCATAAGAAGCGCAGATGGCAGCGTAAAGCCAAGCCAAGCCGCAATTGCCCCTAACGCCCCTGCTCTCCTTACCCCAATCGCCATGCCGAGCTGACTGCTCGCAGGTCCTGGAAGAAACTGACATAGAGCGACAAGTTCAGCAAAGGAACGATCGGTAAGCCATTTTCTGCGTGCTACATATTCCTCGCGGAAATAGCCAATGTGAGCAGCAGGCCCTCCAAAGGAGGTGAGCCCAAGCTTCAATGCCGTCAAGAAAACTTCCCACAGCGCTCCGAGACTAAAGCTCCGTTTCGTCATCCTTGGATCACTCCTGGCTTTGCATGGACCAGGCCTCAACATCCCATGTTTTAGTTACCCAATCCTCATAAAAGTCAGGCTCGTGGGATACGAGAACCACAGTACCCTTGTACGCTTGCAAGGCACGCTTTAATTCGGCTTTGGCCACAATGTCCAAGTGATTTGTCGGCTCATCGAATAAGATCCAATTGCTCTCGTGCATCATTAACTTGCAAAGACGTACTTTAGCTTGTTCACCGCCGCTCAATTGATTAAGCGAACGCGTTATATGCTCATTCTTCAAACCGCAGCGTGCTAGTGCGGCACGGACCTCATGCTGATTCATGAATGAAAACTCATTCCAAACATCGTCAAGCGGTGTCATGGTCGGCGCTTTAGCTTCCTGCTCGAAATAAGCTGGATTCAGATAATCGCCGAGGTATACGGTACCGTCAAGCGGCGGAATAACGCCAAGAATCGTTTTTAGCAGTGTTGATTTACCTACCCCATTACAGCCGACAATCGCAATTTTATCCCCGCGTTCGATAATCATGTTCATCTTCGGCAGGAGCGGCTTGTTGTATCCGATAACCATCCCCTCAGCTTCAAAGACGGTCTTGCCGCTTGTTCGAGATTCTTTGAAGTTGAACGTAGGTTTTGCCGCTTCGTCGGGACGATCGATGCGGTCGATGCGATCAAGCTGTTTCTCGCGGCTTTTCGCGCGTCCCGATGTGGAAGCCCGCGCTTTATTCCGTTGAATAAAGTCTTCCTGCTTCTTAATATACTCCTGCTGCTTCTCATACGCATCGATATGCTGCGCCTTATTCAAATCCGCCATTTCGAGGAACTTCTCATAATTAGCCGAATAACGGGTCAGCTTCGTAAATTCCAGATGATAAATAACGTCAACTACCTGGTTCATAAAACCCGTTTCATGCGATATGAGGACGAATGCGTAAGGATAATTTTTCAAATAATTGGTCAACCAGTTAATATGCTCCTCATCCAAATAGTTCGTTGGCTCATCGAGCAGCAGTACTGTAGGTTTCTCAAGCAATAGCTTAGCAAGAAGAACTTTCGTCCGCTGCCCCCCGCTAAGCGCCGTAACGTCACGATCGAGGCCTACAGCATTCAGGCCTAACCCGTTAGCCATCTCGTCTACCTTTACATCAATCAAATAGAAGTCGCCGATCTCCAGCTCTTCTTGAATTTCTCCCATACGAGTAAGCAGCAGATCAAGCGTATCGGGATCTGCAACTGCCATTTGCAGCGCGATCTCATTCAGCTCCTGCTCCATTACTAGCAGCGGTGCAAATGCATCCTTCAGCACGTCGCGTATCGTTTTGCCCGCTTCAAGCTTCGTGTGCTGATCCAAGTAGCCGTAACGAACGCGAGGCGTCCATTCTGCCTTTCCTTCATCCTTCAGCAGCTTTCCAGTCAAAATGTTCATCAGCGTCGATTTTCCTGTTCCGTTAGCGCCGACAAGACCAACATGTTCGCCTGCAAGCAAACGGAAGGATACGTTCTTAAACAGCACGCGATCGCCAAACGTATGTGATAAATTTTCTACGGTTAACAAACTCATTTTATAATTAGCTCCATTCATGCAACATCAATAATAATGACTCTCGGTTTTTCCCGATTTCGCCCGTACTATTGTACCATAAACTCCGCTAATTTGTGTCTAATTCCTCAAAAAGCAAGTTGACAAGAGGTTGTAATGCGCGGTCCAGCTGTTTTCTAATACGCGCATCACCCAAGCGCCCACGGCCATACCATTGACTGTTCAGAATGACTTCAGGCGCTAGATGAGGGATCGCAGTAAGTGGCTTCCCTGGGAACAGCCCCAGCCAATCGCTTCTGCCGCGAAAGCGAACATCCTTGTTTGCGATCCATATGACGGAGCCTTCTCTCTTACGGAGATCTTCGTTTAATCTTGCCAGTTTTTGAAGCTCTTCAAACTGTCATTTGTAAACCGATGGATCACCGACAACAAATACAAAGCGCGATTGCTGTAAAAGAGATTCCGCTCCCTTGTCTTGCCATTTTCCAGAGAGATCAATCAGATTGCAGCTGCTGCTCGATTGGCGCAGCATTTGTTCGAACTTGAACCTGTCTTGATCCGACGATAATCTGCGATCCGGAGCCAAGGGGTACCAGCTCACTAAATCATGTCCCGGTGTTATATGCAGATATCGTTCATCGAAGGCAAGACTGTCGAGAGTGCCCGCATGACTCGGCTGTTCTCGCTGCTCCAACAAAGCATGCCATTCCGGTCTCAGCTCACTATATTCGAAAGCGGATACCGTGACGTGATTAGCCCCTATTAAATAGGCTAGAGCAAACGTCAGGAAAGTAGCTCCCGCTCCTGGCGACAATGAAATAACACTAACCAGCAGCCGCTTCTCGCGATAGAGCTGAAATTGATAATGCATGCTCATTTCCAGACTATCTTCCTCATACCCTCTAACCATTTGAAACTCTAGTTGAGTAAGCTCATACTCTACTTCATCCATTGATTGGTAACGATCGGAAGGGTCTTGCTGCAGCATACGTTCAAGTATGGCTTTAAAACGATATGGAATATTTGATCTAAAGCCGCCAAAAGGGACTGTACGAATGCCGCCGACTTGATTGCGATTAAAAGTGACTCCGTCAGATGCTAAATAATAGAGTAAAGCTCCCAAGCCGTACACATCTGTTCTTGCATCGCTTTGGCTAAGTCCCTCTTGCTCAGGCGCAGCAAAGCCTAACGTGCCGAGCTGAACCGTATCATGGAGCTGATCCGACTTGTACTGCCTGGAAATGCCAAAATCAATAAGCTTCACATAACCTTTGTTGTCGATCATCACATTAGAGGGCTTCAAATCACGATGTACGATCGGCGGGCTCTGCTGATGCAAATAGCGTAAAGCCGAGCAGAGCTGTAGTCCAATATGAACGATTTGGCGGTAAGTAAAGCCGTTAAGCATCTCTTTCCTACAGGCCGCAATGGTCATACCATTGAAATAATCCATTACAAGTGCTTCACACCCTAATTCTTCTAACTTCAAATAATCGATCATATGCGGCAAATGCGGATGATTCAGCTTCATGAGCATGAACGCCTCATCGGAATAGCTGTCGAATGCGCCATCCTCCGCCCTCGTTACTTTCACCGCTCTTAGCATACCGTCAAGCTTTAAATCCTCGACTGCATAGACTACACCCATTCCCCCGCGGCCAATTATACCGACAATCCGATATCGGCCGTCAATCCGATCACCTCTCGCAAACGGCGAGAAGGAAATTTCTGAATTGCTCATTCAACCCTCTCCCTCTTCTGCACATACAAAAAGCACCCAGACACCGATTGCTGCTCTGCATGCGGTGTCAGGATGCTTTCCTGAATAATTATGATTATTGCTAATGTAGCATAGAGGTCTATTTCAGCACAACTCTAAACGATAAATAAGCAAACAAAAGAGTTAATATATCACGGAGCCATCCTCGCCAACTCATGTATTCTTTATTAAAAGATATATGACTATGAGCATAAAGAAAAGAGCGCCCTATGAAAAGGGCGCTCGCTTTATTTTTTCTGCAAATACAATGTAATTTCCTCTCGGTTATGGAACAACTGCTTCGCTTTAAGAAGCACGAATTCAGTTGAGAGTCTTGAAATCACGTCCCGGATGGTCTGAAGCGGCTTCTTGTGCATAAGCTTCACGGTTATGATCGCCGTCCCTCCCTTGCTGAGCGCCGGATCGAGATCAAGCACAAGCTTGCACATCAGCATCGGGCTCCAGCTCATATCACATACGAGCAGATCATAAGCGCCTGGCTGCAGCTTTACTTCCGACGCATTGCGTTTCATGTACGTTAACGTTGGATAAGCCATGAGTGATGGATGCAGGTCAGCCGGATCGATCGCGGTTACGCGCAAGCCTCTCTCGAGCAGCAGCGATGTCCAGCCTCCTGGCGCAGCGCCAATATCAAGCGCATGCTGAAATTTGGCATAATTTAAATGAAAGGCGCGTTCCGCTTCCAGAAGCTTAAACTTCGCGCGGGAAATCTGCCCCTCCTCACGCTGGAACCGAACAGCGCCGCCCGGCCAGTCGGACAGCATATCCGACGGCGTTCCAAAGCCTACATACAGCTGATTCACCGCTGCATAGATGGCAATAATCACCTCAGGCTCCTGCACGACAGGCTCAGCTCCGATCTCTTCCAACACGGCATCCAGCACAGCTTTTGTATCGGCGGCCGAGTAATGAAACTCCGATTTCGTGGTGCGTCTAATGTGGACGGCTGTTCGTTTATTTTCAAATAGAAGCACTGCATTCCTGACCATATTGGATAGCTGCTCTAAATCATTCGCATTGCCATTAATCTCGATCACCCGGTCTACCGGCTGTATATGCCTCAAAAATATAGGCTCCTGCTGACGAATCATCTGCAGCGTATCCTCGCGGCCATTCGCGCTGCTTATCATAAATACTTCTCCAGCAGCAAGCTGTGTAAACGCCGCACCTTCCACAAGGCGCCGCAGCTCCTCCATTGCATAAGAGGCATAACCCTGATTAGCCGTTCCGATCCATTGACTCACTTCTACATACCTCTTCCATTGTGAATTACACCCAACCCTTCAAAGGCTTCTACCAAACCTTCAAAGGCATTTCGACCCCTCCCAAACCCGCAATTGGAGTAACGTAGGATTTATTGAGACGGTTGTGATTTGTATTTGCTTAGTGCTCGCTTTTGTCCCTGCGGGACACGCTTTCTTTGGAAATCAATAAATAGTTTGTTATGTAATTTACTTTATTAAATCATTTTAGCTTTCGTTCGTTTCATTTAAACATTCGAGAGTCCAGCCCTAGGACCCTCCTTAGCAAAGGAGGGCTTTTGGATGGGTCGAAGCCTCTTTAAAGAATGGGGTTTCCCGCAATCTTATTGATTAGCTCATCCGGCATGGGACCGTTATGGAGCTTGACATGAGGGGGCATATTCGTTGAGAGCATATGGTACATTTGCATACGGCCCGCTACACTGGAAGTATGCAAGTAGATTTTCTCAGGATAGCGACCGGTTTCAACGATATGACGGACAACTTCGTAGCCCGTTGGCTGCGCCCAGCCAAGGTCAAAGTCCAATGATAATATGTCAACCGTCTCGAGATCAAGCAGCTGCTTGCACTCTTCGGCATTGCTTGCTAACACAAAGCCCTTTGGACATGCCCGAAAATCATCTAAATAAACATGAATCATGAATGAAGCCTCCATTCACCAATTAGATTCTAAATCTGCTTATTCATTGATCCTTTTGACATCCAGGACATACATAAGCTTTGCGGCTGGAAATATCGATTTTTCTTATATTTCCGCCACAACGCGAACAAGTTTGATCTTCACGCCCGTAAACAAGGAAATACTCTCGGTAGCCTCCCGTTAGTGAATCCCCTTCTTCAAAAGTTTGCACTCCTGCGCCGCCCTCTGAAATCGCTTTCTCTAACACACTATGCATCGCATCATACAATCGTTCCCATGTTTCGCTTTCGAATACAGGAATTTTCGCATCAGGACGCACAGCTGCAGCAAAGCAAATTTCATCCGAGTATACAGGACCAATACCCGATATTACATTTTGATCCATTAACGCGGACTTAATCGAACCTCGCTTCTTAGCAAATCGTTCAATGAAACGATCCAACGTCAATTTTTTATCAAGAGCATCCGGTCCGAGTGCTCTCAGCTGCTCCTCAATTTCCTTCACCTTCATTACCTGTATGTCATCGGCTCGAAGCCCAACTAGAAATAGAATCCGATCTTCAAAAAAGAGTTTAACTTGAGCAGCGCGACTTGTTTGATCTAATGCAGTGCCTTTGTACAAATAAGATTCTTTACCGAATTGAAGCACAAGTCTTCTCCCGTTATCCAAATGGAAAAGAAGATGCTTGCCACGGCGTTCAATGAACAATACCACCTTGCCTACAAGCTCGCTCAGCAGCTCCTTATTTTCTTGAAATGATTTCGTATTTACAACTTCAATACCGGTAATTTGAGCTCCGGCGAACTGCTCCGCTAATTGAGACCGATAAATATGAAGCTCTGGTAACTCCTGCATAAAAGCATTCTTCCTTCCTATAGTCCTTCGTTTAGTTTCTCCTATATCTCTCGTTGTCCAGAAATATACGAACGAAGTTCTTCTAAATCTTTGCATACCACATCCGGCTTACAGCCGGCTTGTTCCATATAGTCATCCATATTTTTCTCCGTTGTAAGTCCCGTAAGGACCAGCACAGTTCCACACCCGGCTTTTTTGCCAAAAGCGATGTCTGTCGCCATATTATCGCCAATTACCCATGTCTCATCTGCCGTAAGTCCGATGCTTTTTAAGGAATAGTCCATCAATACAGACGAAGGTTTGCCAATTAACACAGGCTCTTTCCCGCCTGCCGCGGTTAGCATAGCACCAATTGAACCTGCGCCCGGTATTAGTCCGTCTCCGGATGGCAGCAGTAAATCAGGATTGGTCAGCACATAAGTCGCTCCGCCATGAATGTATCGGACCGCCTTCGCCAAACGTTTATAAGTAAATGACCGGTCAATTCCTTGCACTACAAAATCAGGCTGCTCCTCCGTCAGAAGCAGACCCTTTTCCCGAACAGCATCTTTTAGCCCCGCCTCGCCGACCACGAATACTGATGCACCTGGTTGAATTCCAGCCATATGCTCAGCCGCAGCCTGCGCCGATGTACACACCTCTTCTGCTGCCGCAGCAATCCCCATCTTTAATAGACGCGCTGCCACTTCTCCAGGTGAAGCGGAAGAATTATTCGTGACAAAACGAAAGGGAAGTCCGATATCTCGTAAATAAGTAATGAGCTTGTCCGCTCCATTAATTCGATGTGTGCCATGATATAAGGTTCCGTCTAAATCTATTAGTAAACCGCGCATCTTAGGCAGTTTCTCCATCATTGCTGTCCCCCTGCGCTTCTTCTCTATTATGGTTAAGTGCTGCTGCACGATTGTAATTGCTTATCAGCCTTTCTGCGCAGCCGGCTTATACGATTGCGCAATGCGTCTAGCTCTGCTCGTTTCTTGGCATCCCTGCGAGCGAGCAACGAATGATTTGATGCGTGCTCGAATGCGAGATTAGCATGTCCAAGGGCTGAAGTGTAATCCTTCTGCTTATGCTCATAATACATGGCAAGCTCTATGCTAGCTTCTTGTGCTGCCGCTCCAAAATGAGAGGAGGATTGAATAATAGCCTTCTGCCACAATAACACAGCCCGTCCCCAATTTCCAGCCTTCTTGTCACGTGCCGCCAGCATTAGAAGCGTAGATGGACTAACCGCTTCGACGACCACAGCCCGTTCGAACAATAGCTCTGAAAGTGCTCCCTTGCCCATTTTCTCCAGCCACAGTCCGGTACGAACCATCTCCTCGGGCTGATCTGGCAGCGGAATATATTCGCTGATATCTCCATTTAATAGATGACCGAAACGGATCGCCAAGCACGCGAGTGACAGCATATCCTTTTCATTATGAAGAAATACGCCTGCAAGCGGAGCTGGGTTCCCATCCGCCAAAAACTGAAAATAAAGCTGCGGCGCCAGCGCCCCTGGTACATCGTCCTCGCGGTGGATGCCAAGTCTTTCCTCCTCGACATGGCTCAACTTGCAGGAGACAAGTGTATTTCTCCAAATGGAGCGTGCCGGATGAAGGAAATCGAGATGTTTCGGCTCCCAAATTTGACGACCGAGACCGTTCAGAATGAACCGGTTCTGCACAAGCGGCCAGTCGAAGGTTTTTCCGTTATAAGTGGCAAGATAAGTGAAGTCTTTTAGCTTTTCCGCCAAATAAACGAGCATCGCTCTTTCCTCAGCCGGATGTCTGATTAACGTCTGCTCCACAATGAATTGTTCATTGGACATATAAGCAATACCAATCATAAAAGGAACATTACCCGCTCCAACACCAAGGCCGGTAGTCTCAAGGTCAAGAAACAGCACCTGCTCAGCGGCAGCGGCCTCAGCGGCCGGATGGAATGCGGAAAAGCCTGCTGCTGCTGCATGAAGCTCATCGATTGCATGCAGCCCATGACGAAAGTTAGCCGGATACGTGATTTTCCGCAGCAGGAAGCTCCCGGCTTCACTTGAATGCAGCTTTACAGCAAATGTCTCCCATACGGGCGAAAGCCATTCCTCTTCTGCTGACGTTGGCAAATCGATCGCCGTTGCCGGCTTGTCCTTCTCCTCGTTGTCCCCGCGAAGCCGCTTCATCCGATCACGCAGACCGCTCATCGCATACCCCCTGCTTCGTTCAGAAGCTCCAGCGCTTGCTGCTTTCCGAGAAGTCCTACCTCTTCGATCGGACCTACGCATGCCGGACATCCGCTTAAGCAGGTGCAGGAGTGAATGAGTGATTTTGCTTGCCGGATAAGCTCATCATGAACCTCGAACAATCGTTCACTAAGTCCGATTCCGCCTGGATACCGGTCGTAGAAATAGATCGTTGGCTTTTGCGTATGAACGGCCTTTACCTGAGGCACGACTCTAATATCGAATGGGTCGCACATTAGATAAAGGGGAGCAATATGAACGAGCACATTTGCGATGCCCAGAAGAGCAAACTGCATTTCGTTTTTGCTTTTGCGGGCGGCCGCCTCCTCGCTGAACGAGAACCAATAGCCGCTCGTATGCAGCTCCTCCTCCGGCAAGTGAATCGGGCCGGAGCCGATATTTTCATGCGTGCGCAGCTTGATCTTTTTAAAAATCGTAGGCTTTGCGTTGACGGTAAGCTCGCCATATTGCCGCACGAGATCGCCTGACTCGCGTTCCTTATCCACATGCAGCACCTTTAGTTCAACAGCAAGGTTCGCATCGGTGTAGTAGTCAACGTTAACTTCGCGGACATAGGCTTTTTTCTCCGGATAATCCAGCTTCTCGACTTGATACTGCACGCCCTCATGAATATAGATCGCTTCCTCATGAATGAGGGTTGGCGCGCTGAATCGGTCAACCTCGCCCAGCACGCGGCTGCCGTTCGTATTATCAACAATAATGAAGTTCTCTTGTGCAGCGGTCCGCAGTGATATGTTGTGAGCTGGAAAGGATTGCTCCATCCAAAACCAGCGATTGCCCGCCTTATGAAGCACCTTCTCCTCCACAAGAAACTCCATCATATCCTCAAGTGATTCAGAGCCGAAACGCTCTCCCGCCTCGAATGGAAGCTCATAAGCAGCGCATTTAACGTGATCAATCAGCACAAGCAAATTATCGGGATGAATCAATGCCCTCTCCGGGGGCCGATTAAAGAAAAAATCCGGATTTTGAATCATGTATTGATCAAGCGGATTGCTGCTGGCTACCATAAACGTGACGGAGCTTTCCTGCCGTCTGCCCGCTCGGCCGGATTGCTGCCAGGTGCTCGCAATCGTACCGGGATAGCCGTTCAATACGCAGGCCTGCAGCTGCCCGATATCAATCCCAAGTTCCAGCGCATTGGTACTGACGACGCCGCGAATTTCTCCCGAACGCAGTCCGCGTTCAATCTCCCGGCGAAGCTTCGGCAAATATCCACCGCGGTAGCCGCGAATGGATTTATCGTTCAGTTTGTCGCGGATCAATTCCTGCAAATAAGTAAGCAGCAGCTCTACTCGAACGCGGCTTCGTGCGAACACAATCGTCTGTACGCCCTGGTTCAGAAGCAGGCCAGCCAGCTTACGCGTCTCAAGCACGCTGCTTCGCCGAATGCCAAGCTGCTTATTTACGACTGGCGGATTATAAAAAACAAAATGCTTCTCTCCCATTGGAGCTCCGTTGTTATCAACAAGCGTTACTTTCTCGCCAATCAACCGCTCAGCATGCTCCTTTGGATTATCGATTGTTGCGGAAGCGCATATAAATTGCGGATTCGAGCCGTAGAACCGACAAATTCGCTTTAGACGACGAATGACATTCGCCACGTGACTGCCGAATACGCCTCGATAAGCGTGCACCTCATCTATGACAATAAATTTAATATTTTCAAAAAGCTTTACCCATTTCGTATGATGCGGCAGAATCGCCGAATGAAGCATATCCGGGTTTGTCACCACAATATGTCCAGCGTTTCTGATCGCCGTTCTTACGGTCGGCGGCGTGTCGCCATCATAGGTGTGCGTTTTTATACCCGAGTCCATGAGATCAGCTAAAGCCTGCAGCTCTGCCACCTGATCCTGAGCCAGCGCCTTTGTCGGGAACAAATAGAGCGCTCTCCCTTCATCGTTCTCCAGCATCGACTGCATGACCGGCAAATTGTAGCACAGCGTCTTGCCAGAGGCAGTTGGTGTTACAGCAACGACATGATTTCCCTCGCGCGCAGCGCGGTATGCCTCTGCTTGATGCGTATATAATTCGCTAATGCCGCGGGAACGCAGCGCTTCCTTCCATGCATGATGCAATCCTTCAGGAAGCGGGGCGGATCTTGCCTCACGCGGGGGAATGGTTCGCCAGTGTGTCACATTGTCCATAATTTCTGTATTTTGCCGCACTTGCTCCAACCATTCCTCCAAGCCAGAGGTTCTACCCGTAAACCGGTTCATGACCGTACCACTCCCATCTTACCTATGCTGCTTTATATTTTACAGAATATATGTTCGGGCTGCAATTTTATTTTTAGGTAAAATGAGGCATGGCATAGATTTACAGCTGCTGTTTGCTTCGAGATATTAAACCTCTCCTAACCATTAGAGTACGATCGAAGTCGCAAGAGTGACAGCCTAAAGAGCGAGCACAATAAAATGAATATAGATGGTTAATGAAACGGTCATTTCATAGGAGAATAGGAGGAAGAAAACAAATTAATCCGAATATCTATGTTCTTGGATGAAGAAACTAACAGTCCCATAGAGGAAAATGTCACGAAAATGGGTAAACAGCTCAATAATAAAAAGCTTGGCAATAAGCCAAGCCTTTTAATATTTCCTTCTATTCTCTCTGTCCGTTTTACCGATTAATTTCGATCATCATGAAATCAACCGCAGCTGTTACTGCTTCAAAGCGTTCAGCAGCCTCAGCCTCCAAAGCGGCTAAATCCTCATTGCTGTATCGGCCGCTGAAATGCGTCATCACCAGCCGCTTAGCTCCGGCTGCATTGGCAGCCTCCGCAGCCTCGATCGTCGTGCTGTGGCCAAACTCATGCGCTTTTTCCTCCAGCCCTGATGCAAAGGTAGCCTCATGTACGAGCAAATCAGCATCCTTTGCAAGCCTCACCGCATTATCGCAAGGCTTTGTATCACCGAGAACCGTCACAATTCTGCCTTTACGAATCTCACCAGTCACATCCTCTGAGCGAATCAATCTGCCATCTGGCAATGTAACGGACTGACCCTGCTTCAGCTTGCCGTACAACGGTCCTGGCTTTATGCCAAGCTCCTCTAGCTTATCAACAAGAAGCTTGCCCGGCTGATCATGCTCAGTAATTCGATAGCCATAGCTAGGTACGCGGTGCTCCAAAGCCCCTGCCTCTATCATAAAATATCCATCATCCATCAGGATGCCTCCATCAACCGCTATCTCATGAATGAGCAGATCATAATCGAGCATGGTACCACTGATCGCGAACACCGTCTCAATATATTGCTTCAAACCCTTCGGACCATAAAGCTGAACAGGCGTCACTCCCCCATCGAAGGAACGGCTACTCAGCAAGCCGGGAAGCCCGTAGATATGATCTCCATGCAGATGGGTAATAAATACGGCCTCCAGCTTGCTTAGCTTGAGCGGCGTTCGCATTAACTGATGCTGAGTCGCTTCTCCTGCATCGAATAACCACCAGCCGGCGCATGGCTCAGGATGCGTAAGCGCTATCGCAGTCACATTTCGATGCTTGGCAGGCCTGCCTGCCCCTGTGCCCAAAAACCATATATTCATCGTTTCGTCCACCTCGTCTCTAGCATCCGCAGCGCTATCGTCTTTTATGAAACGAAGAGCCCTCTCTTGCTCGTTAATCCGAACGTTTGAGGGCTCCAAGTCATGACTATTTATCGTTTATACTTTCTCGACGTTAAAATACTGCGCCTCTGGATGCGCGAACACCATAGCGGATACCGAAGCCTCTGGTTCCATCATAAAGCCTTCCGTCAGCTCGACGCCAATATCCTCTGGCTTCATGAGATCGAATAAAGGCTCCTGATCCTCCAAATTTGGACAAGCCGGATAACCAAATGATACCCGAATCCCTTGATAACGCGCGCCTAGGCGCTGCTTCATTGTCATTTCAGCCGGATCGGGATAACCGCAAACGTCACGCATCATATGATGAACACGCTCGGCAAGTCCTTCCGCTACCTCTAACGCAACGGATTGGAGCGCGTGTGAACGCAAGTAGTCCCCGCTATCCTTCCACTTGTTCGCAAGATCACGTATACCATGACCTGCCGTTACAACTAGGAAGCCGACATAATCCATGACCCCGCTCTCGACGGACTTCAGGAAATCTGCTAAGCACAGATAGGGTTCAACATGCTGACGAGGGAAAGTAAATCGCTTGATCTCCTGCGTCGGATCTTCTGGATTGTAAATAATCACATCGTTGCCGGATGACTGGGCAGGAAAGAAACGATACATACCGTGCGCGCGAAGATAGCCTTCTGCACTGCCCTCTTGGAGAATGTCATCTACAGTTTGTTTTAGATGCACAGCTTTCTCATTACCTTCTTTAAGCAGGTTGTCGACATTTCCCTTCAGTCCGAGGTGATGACCAAGCAGCATCTGCGGATTAACATAAGGAATGATATGCGGGATCGGCACATCGCGCAACACATGACGCTCGAGATCGGGCGGCGAGAATACAGGCGCATCCGGTGAAATATTCGAACGAACGGCACGGGTTAATTGCGGCAAAGGCTTCTTCTCTTCCTCTTCCGCTCCGCCCGACGCTTTGTATGCCTCCATTTCATCTTCCATACGTGTTCGGTGATTTGGATCCATCAGCTTGTTCGCGATATCCAGTCCATCCATGGCGTCCTTGGCATAGAGCACAAGTCCATCATATTCTGGACCAATTCTTGTTTTCGTAAACTTACGCGTAAGCGCGGCTCCGCCTACGAGTATTGGTGCGTCGATACCTGCTGTCTTCAAATCCTGCGCGGTAATAACCATCTGCTGCGCAGATTTAACGAGCAAGCCGGACAGACCGATCGCATCCACCTTCTCCTTGCGGTAGGCTTCAATCAGTTGCTCAGGCGGTACTTTTATGCCGAGATTAATAATTTTATAGCCATTGTTCGATAAAATAATTTCCACGAGATTTTTACCGATGTCATGAACATCGCCTTTGACCGTCGCCAAAATGATTTTACCCTTTACCGAGGATTCATTTTTCTCCATGAATTGCTCTAAATAGTTTACAGAAGCCTTCATGACCTCCGCGCTTTGCAGCACTTCGGCTACAATAAGCTCGTTATTGTTGAATAATCGTCCAACCTCTTCCATGCCGCGCATGAGAGGGCCGTTGATAACATCCATCGCTGAATATTTTTTAAGCGCCTCATCCAGATCAGGAATCAGCCCTTCCTTCGTCCCTTCAATCACGTAAGAGCCAAGACGCTCTTCCAAAGAAAGATTCGAGATTTTCTCTTTCTTCTCGACCTTCTTGTTCCGGAAAGCAGCAACGAACGCTGCAAGCGTATCATCAGTCGTATTGTATATAAGCTCTTCGGCCAGTTTGCGCTCTTCCTCAGGAATAGACGCATAACGCTCAAGCTTCTCCGTATTGACAATCGCATAGTCAAGGCCTGCCTTGGTGGCATGGTAAAGGTAGACTGAATTCAGCACCTCTCGTCCTGCATCGGGCAAACCAAAGGAAATATTGCTGAGTCCGAGAATTGTTTTTGCCAGCGGGAACTTTTCCTTGATCATCCGTATGCCTTCGAGCGTCTCCACAGCCGAGCCGATATATTGCGGATCGCCGGAGCCGACCGGGAACATGTTCGGATCAAAGATAATATCCTCCGGATTCATACCGTACTTATTAACAAGCAGATCGTACGAGCGTTCTGCTACTTCCATCTTCGCTTCGCGCGTAACGGCTTGACCGCGCTCATCAATCAGGATCATAACGACTGCGGCGCCATAACGATGAATGAGCGGCAATATTTTTTCAAACTTCGATTCGCCGTCCTCCAAGTTAATGGAGTTAATAATAGCTTTACCCTGCGAATATTTCAAACCGAGCTCAATAATATGATCATAGGTAGAATCGAGCATGAGCGGTGCTTTTATTTTCTTTACGACTTGAGGCAAAAACTGATGCACGGCATATTCTTCATCAATATCCGTGTCCTGCAAGTTGATGTCGATAACATGCGCTCCGCCTTTAACCTGCGCTCTCGCAATTTCCGAAGCTTCATCAAACTTCTCTTCCTTGAGAAGACGCTTGAACTTTCGCGAGCCCGAAATATTGGTCCGTTCCCCGATCATAATTGGACGATTTTCTGGCTCAATATAGACGGTCTCAATACCTGACACCGCATTTGGGTGATCGCCAAGCTTCGTCCGCGGCTCATAAGTAGCCATCGTTTCCGCCATGACACGAATATGCTCAGGCGTTGTACCACAGCAGCCCCCGGCTATATTAAGCCAGCCCTGTTCTGCGAATGCTGCCATCTTCTTCGCGAGCGATTCCGGCGATTCATGATAGTGTCCGTTCTCATCCGGCAAACCTGCATTCGGGTAGCAGCTGATTGCCGCCTTGGAAATTTCACTGAGCGATCGGATATGGTCACGCATAAATTCCGGTCCAGTAGCACAGTTAAGCCCAATTGAAATCGGCTTCAAATGCTCAAGCGAAATATAGAAGGATTCTATCGTTTGGCCTGCAAGCGTCGTGCCCATCGGCTCAATTGTACCAGATATCATAATCGGCAGCTCGCGGCCAAGCGTATCGAATGCGTTCCGAATACCAATGCTGCCTGCCTTTACGTTAAGCGTATCCTGCGACGTCTCTAAGAGCAGCACATCTACGCCTGCTTCAACTAATGCAAGAGCTTGTTCATAGTAGCTGTCCACTAGCTCGTCGAACGTCACGCCGCCTGTTACAGATAATGTTTTTGTCGTTGGTCCAAGAGCACCGGCCACATATCGCGGTTTATCAGTCGTACTGTATTTATCACAGGCAGCACGGGCAAGCTTAACAGCTGCAAGGTTAATTTCTCTTGCTTTTTCCGGAATATCATAATCGGCAAGCACAACACTGGTTGCACCGAATGTGTTCGTCTCCAAAATATCCGCGCCAGCCTCAAGGTATTGCTCATGTATCGATTGAATAACGTCAGGACGAGTCAGAACAAGCATTTCGTTACAGCCGTCCAGCTCAGGTCCGCCAAAATCATTTTCATTTAAGTCTGCTTGCTGAATCATCGTACCCATCGCGCCGTCCAGAATGAGTATACGTTGCTGCAGCATTTCTTGTATGCTCGGTTTCGACAAATTACTACACCCTTCCCCCAAAATCATTAACCAATAGTTTATCAGAATACCCTTGTAGTGAAAAGGACCATCCATCGACAATCAATTTATTTTGATTTATAATAATTATATCATTTAATCTCTATAGGAAAAGAGGGAATGTTCATGGCTGAAATAAGAATTCGCAGTACTGAGGAACGGATTCAAGGTGAAGAGAATGTCCGTGCATTTCTAGAGAAGCAAGAGGTACTCTACGAGCACTGGGATCCAAAAAAATTAGAAGAAGGCCTACAAGAGAAGTTTGTTCTTTCTGATGAAGACAAACAGAAAATATTAGCGACCTACGACGAAGAAATTCGTGATCTTGCTGAGCGTCGCGGCTATAAAACATGGGATATCATCGCTTTGTCCGACAGTACGCCTAATCTAGATGAGCTGCTTAAAAAGTTCGAGAACGTCCACACGCACACTGAGGATGAGGTTCGCGCCATTACAGCCGGCAAAGGCATTTTCATTATCAAAGGCACGGACGATGTCGGCTATTTCGACGTAGAGCTTGAGGCTGGCGATGTCATCTCCGTACCGGAATACAAACCGCATTTCTTTACTTTAATGGATAACCGTCAAATCGTGGCAGTTCGTCTATTTATCGAAACCGAAGGATGGATCGCACATCCTTTTGCAGATGAATCCTTCGCTTCGAAAAAAGCATAATTCTTTTATAAACACAATGCAAACCCCTCGCTATCAGCAAATGCTGTATGCGAGGGGTTTGCTGCTTCTACTATTCTATTAATCCTACAGAAGCTTCAGCAGCTCCTCCAAATGCTTGATCTCGTGCGTAGGCACAATCTCATCATTCCGGGTCATACCATGCCGATTAATCCAAACCGAGGTCATACCAATTGTATTCGCTCCGAGAATATCTGTGGTCAGCTTGTCCCCTACCATAATGCCATGATCGGGCTCGATACCAAGACGCTCAAGCGCATGCTTGAAGATCGTTGCGGCAGGCTTTCCTTCACCGAACTCGCCAGAAATAATAATGTGGTCAAAATAAGGCGCCAGCTCCGGTACGCCGGCAAGCTTTTCTCTTTGCAAATCAGGCGATCCATTGGTTAAGAGCAGTAGTTTGAACTTGCCCTTTAGAGCATTCAGAACGCGGAAGGTCTCCTCGTACACGATTGGACGCGCGCGTCTCTCAGCAGGAAACTGCTCGGCCAGCTTAGCCCCCAGCGCTTCATCATCAACACCTAACGCCTTCAGACCTTGTGTCCATGCAGACTTACGGTAGCCGGGAGCAAGGCTCTCAAGCTTGCGGAACTCTTCCTGCTCACCTTCGCGGAATGGAGCCCACAAGCCTTCAAAAGGGTTAATTCCGATCATTTTCGTAAACGGGAAAGTCTCATACGATTCATAGAGTGCTCTAGCCTCGCGACGAACAGACTCCTCCAGCGCATCAGGGTCAACGCCCGTAGCCGCCGCCGCTGCTTGACAGGTTGCTTCAAATGCTTCCTTTACACTGCGATCATCCCATAACAGTGTATCATCCAGATCAAATAATACCGCTTGTTTAGCCATTATCGTTCGAAATCTCCTGCCTATTTATTTTTTTTGATCAAACGCAATGCCGTTAGCCTGTGCAAATGACTTTAGCTTCTCACCAATTTCTTCTGTCGGAAAACGGTTCGTCAGCTTCGAGAAGATCCAGTTAGCCCCTTTTTGCTGTTGAATAACGACATGCCCAGGCTGTACGATTATCCCTTTAATAGCCGATGCCGACAATCGCTTGTCGCCAGTCATTCGGCGAGTTTGAACATAGTCTTTGCCAATTGTAATGTAAGGTCTGCGAAAGAAAAACAGCGCCGCAAGCAAAAAATAGCATGCGACCGTTACCCAGAACATCGTATCCATCGTAAATTCAGGGGAGCTTTGCATAAGCATAATATACATCACAATAAACAAAATAAGCAGAATCGGAGCGATGAAATTGCGTCCTAAAATTTTCTCTGATTTCTCTGCATTTAAAACAACCTGACCATTGCCTTGCTTCTTGCGCTGCTTATTCACAACGTTCATATTTTTGCGCACTTTGCGCTCCCAGGACCTTGACAAGCTGACATTCCTCCTAATTATTAATCGCTATTCGAACGTTCTGCGGAACTTATCGATAAATCGATTCGGATAATCCTCAGGCAAAGCACTAATTTCATTCAACCGGCTCCATACCTCTTCAGGAAGCTCCCAGCCGAGAGCGCCGATGTTATCCTCGAATTGCTCCAGACTGCTGGCCCCAAAAATAGGCGATGTAATTCCTTCGCGCTGCATTAACCATCTAAGCGCTACTTGTGCAGGCGTTTTGCCAAGCTCCGCCGCTGCTTCAAGCAACGCATCCAGTATAACAAAATTTTTATCCAGCGCGCGATTGATCCAAGAACTCTCGCCTGCTTTAGAAGTAAGCCGTCCTTCTGTTGGCTCATTACGATTGTAACGTCCAGTTAAGAATCCTCCCCCGAGCGGCGCCCAAGGAATAACGCCAACCTTTTCCTCTAAGCAAAGCGACATCATCTCCCGGTCCATCTGCCTGCTGACTAAGCTGTACTGCGGCTGAATCGATACAAAGCGCACATAACGGCTTGCGTCGCTGTAAGCCAGTGACTTCATCAGCTGCCATGCTTTGAAATTCGAGCACCCTATGTAACGGACCTTGCCGGAGGACACTAGGTCATCGAGCGTGCGCAAGGTTTCCTCAATCGGTGTAGCCTGATCCCAGACATGCACCTGGTACAAATCAATGTAATCCGTTTGGAGACGCTTTAAACTAGCATCCACAGCATCCATAATATGCTTACGGGATAAGCCTACGCCGTTAATATTGCTGGAGGTAGTCATCCGGACCTTGGTGGCAAGGATGACATCCGAACGTTTACTCTTCATAGCCTTGCCGACGATTTCTTCCGAACGACCGCTAACATAAACGTTTGCCGTATCGAGAAAATTACCGCCTAGATCGATAAACCTGTTGATCATTGCAATGGAGTCCACTTCACTTGTTGTATTGCCGAAGGTCATTGTGCCCAAACATAATTCTGATACGGCGAGGCCGCTCTTGCCTAATAGATTATATTTCATCTAATCACCCTTTCGAGGATAATAAATGAGTTCACTATTGCGCGGGTTAATGTTTAACTTGCTCGTCGCCGTCAACTATCGTAATGTTGTCTAATTGTTGACGAAAATTACTTTTGAAATTGTTTAAGTATTTCTTCCGCAGCTCGTCTCTTTCGGTTAATTCCGCATCGGTTAAGCCTACCGATTTATTTTTACGAGATAGCTCGTTAATACGCTCAATTAATTTATCGAATTCCATAATTGTATTCCACCCCTCTCATGATGACAAAAGCTCTACTCTCTACTTTTACATTTCAAGGGCGGAGTTGTCAAGAAAACGCATGGTCAAACTAGCGACATAAGTAAATAAGCTCTCATGAACAGGAAGCTTTATGCGCTTCAAATGTTCAGAGAGCTATGTTCGATGATAACAACATTGATAGGATGAACTTTGACGTTCTTATATAGAAGGAATAATCAATTTCTGTCCTGGCTTTAGATCAGCCGTTTCCAAACCATTGCGTTCTTGAATCATATAAATCACATATCTGAGGTCGTCGCTGCCGCTTCCGTACTTCTTAGCAATAGACCAAAGTGTATCGCCTGCATGAACAGCAACAACCTGTTCTTGTGCAGAAGCAGGCAGTGGCAGTGGAGTCGAAGCCTCTGTACCCATCATCAGAAAGCTTGTGAACAAGAGCACGAATACGATTAAACTTACTATTATCTTAGCAGCATGACGTCTCATTACCCGCTCTGCAAGTCGACTAAGCTTCTTTGCGCTGTTCACTTGCGGTTTATGGATGGTTCTATAAAAACTTGGACTGGTTATCATATATCAACACCCCAAACGTTTGTTCTGTTTTCAGAATACACGAACAAGCGTTTGGTGTCAACTGAAAATGCGAACTTTTGTGCTTAAGAACTTATGTTTGTACGAACTCCGGTTCTATGTTATAATTTTCTACAAATCTATTAATGGAGTGATCGCATTGTCGAAGATTTCTAACCGGCAGCATTCGATTCTTGAATTTATTAAGAATGAGGTCCGGGAGAAAGGCTATCCGCCCTCCGTTCGAGAAATCGGCGAAGCAGTTGGATTATTATCAAGCTCAACCGTTCACGGACATTTGGACCGGCTGGAGAAGAAGGGCCTTATCCGTCGTGATCCAACCAAGCCTCGTGCAATTGAAATATTAGATCAAGAGGGCGTAGACGGCATTATCACGCCAGCTGTAGCGAACGTGCCCATTGTCGGTAAGGTTACAGCCGGCATTCCGATTACAGCAACGGAGAACATTGAGGAGTACTTCCCTCTTCCCACCCACTTTGTCGGAGACAACAGCGTATTTATGCTGAACGTCTCGGGTGACAGCATGATTGAAGCAGGTATTCATGACGGAGACTATGTAATCGTTCGACAGCAGCAGACCGCTAATAACGGAGAGATTGTTGTTGCTATGACCGAGGATGATGAAGCAACGATTAAGACGTTCTACAAGGAGAAAAATCACATTCGCTTGCAGCCGGAGAACTCCACCATGCAGCCGATTTTACTTCCGAATGTTACCATCTTAGGTAAAGTCATCGGATTATTCCGTGATATCCATTAATTTGAACGGCTATAGCATCATACATAAGAAGAGGCTGAACGGATCGTGAACTGCACCCCGTCAAGTAGACAGTACAAAAAATAAAAAACAGTTATGCGGCCTTAGTCCTGAATTCCATTGGAC
>NZ_JBMWAM010000022.1:0-72637 GCF_049725345.1 Paenibacillus praedii | reverse complement strand
TTCAGAGGTGCAAGCACCTCATCAACTCCGCTCGACTTGCATGTATTAGGCACGCCGCCAGCGTTCGTCCTGAGCCAGGATCAAACTCTCCAAATTGGTGTTTGTCCGTGAAACCTCTCTCTAACCAAAGGTCAGATTGAAGTTTCTCGTCTGCTCATTACTTTTTATCGCTTTTTTCATCAATCCGTTAGGATTCATGAGGCAGTTTTACTCGTTGTTCAGTTTTCAAAGAGCAATCTTTTCTTTCGTGTCGTTCGCGTGTATCTCAGCGGCGACAAGAAATAATATATCACATTCGCCTATCTCTTTGCAAGTACTTTTTTTCGTATTCGACATTTTTTTTAGTGTGTCGAATTCGTTTTGTAAGTGCCTTGCAGAAGCGGCGAGATTTAATTTATCACAAATCGATCAATGAAGTCAAGCATGATTTTTAATGTATTATTAAAATAAAAAAAGCTTGCCAGCCAAAACAAATGACTTAACAAGCACTTTTGAAGTTATGTATTGCCATCACTTATTAGCAAGCATATATCGCAGCTCAACCACTCCTGAATCGTTCGCTTCCTGCATAACCGCAACCTCTCGTATATACTCACGCTTAACCAGCTTCTGAAGTACTAATGAAAGATCAATATGCAGCACATTAATAGAAGAATGAGTTTGCAGCTCGGTAATGCTCCAAGGCTCCTCGCGGCTTGCTAATATATTGAACAATAAAGAGCAGCTTGATTTCATTTTGTTCATGACAGAGAACTCACAGCCCAGCATGACTAGCTGGACTCTTTGCTCCAATGTCTCTGGACTTACAGTCAGCTCTTCGTATAACTTATAGATGCCGGGATGAACTCGCTTGAGCTGCTTCCATACCGTCAATTCAGGATGGCGACCCTCTTCTATAAGCGCAATATGCGCCCAATGATGAAGAGCTGTCAGCACATGACTGTATGCATCTAATAAATTCCCATCCAATAAGTCCTGTTTCGCTTGTAAGTAGGTTCTCAAAAAACCAGTAAACTCCGTGAATTGCTTTTGCTCCCTCATGGAATCAGGAAACTGCAGCAGGCGCTCTCGCATCGTTTTTAAATAGCCGTCGCGATCCAACAAGATCTCCCCCCGAACTAGCCACTCAATAATATTACGATTTTCTCCGCCGGACACCCACTCGTTTAAGCTGTTCTGATCAATTCTGCGAGCCAATACTCGCTTACCCTCGAATTGAATATGCTCCATTTCATTAAGCCGGAGGTCCTGCTTAAAAATCATAAGTACTAATAGGTCCAGACCATCAATTAAAGGATTGTATGGATATGGATTTTCAATAACAGCTAGACTAACTAAGCTCTGCTCTTCTTTATAACTGTTTACGAAGTGCGCTTTTATCTGTTCCACTTGGTCCTCCATATAGCTAATCACATTTTATTAAGCTATAATAATAATCTACAGTTTATTTCTTTTTCGACAGGTTGGATGCACATTCCTGCTTACTGTTGAAGAAAAACAGTTGCAAATTCATAAGTCATTAATCATAGGAAGGGTTTGAACAGATGAAAAAGTTTTTTTTCAAATCAGCTAAAATCAATGAATTCCGGCTTTGGGGACTCATTTTCACCTTAGTTGGCATGGGGGTCATGATTCTTGGCACAGCGGGGATTGTTTTCTGGGGCCAGGCCGGTAAAATCGTTGCGGGTATATTCATGGTTATTGGCATGTTTGCTCTGCTTATTAGCGTAGTTGTTTACTTCTGGGCTGGAATGATGTCAACAAGCGCCACGATGCTGCAATGTCCCGAATGCGGTCGTCCGACCAAAATGCTAGGAAAAACGGATCGATGCATGTATTGCAAAACAATGTTAACTTTAGATCCTAATGAAGCAACTCATAGTCCTTCTTAACAGCAATCACAAATCTATAAAAACAGCGCCCTATCGACTATCGATAGGGCGCTGCTTTTATAGAAGAGGAAAGTATTATGGCTTCATTTGAAGGGCATCATCCATCGTTCTCCAAATAGATGGCGTCTGGAATGCTCGCTGCCATGATGCTACACCTGCTAAATCATATTTTCGAATAAGCTCGATACGCGCCCTCATCGATATGTCATCCTCTAGCCAGATCCGCTGCAGCGCTCCATCCTCCGTATATTCCACATAATTTTGACCGGCTGCTTCATCGAATACCGGAGTCAGCTTCTTCTCTGCGATGATTCCCTTAATGCGTTCCATGCCTACCGCTTTCGAGGATACGGATACATTCCCGTCGTCGCCCTTTTTTTCTGTCCATATTCGTGTGTAAAGCGGGACGCTGAGTACGAGCTTGCTTGCTGGCACGCCGTCCTCCTCTAGAATACGTACAATTGACCTCTCCGTCCACGGTAAAGATGCAACGGAGCCAGATTTCGGGCTTGATCCCCAGTGCTCGTCATACGCCATAACCATCATGTAATCCACCACGCTGCCGAGTGCGGCCCGATCAAGAAACAAAGACCACATTTCGCTGTTGGACTTCGGTGTAACATCTATTGAAACGACAAGACCTTGCTCATGAAGGAGCGGCGTCAATTCGCGAATAAATTGCACAAAATTTTCTTTGTCAGCGGTATGCACATTTTCAAAATCGATATTAATACCTTGTAAATTGTATACCTCCGCAAATCCAAGCAATTGCTGAATCATGGAGAACCGAGTATCAACATTAGCTAGTACCTTCGTCGTTCGCTCCGGCTCGAAAGCATTACTGAACAAAGCCCATATTTGAAGTCCTTGCTGATGTGCCCATTTCACATAGGCAGGATCAGCTTTGCCTTTAATCGTCCCTTTGTCGTCTGCCACTTCAAACCAGGTTGGACTAACCACATTGACACCCTGCATGGGTGCAATTTTTGTCGTATCGATTTTCCGTTCATAGACGGCTTCCCAGGTCATATTGATTTTATTGCCAAGTACCTTCCAGGCTATGAAAGGAGGCTCAACGGCGGGCTTAGGAACTTGTTCAATTGTGGTTAGCCTTATATCTTCCTTATTCATAAAACCAACCAACCCGCTTGTGCTTTGTACAAGCAGCCAACCATCGTGATCCTCCCATATTCGTATCGGCTGTGCTTGCGGCACTTTTTCTACGAATGGGGAACGAATCGTTGCTTCAGTTCGAATGGCTGCTCCATTTTCTGTCGTGACTTCACCCATTTGTATAGTATCTCCCGCCGTTAGAAGCGTCACAACACCCGTTTCTTGAACATATTCTACTTGCAGCCCGTATAGCTCTGTCAATGGATCAGCCGGAATATAAATCGTACCCTCTGCACTTTCTGCAGCTATCGTCAGATCATAGGGCTTCTGATTGATTGTAGCTGTCAGGGAGTCAGTCTTCAGATGAAGCACTTTATTAGCCGTTGTAAAAATTATCGAGCCTGAATCCGATTCATAACGGATGGGCTTGTCCTCTCCAAGCACCTGCTGAACGACAGCAAGCGGAAGCTTAACTCCATTATTTTCTATAATAGCTCCTTGTTCAGCTTCCTTTCCTTGAGCGAGGATGGGATATTCATCATTAAAGCTGGGACTAACCCTATCTCCATTTGGAATAAAACGCATATAGCCATACCAAGCAAACACGGTTAAGGCTGCGACTATAAATAAAAAAAACAATCCCCGGGCACCTCGATTGCCTTTTCGGCGCGGCGCTCGGTTGTACACCGTTTCCAAATCATCACTCTCCCGTTCCTTATATGATGCGCTTTGTTGTCGTGCTAATAAAAAACGTGCTGTTTAGCGTATAATCGCTTCCCGGCACGTTCTTGTGAGACTGGTATAAGTCTATTATTTCACTGATGATTTACAGGTTGAGCAAGTACCGTATATTTCCATACGATGTCCCTCTACGACGAAGCCCGTAACGCTGGATGCAGCCCGCTCCACCTCGAGCAGCGGCGGATAATCAAAATCAACGATTGAACCGCATTGCTTGCAAATGGCGTGGTAATGATCGGATAAATCCGAATCAAACCGGCTTGAATCATCCCCATAAGTCAATTCACGCACTAAGCCAGCCTCAACGAATAAACGCAGATTATTATATATGGTTGCTACACTCATGCTTGGATAAGTCGGGGATAGCGCTTTGTAAATTTCATCTGCAGTTGGATGTGTCATCGAATCCATCAAGTAGCTTAATATGGCGTGACGCTGCGGGGTCATCCGGACGCCATTCATCTTCAGTTGCTCCAATGCTAAGTTAACGCTGGCTCCCATTCCCCTCACGCCTTTCAAAAGTAGTTATGGCTATTGTACGTTCTTGCTTAAGAATTTGTCAATGAAAGCGCCTTTTTAGTTGCCCCGAAAACGATTGACTACGATACTGTTTGTCGCATTGATCTGAATACGGTAAGTGCCTTCGCCTATTGTGCCTCTTATCGTTTTCTTACTTATATCAAGCGGCAAATCGGTTGTAATATTTCCGAAAGTTACCGATCCGTAAACCGTGTAATGCCCATCCTCAGGCACTGAGAGTTTAATTTCCCCAACGGTGCTGTCTACATCCCAATTGCCGCCTACAATCTCACTGTTTACCTCAATGCCTCCATTAAGTGTATCTGCATTAACCGCAGCACCGACACCATCGATTTTGATTTTACCATTTTTCGTTTCCGCTTCGATGTCGCCCTTGACCTGCTTTAATTCCAGACTGCCGTTAAGCGTGTTCGCATACAGCTTTCCTTCGATGTCTGCAGCCGTAATCGTGCCATTCTTCGTCTCAAGCGTGCTGTTTCCAACTATTTTGCTTGCGTTGATTCCACCATTATTTCCTTTGACGGAAACCGGACCGATAATGTTAGTTACCGTTATGAGCCCCATATTGCTGCCAATCTCCAGTCCGCCTGGCAAATCTAAACCAGAAACATCTATAGAACCGTTATCTGCTTCAATTGTTAGCTTAACGGGTGTTTTTTGCGGAGACTCTGCGTCTTCAGGCGGATTTAGATTATCTATCGGCTCCATTCCTATAGTATCATGATCCTCTGCCACGGCTTGAGTATTTGGGTCAACTGACAGCTCTGATTCAGTCATTGCTTCGGATTCTGGAACTGCTGCCCCTTCTCCTTCAAGAGGTTCAATAGCTTCTGCGGGTGTTGAAGTTGGCAGCGGTACCTCTTCCATCTCCAGCTTGTCTGACATCGATAGAGGTACCGTCACGGTCATATTCATTCTCGGCTTTCTACTGCCGTTTGTGCTATAAGACTGTCCCTTCGCTTCGAGCTCTACCTCTGTGCCGGGAGTAACTTTAACAACGGATTCTTCCGCAATGACATTTGCTTCAGCTTCATTAGACAGATCAACCCATACGGCTGTCATAACTTCGATTTCCTGCACATCGCCGGAACGCACCGTCACTTGTCCATTCGGATTCACAATTCGAATCAGCGAGATTCCCTCTTCAAGCGGAACTTTAATAACTGCTTTGTCATAACGAAAGCCCTTCTCTTCTCCATAATCGACACTTCCGTTTAGATCCACATTAAATTGATCCAGCCAGCGAAAAGGTATATCTGCATATTGGGTTACAGCAAAGGCTGTCGCCGTAATGACGAGGGCAATCATCCCGCCTGCAAGATCCAGGCGCACCTTCTTCTCTTTGTCTTTGAATATTACGCTGAACATGACTACTTCTATTCCTAGCAAAATAAAAATAACCGGCCACCATTGGCCAAGCAGCGCTATATGATTACGGCCTTGAATCTGATCCCACAGCAGCAATGCTCCTACCGTCAGGACAAGCGCTGCTGCCGTAAACCTTCCTAACTTAATCATAGACAACGATCCTCTCCGTGAGCGCAGGAGCAGCAACAATGAAGCAACCATTATTATGGGCCCAACGCATAGCTCGGCCAGCTCATTCAT
The DNA here is from genome assembly GCF_049725345.1 of Paenibacillus praedii. Classification (NCBI taxonomy): domain Bacteria; kingdom Bacillati; phylum Bacillota; class Bacilli; order Caryophanales; family Paenibacillaceae; genus Paenibacillus; species Paenibacillus praedii. The sequence continues at coordinate 66,743 of NZ_JBMWAM010000022.1, read as the reverse complement.
CCAGGGCAAAATCATTTCCGGCGGCCTGATCAATATTAGCATAATTGTTCCTGCCGTTAAAAGTAACAGACCATCCGAGATACCGAATACCTTTGGTTCGACTGCATTTTCTATGCTTTGAAGCGAATCAAACACGCTAATGAAATAGAAAACGGGAAGCATCATTCCTAAGTAAACGATAAGCAGCAGATGTCTGCCCCCATCCGAATCTGCGAGTCGCACGATCGCAGTGAGATCAAGCAGAAATATGGCAAGCAGCAGCAAGCCGCGCCGATGCTGTCCTGCATATAAATGTCCTGCACCTGGTATTGCAAAGGCGAATAATACGGCGAGCAGCCTGTTCTTTTGACTTTTTATTCTGAGCTTACCCAACGCACACCCTCCAGCTGCTTCATTTGATCAAGCAATGTGAATAAGGCGACTTTTTTTGGTAAAGTAACATACACCCGCAGGATAACCGACTCCTCATCAGCAGCCTCATCACTTTCCTCAAGCTGCATTTTGCGGATTACAATTTTCATATCCGCCAGTAAACGATTAAGTTCATGCAGAGTGCGCGTAATGCTGCTAGATCTGAGCGTGAAACATCTCTCCTTCTTCGTGCTGATGTATCTCTTCTCGAGCTTATTGAGAGCCCACAACGTGATAAGCACCATAAACGTCGTAATGGCTGAAGCAAAAAAGAAGCCTGCCCCAACAGCCAAGCCAATGGCCGAAACGACCCACAAGGAGGCCGCTGTCGTTAATCCCGTAATGGATTTACCGGTAAATAGAATTGTACCTGCGCCAAGGAAGCCTATGCCCGTAATGACAGCCGCGGCTAAACGAGCAGGGTCAATCCTTACATTTGGCTCATCAACGAAGGCTGCAAAACCGTACATGGATAAGAGCATCAGCAAACAAGAGCCTAGGCAAACAAGTATATTTGTTCGAAAGCCAGCCGCATGATTGGACTGCTCCCGCTCAAAGCCGATAAGTCCGCCTAACAGCAAAGCAAGAAGCAGTCGGAGTAAAATATCAAGCTCACTAATATACCAGGGGTTATGAAGTGTATTCATCAGCATAGGATCCCGACCTTTCATTGCTCTTTATTGTACCATAATTGTATGCAGATATAAGAGTAAGCAGGCCCTTCAATCTGACAAAATAAAGACGCCATCCATCATGATGATGAATCGCGTCTTTATTTGCAGCTGCGCTATTTAAGACGTTCAATTAACAGTTTATTCACGAGCGCAGGGTTGGCTTTTCCTTTGGTTTCTTTCATGATTTGACCAACAAGGAAGCCAATCGCTTTTTCTTTGCCTGCTCTGTAATCCTCAACGGATTGCGGATTCGCCTCAACGATCTGGTTTACGATTGCTTGAATCGCACCTTCATCGCTAATCTGTACGAGACCTTGCTCCTCGACGATTTGCTGAGGAAGCTTACCGGTTTCGAGCATGGCTTTGAATACGGTTTTGGCGATTTTTCCGCTGATTGTGCCTTTCTCCAGCAGTCCGATCATTTCACCGAGCCCTTGACCTGTCATTTTCACATCGGTCATTTCTTGGCCATTTGCATTCAAATAACCGAGCAAATCGCCCATAATCCAGTTCGATACCGCTTTAGCATCCTTGGTATACGCTAGACTCTCCTCAAAGAAATCAGCAAGCTTCTTCGAGGACGTAATCACCTCAGCATCATAAGAAGGCAGGCCATAATCAGCCGTATAACGCGCTTTACGAGCATCAGGAAGCTCTGGTATCGTAGCGCGTACGCTCGATTTCCACTCCTCGCTAATATGAAGCCTTACAAGATCCGGATCCGGGAAGTAGCGATAATCGTGCGCTTCTTCCTTGCCACGCATTGAGAATGACTTCCCTAGCGTATCGTCGAACCTGCGCGTCTCTTGCACAACGACTCCGCCGCTGTTTAAAATTTCGGCTTGCCTGACTTGTTCATACTCCAAGCCGCGCTGAACGCCGCGGAAGGAGTTCATGTTCTTAAGCTCGGCGCGCGTACCGAATTCCTCTTGCCCGTAAGGGCGAAGACTTATGTTCGCATCGCAGCGCAGGCTTCCTTCTTCCATTTTCACATCCGACACATCGCAATACTGCATAATCGCCTTCAGCTTCTCCAGATAAGCCTTCGCTTCCTCAGGTGTGCGAATATCCGGCTCTGATACGATTTCGATAAGAGGCGTGCCCACACGATTGAAATCGACAAGCGAAGCAAAGCCGCCGTCTACGTGCGTCAACTTGCCTGCATCCTCTTCAAGATGGAGGCGGGTAATGCCGATTCGCTTTGTCTCGCCATTGACTTCAATGTCGATCCAACCATGCTCGCCGATAGGCTGGTCGTATTGTGAAATTTGGTATGCTTTCGGCGAATCCGGGTAGAAATAGTTTTTGCGGTCGAACTTGCTAATATCCGCAATTGTACAGTTAAGCGCCATTGCCGCTTTCATCGCATATTCTACTGCTTGATGATTCAGTACTGGCAGAACGCCAGGGTGTCCTAGACATACGGGACATGTATGGGTGTTCGGTGGCGCACCGAAAGCCGTTGAGCAGCCGCAGAAGATTTTACTCTGTGTATGGAGCTCAACGTGGACTTCCAGTCCGACCACCGTTTCATAGTTAATCGGTTCAGACATTCGTATCGATCCTTTCGTAAACGTATATAGCCGCCTATAGCTGCGGACGTAGTTTATGATGCTCGGTATGCTGCTCGAACGCATGGGCTGCGCGCAGCACCGTCGATTCGTCGAACGCTTTGCCAATAATTTGCAGCCCGATCGGCAAGCCGTCTGCCATACCGCACGGAACGCTTATCGCAGGCACACCAGCCAAGCTGACCGGTATCGTACAAATATCATTTAAATACATCGTCAGCGGATCGCCAACCTGCTCACCGATACGGAAGGCCGGTGTCGGCGCCGTTGGTCCGATTATGAGATCGTACTGGTTGAATACTTGGTCAAAATCTTGTTTTATCAGCGTCCGCACTTTCTGTGCTTTCAAGTAATAAGCATCATAATAGCCGGAGCTCAGCGCATAGGTTCCAAGCATAATACGGCGTTTCACTTCCTGACCAAAGCCTTGGCTGCGAGATTTGCGGTATAGGTCGATCAGATTATCCGGGTTATCCGCCCTTACACCGTAGCGCACTCCGTCAAATCTTGCCAGGTTTGATGACGCCTCCGAGGATGCCAGCAGGTAGTAGGTCGCAATCGCATATTCAGTATGCGGGAGCGATACTTCCTCCCAGGTTGCGCCGAGCGATTCGTAAACCGCCAGGGCTTGCATTACCGCTTCCTTCACGCGCGGATCAATGCCCGCACCGAGGTATTCCTTCGGTACGCCGATACGCAGACCTTTCACATCTCCTGTCAAAGCGGACGTGTAATCCGGAATATCAACATTTGCAGAGGTGGAGTCGCTTGCATCATAGCCAGCAATCGCCTGCAATACATAAGCGGAGTCTTCAACATTTTTCGTCAGAGGACCGATCTGATCCAATGAGGATGCGAAGGCTACAAGGCCAAAGCGCGAGACAAGTCCATAAGTCGGCTTCAAGCCCACAATACCGCAATAAGCAGCGGGCTGACGAATCGAGCCGCCTGTGTCAGAGCCAAGCGAGAAATAAACCTGTCCTGCGGCAACCGATGCCGCAGAGCCGCCGCTCGAGCCGCCTGGTACATAATCCGTGTTCCATGGGTTTCTCGTAGGGTAGTAGCTGGAATTCTCGTTCGAGCCTCCCATCGCGAATTCATCCATGTTCAGTTTGCCGATCGTCACCGACTGCGCGGCCTTTAATTTGCGAACCGTCGTCGCATCATAAATGGGATTGTGGTTGCTTAAAAATTGACTCGCGCAAGTTGTAAGCAGTCCCTCAGTAACAATATTGTCCTTAATGCCCGCCGGCAAGCCAAACAGCAGGCCGCGCTCGCCGCCCTCCTGCAACTGCTTGTCCAACTCGGAAGCCTGCTTGCGTGCATTCTCTTCATTTAATGTAATAAAAGCCTGAATCGCAGGCTCAGTCTCGGCAATTCTTGCATACGATGCGGTAACGAGCTCAGTAACGGACAGCTCTTTGCTGTTAAGCTTGTTATGTACATCCTGCAGGCGCATATCAAACAGTGCCAACAGTAGTTCCTCCCTTCAAAATTAACCCATTCTTATTATTCAAGCACCGCAGGTACTTTAAATTGTCCATCTTCTTCATCAGGCGCATTCAGCAGCACCTTCTCGATCGGCAGCGACGGGCGTTTCTCGTCCGCACGCATCACATTCGTAATCGGCAGCACATGGCTGGTCGGCTCAACATTATCCGTATCCAAGCTATTTAGCTTTTCGGCATATTTCAAAATCGCGTTAAGCTGCTCAGTAAACTGCTCCTTCTCCGTATCGGAGAGCTCGAGCCGCGCCAAATTGGCGACATGCTCCACATCCTTAGGCGAAATGCTCATCGGTCTATCTTCCTCTCCTATGGTTTTCATTCCTGTAATCATTCTTCCTATTATATCTCACATGTAGGACGAACATCAACGTAAACGACAAATGACTTCGATCAAGAAAAAAAAGACCGCTCCGACGTCATTTGCATGACATACAGAACGATCCACCATAGCTTATAATTCCGGTTAAATCCAAGCCTTTAAGTTGACTTGACGAATAAAATCTGCTGGACTAAGCTGCTCCGCAACCCCGTTGTCCGGCTCCGGCTCAGGATCACCGCCATTCATAATTCGCTTGAATAGCTCTTCATTATGGGTTGCGAGCGCAAAATCAATAAGCGCCTCTCGTTCAATACGGTCAACCTCATCCTGAATCAGCACTTCCTCAAGCTCAACATCCTCATCCGGAATAAGAAAATTACGATTAGCAGATGGTACCCTCAACACGTAATCAAATACATTATCCGCATTGCGGTCATAAGCTATAATGTAACCATGCTCCCCTATGGGCAGGTTTTGTTCAAATTGGTCAGCCACTATGACGACCTTTGTGCCTAATTGTAGCATCGTCCTCAACTCCTGTTTCTTCGCCGCTGATTCTATCATTACTATCCTACTAAAAAATAATAGCGGTGTCCAATGGGAAAGAGTTGAGAGAGGATGCAGCTGTATTAATCAACTGCCGGGCTCCGCTTAAGCAGCCATATGGAAGCGGATAAAGCGGCAGCGATTAGAATAAGAGCTGATACAATCGCCCAGACAAATCGACTATCATGCAACGGTCCCGAAGTAACGACCCGGTAGGCAAAGCCGCTTAACGCTCCAGGACTCCAGCCTAACTGCTTCGGAAAAATACCAGCTAGTACAGACAGCAATACCGATGCGCCAAGTGTCGAAAAGGCTGCTGCTGCTGCGCTTCTGAGCAGCGTGCTGAAAAACACAGTCAGCGTCATCACAAAGGACAGCCACAAGCCATATACAAGCAGGCTGCCAAGCACCTTGTCAAAAGAGACGCCCCCAAATAAAAGCCCTGTATAATACCAAGAGGCCAAATAACCAGCACTTAACGAGATAAACGTGAATAACAGCAAAGTCGTCAGCTTAGAGCCGATATAGGTAAGGACAGAGATCGGCTTGACTAGAATCATCGATGCGGCACCGCTGCTGCGCTCGCCAGACACCGTGCCCATCGCGACAAGAACTAGAATAAGAATGCCAAGCGTACCGAATTGCTGAAGCGTCTGCGCAAGCACTTCTTCCCCTAGCGGCTTCGGAATATCAATTACAGTACCCTCCGGCATATTGCCTGCCTTTTCTAACAGGAGCGGCATAAAATGCATCGATATCGGCTGCATTACGCCGAGCAGCACAAAAACAAGAGAGACCCAAAGCAGCTTAAAGCTGCGGATGAGCTCCAGCGCTTCCTTTTGCACCATTACGAAAAATCGGGTAAGGCCTGATGTGCCTGCATGGCCTTTGAAGTCCGATCTCCCAATACCGGTTGTTGAGGAACTCATGCTGTCACCACCTTCATAAATAAATCTTCCAGCGAAGTATAGCCAGCCTCGAGTCTGTTAACCTTTATTTGCTCCTTCGAAAGCTCTCCAAGTAAAAGATGTCTTGCAGCATCCATTTCGTTGACGGAAAACCTTGCGATGCCATTCTGTACCTCTACAGCACTGATTAGTCCGGCTTCAGTTCCTGATCCAGATGCGGCATGAATACGTTTCTGGAAGGAAGACAGCCATTTCTCAGAATGATCATCCTTTTCAAGCCGAAGCTCGATAACCGGCTTGCGGTGCTTGTTGCGAATGTCGGAAATGGCCCCTTGCAGCGCGACCTGCCCCTTCCGAATAATAATGACATCATCGCATAGCTCCTCCGCATCATGCAGCACATGAGTTGAGAACAACACTGTCAGTTCCCGCTTCAGCTCTTGAAGCAGTCCGAGCACCTCTCGCCGTCCGATCGGATCAAGCGCGGATACAGGCTCATCCATTACGAGCAGCCTTGGCTGATGTACGAGAGCTTGAGCAAGACCAAGACGTTGCTTCATTCCGCCTGAATAGGAGCCGATTTTTCGTTTGGCTGCTTGAGCAAGACCTACTCGATCAAGCAGCTCCTTCGCCCGCTGCTTGGCAGTTGTAGCAGGTAATCCGCAAAGCCTACCGGCATAAGCGACATATTCAAAGCCCGTCATCCAATTGTAGAAGGCTGGCGATTGGGGCAAATAGCCAATGAGCGCTCTCTCGTTTCAAGCTTCACCCGCACGAGGGAAACTTATTCTTCCCGCTGTCTGCTTGAGCAGTCCTGTAATCATGCGAATCATCGTTGTTTTTCCCGCTCCATTGGGACCAAGCAGCGCCACGCAGTGACCTTCTTTTATCGTGAAATCAAGGCCAGACACCGCTTGGACTGAACCGAATGATTTTGTTAAGCCATCTACCTGAAGCAGAGCTGTCATCCCTCATTCCTCCTGCCAAAAATAAAGAAGGCGATAGATCCGAGCAAATTGCCAAATATAATAATAAAAATCCACATCAGCTTCGGTCCTCTAGTTTTCTCAGCTTTGGCGCATAAAATCAATGCAATGATCATTAAAATCAGTTGAATTACCAGTATTGGAGCTAAAACGGGTAAAATTTGTGACACATCGATTTGCTCGTTCATTCGCAACTCTCCCTTTCGTTATTCCATTTCGTTTGTATTCTTACGTTTCTCCTTACTCACTCGGATTACGCCGAAACCAGCCGCTTCGAACAAAAATCCAATAGAGGATGAATGGCATAGGAATCTGAATTAGCCCCCATATTCCCCAAAACCATGGCATACTGTCACGTTTGCGCGCATCAATGAATAACCAAGTTGATTGTGCAATCAGGATCGGAGCAAGCAGCATCCAGAACCACCACGGCAGTACCTTCAGCTCCTCCATGTGCTGCCCATCCTTCGGACAAATGTTATGCTGACAAATCCGATTCCCCCCGCTGCAATAGCCGACTGTATGGTCAAGAACCAGACCCAATTGCGATCCAACACCCACATCATTGAGCTAAAAATAAAGACTGCCAGCAGCCAAAAGAGTAACAGATCCTTCCACAGCTTTCTTTTCAACTCTCGCTTATGCGCTTGTACAAGCTGCTCGAACACGTGCAGCTTCGGCAAGAGGGGGGCATGAATAGCGTCAAAGCGATCCAACGCTTCACCGATTTGATTGTCAAACCATTGCTGATCGTCATCATTCGTTTTATGCTTCTTCATGTTCAACAAGCTCCTTCCGCAGCTGCTTTAATCCGTTATGCAGCCTTGATTTTACCGTACCAACCGGAATATCCAGCATTGCGGCGATTTCCTCCTGCGCGTAGCCGTAATAATGCTTGAGCAGCACAGGAATCCGAATGTCACTCTTCAATTCTCCTAATGCCTGAAGCGCCTCCGGCCATTCATTCAACCGCTGCAGTGTGTCGTAACGTATACCCTGCATCGACTGCTCCTCCTGCAGCCAGCGCTTCTCCCGCTCGTTCCGTCTCATGCGATCTACGACAAGCCTGGATGCAATTGTGATGAGCCATGTCGAAAATTTCGCTTTGCTTTGAAAGCCTGCTATTTTCTCAATCGCCTTTAGCATCGTTTCCTGCGTGACATCCTCCGCCAGGTTTTTGTTCATGGTCACTTTAAGCATATATTGGTACAAAAACGAATAATGCTGCCGCAGCAGTTCTGATAGCGCTCGCGTATCGCCGCGTATCGCTTGCTTAATTAGCTTCGTCTCGTCATGCACGAGCGCGTATGCCTCCTTTATTTTGAGACCGTTACAGCTTTGACGTTCAAGCTCAGCATTTCGTTCATTTATTTTCAAAAAAATTTTCTGAACCTCATAAACAACAAAATGACAGCCCAGATCGCTGATTAGCTCTAGACTGTCAAAATATTCACCTGATTGATTAATCAAATTTCTTCTCGAAACAGCGACTGGACTGACAATCAATATATTCTCCAAACCTATCGATTTCATCATATCCATGTTTTTTGTAGAAATGGATTGCTTCCGTCTGCTTATCGCCGGTTTCTAGCCGAATGGCTTTAAAATTCAACCCGCGTGCCTTGTTTTCCAAATAGGCAAGAATCTGATTAGCGATCCCGTTCCTTCTATACGCAGGTTCAACATAAAATCTTTTCAGTTCGACTTCCTTTTCATTTAATGGCCGTATTGCACCGCACCCCACAGGCCGATCACTTAAATAAGCAACAACAAAAAAAGTCTTATCGATGCTTGGGTCATTAAAATCAATCAAAAATATCTCATCTGCTGGAAATAATTCAGCCAGATACTGATCCAGATTACGAATCAACCCTGCTAAATCTGAATTGTCTGGAGCTACATTTATTAATTTTATAGGTTCCAAATGAAACAGCCTCCATCTTGCAACGATTTGATGAATACGGGTCACGCACTCCCGATTAGAGCTGCTATGCGGCAGCCCTTTCAATTACTCCACTATTCTGACCGTAAGCCGCTGCGGCTGTACCACTCCCACACCGGCTCCACATCAGCGCGATCCATACAAGCTACCCGATAGCTGAACGGACTGCCCATCGCTTGTACGGACAGCGTCAACAGCTTCCTGCGTTCCTGGCCTGTCGAACGATTGACGCGCATCGTTACAATTTGAGGCCGCCGGATCAAGAAGGTCGATCTGGATATAAATCTGCGTCGAAGCGTTAATTGCCCGTCCGCAAGCCTAACGCCTGCGGCTTTATGGCAGCTTTTCCTCCACCATAAAGCTAGAGGAATAAGGATAAGCGACGACAATCCGGCAGTCTTTAGAATTACGATTAATGTGACACATCCTATGAGTGTCAGCAGCAGCACGATTCTAACGTAATAAAGCAGCGCCCGCTTCGGGGCACCCGTCAAATCATTATTTTCCGGAAGTTTAAGCTGAGGCACAAAACCGGCCAGCACCTTTGATACCTCGGTTCGTTTAATAAACGGATGGAGCATTAATTGCTCTTTATTATCGGAGGAAATCACCTGCAGTTGTATTTCTGCATAACCTATAGCTTGCCGCAGCAAGCCTTCTTTAATAATAACGGCTTGCACATTTTTGGGATCGAAGACAAAGGTTTTTTTCTCGAGCAGCCCATACGAAACAGAAATTTGCTTTCCTTCTTTTTTGACAGAGAAGCCGCTGTATTTCAATACATACAAGGCTATAGAAAGAAACCATGCAAACCCAAGTCCTAACATAATGATAACCACGACGATGATATAGCTGGGCAACAAGCTCACGGAGTCTTCCACGACATTTTCAAAAAAATGATCCGGCAGCAGCATGTCAATGAAATCATCAGCAAACGAGTACAAGCCCCCAATAAATGCGGCGACAAGCCCGAAATTCATCGATGTCGCAGCCGCCTGCATCAGCCGCGCTGAATGAAGACGAAAGAATGTACCGCTTTCCGCAGTCTCGGCATCAGTTGAAGAAATTGTCTGTTCCTTCGTTTGCGGCTGCAGCTTGGCAGCATCAAGCTTAGCTCCCTCCTGCCTCCCAGCCGAAGGCTGGTCACTGGCCTGAGCCTTCGCCCCTGCTTGCCTTCTGAGCATTAGTTGAATGGCATCGGCTTCCTTCAAGGACAACGCGGGCAATATGCCGTCCGCCTTCTTGTTGCCGCCGGGCGTTTCAATTTTGACCTGCGCCACTCGAAGCAGACGCTGAATGAGAGGCTGCTCCACATTTACCGAATGAATCCGGCTGTAATAAATCGTTTTCTCATCGCGGAAGAGCACGCCCCGCCGAATAATAATCCGGTCCTCCTCCAGCCAGAAGCCGAACCGCTTCCAATCGAGAAAACTAAGAATTAAAGCACCTGCTACTAGTACACCTGCGCCAGCGTACCAATACCAGTCGAGCTTCGTCCAATTCGTGCCCCTAAAAAATGCGATCAGTATAAGAGGCAGAAAACCTTGGATCGTATTTAGCAAGCCAAATAGCACATAGACAGGGTGCAGCTTGCGGCGCTCATTCATCCTGATCATCCACCTTAGCAAGCGTACCGATCTGACGCTTCAATTGCTCCGCTTCCAGCTGCTTAAGTCCGCTGATCCGATGGGTCGTCGCAGCTGTCACAATCGATACGCTGGCCAGGTCATATTTGCGCATTAACGGACCGCTTTCCAGCTCGACATGCTGTACACGCACCATAGGCACGAGAACATTGCTCATAAAAATAATGCCGGATTTAATTTCCAGTTCTTCTTCGAACAGCTCATATTTGAAGCTCCTATATTTCCATTCCGGATATACCCATGTAAATAATATAAACGTCACCACTGCTATAGCCAGCGCGATCCAGCCAGGTATAAGCGTCCACTCTCTCCACAATGCTGCAGTAAAATAAGCAATAATTAGAACAAGTCCGATGCCATGCGATATAAGCTCACTAATACGATACACCTTAATATAGTCGCGATGAAGTCTCTTCGTCAGCTCCCGGTTCACGCTTTCATTCCTCCAATTGTCAAGGCAGCACAATAAGCTCCGGCTTCGTGCGAGTCAGTGCTCTGGCTCCTTTTTCCGTAATCAGGTAGCTGTTTTCAATTCCTACCACGCCTTGCCCAGGAAAGGTAAACTTCGGCTCTACTGCAAGCACCATCCCTTGCTCAAGCGGCATATCGAAGCCTCTTGCAAGCACGGGCCACTCATCAACCTCCAGCCCGATACCATGCCCTAGAAATTTCGCCTGGTCCGTGCCATAGCCCATGAAATGCGCAGAAAGCCCCGCCTTGGCACAGCTCTCCAGCGCGTCCATATATAGCTTCGAACAAAGAACGCCCGGTATCAGCTGTTTCTCTGCTGCGGTAATCAAAGCTTCACTCGTCTCATACGCATGCTGAAGCCTCTCGGGCAGCTCGCCAATAACGGCTGTCCTTGTCTGGTCAATGACATAACCATCGATGCAGCAGCCTACATCTATCAGAATCGGTTCATTTCTATTAATAATCGATCTGCTCACGCTTTGAGGTGATGCAGCTCCCAAACCAAGTCCTCCTGCCGGCCCATCGAAATAGGTAGGTACGGCTGCGGCGGCACCGGTTATAACCATTCCCGTTGCAATTTCTTGATTATAGCCGCGCAGGCGCATTAGACCCATATGCCCCCTGATACGCAGCTCATATTCTACACGCGCCATCCATTCCAGCTCACTGATGCCTTCCCGAAGAGAGCCTAACGCTTCCTCCAGCGCTGCAGAAATAACATCAGCGGCTGCCTCGATCCTGCTTATCTCCCAAGGGGCTTTAATCATCCTAAGCCTGCGAATAGGCGCAGAGCCATCAATAAGCTCACAGCGCCCAGTCGCTCCAAGCACCTCTAATAGTTTTAAATAGGTTTGGGCCGGCAGCACATCCAGGTCGGCGGCAGCCCGCAGCTCTTTCCCAAGCTGAAATAGCGCTGGATAATCATGAAGCAGGGTTTGCCCAAAATGACGAAAAGCGCCTAGCTCAGCAACCCGAACTATCGTCTCCCGGCTCGCACGCTGAGAGCTGCGCCGAACGTAAAAAGTAGCCTCCCCCGTGCTTGGAACGAACAGATATCCATTTTGCATCGATCCGGTAAAGTAATAAAGATCTATATTTTGCGTAATAAGAAATGCGTCAAGACGCTCTGTCTTCATAACTTCCTGCAAACGTTCAATACGCTGCCTGACAAGCGCAGCAGGAATATCAGGTATGATGCTCATGACAATGATGATCAGCTCCTATGCTTTACAAACTCCCTCCCCTATTACACCAATTTATCAATTTTTCGTCAACCTGTTACGAGCTCGGCCGCCCCCTTTATATGCCATTCGATAGAATCTATAATTTGAAATGCTCGCGGATAGACAATATGAGCGATTATGATGACGCCAGGGCGCTTCAGCGTGACCTTATATCGGTATGTATCGTTACGATACGTATAAGGGAATGTCTTATCCGCATTAATAATTTCAAAGACCATGACCTCCACAGGCTGCTTCAAAAAGGATTCCGGCAGCGGTACCCCTTTATCATCCAGTCGCAGATTCTCCTGCAAATAGCGGGCAGCCGTTTCGACTGCCGCGGCCGGCGCAATTTGAGTCACTCCATTCCCTAGCGCCTCGGCGTCAAGCTGCTGAGCGGCCGCGTGCGCCGCTCGATTAACCGCGTATTTGCCTTGAAACAACGTTTGCATCGCAAGCTCCTCCTCCACCTGCAGCAAATGAATCGAGAGCCACACCGACATCATTACAACGATGAGCAGCAGCTTGTACACCGATTCGCCCCCTTCCTAGCTTATGGCACATATTCGCTCATTTTCATTCCGAATGCCCGCATTCTCTCACTAGACGGCGGAGGCGACAAGCCGATAAGACGGTCGATTTCGAACAGATCTTCATACGGATAGCTCATCGTTAACGCTATGCCGACCCCGCGGCTCACCGGTTCACTTGGGTTGGATGCATCCGCGCCAGTCGTTGTCGTAAGCTCGAATACGATATCATCAGGCTTCATGCCGAAGCGCGCCAATCGCTCTCTGGTTTGCTCCTGCATCGCTTTGCTGATATAGCCATAGCTACCGCTGGCGCCTATCTCCAGCAAATAATTAACCTCCTGCTGCAGAACAGCTTGCCTGACAATCAGCACATGCTTATAAATGGGTGAAAACATGAGCCAGCAGAGCAGAGCGGCAAACATGATGAAAATTAAAATCTGCTTCACGGACTCATTCCCCTAATATGCTCACGAATGGCGCTGCCAGCCCCATTAATTTGCCCCTTCATACCCGCATCGCCTTCCGCTACCGCTTGATAGAGGATGATGACAGTTATAAGCAGCAGCGTCGATACAAGTATTGCGCGCATAAATGAGCACCTCCCGCATTATTTTCACACGATTACATTGAGGCCTAAGGAAGCAGCTGGCTAATTCTCGTATTCGCAGACGTTCCTTGCGATTCGATTTGACTGCGTGTGCCTGTCGTATCCTGAGCGATAATCGTGTTAAAGAGGACGATTACAACAACAAGCATCATGACGGCCATCAAAATATTTCGCATGCTAACACCTCCCTCCATAAAATATGGCTTACTAACTGAGCGACTGGAACAGCTTCTGGCCTTCACGTACCCAAGGGTAAATAAAAACTTGAAAGGTGTATAATATAGGAATTCCAGCTATAACAAATAAAATGTAGGACGTCGATTCTTTGCGGCTTTCCTTGGCAAGCTCGATCTTCTCCTTATAATCGTCGATCCTCACCCGCAGCAGCTGATAGTATTGCTCGCTTTCATGCAGCCGCAGAGCATCCAGCGTCTCCACAAAGCTGAGCCCCTCATCCGTGCCGATTCGCCGCTTGAAGCGCTGCAGCGCTCCGCCCGCATCGTGGTACCATTCAGCCAGCAGCCGCTCCAGGTCCGCTCGCAGCACTCTCGTAAACGGGGCGCACCGAAACAGCTTCGCATGAATATGCAGCGAGGATTCAGACAAATACAGCAGCTGATTGCTGACCACGAAAATTTCTTTCGTTATTTGCAGAGCGCGGAATCTATGTATCGAGCGGAGCCAGACTAAGTCGAAATAAAGCAGCAGCAACATAACAAGCAAGCCTGGACCAGCATAAGTAAGCGGGATAAATATTTTCAACTGATTATAAAATGCAGCAGCCGCTATGACTGCCGCTGTGACAAACATTAGGAGAACTCTTCTTGCCACTACATACCATGCCGCATCGGCCGTTACCCCACAGCCGGCAAGCAGCAGCTCCCGCTCCAAGAAGACGGGACTCTGTCTCGAAATCGCAAGCAGCCGCAGCCAGCGATCCGGCGCTTGTCTTGTTCGCCAGCTTACTATGGCCAGATGTCTCCACCTGGCCGGACGCCGCGGCAGCAGCTGAAGGAGCGCATAGATTGCTGCCACCCCAAATACAAATTGGCCAGCTGTCAAGGCTATACGGATGCCCATTTCGATCCCTTCGTACATGCTCGTCCTCCCTTTACATTTTTTTACGTGAAAGCCATAAGCCCATTAGAAATGAAGCGAATATGAATACCATCGCATTAAGCAGCATGTCACGCCCCTGCGGATCGAGTACATAATAATAGTAAGCATTGTCTTTGTTATAACGAAAATTAATTCCAATAAATAAGGCGAGAAACAGCAGCGGCGAGAAGTTGGCTACACGAATTTCCAGCAGTCGGTTTCTCTCCTGCTCATTCACTCTCCTTGCCTTGCGCATATCCTTCATCAGCTCTTTCAAGCTGTCGGTGATAGGTACTCCCTCCACAAGCGCAACACGCAAGATGTTAACAAAATAATCCGCCCATAAATGCCCTAGCGAGGCCGAAAGCAAGCGTAGACTTGCTTCATCGTCACCGCGAACGGATAGATTGCGGTAAAGCTGCTCAAATACCGATTGCATCGGCCCCAGCAGTCGCCGCTCCTCCACCGTCCGCTGCAGCGCCACACGTACCTGCCGCTCTCCGGTAACCAGGTAGCATTGATAAAATAGCTCTACGGCAGGCAAAAAATCCAATTGTGCCTGCATGCGGCGATGGACGAGCATTCCTCTTAACACGGTATAGGGCAGTAAGCAGAGCAGCCCCCCGAACAACAGCGTACCTTTTACGCTCTGAAAGAAGACGCCGCCAGCTGCAATCCCTGTTAGAAGAAGTAATACGGACACCAAGACGAAGGTGCTAGGCTTCATTTTCACTTGAAGCGCTTCTAGCAAGTCAGACAAATGGCGATGTAGCCGCTCAAAGCGCTTAAAGCTTTCGCTTACCCGATAGCGCAGCCCGGCCTTTGTCCGGTAAGTAAGCCTTCTTCTTAAGCGCTGCTCCTGCGACCAAATCAGAAATAAGCAATAGAACGCTATAAACAATAAACAAAATAGTAAAGCGATAGCGGCGATCATGGACAGCCCATTCATATCAGACCTCCTGTTCAGCCAATTTGACAGCTGCTTTAGTGGATGGCTGAACGGGATAAATCCAATCATCCAGCTTCTCATCGAATCTAGCCCAATCCCTCACAGCAGTCTGCCCCTTTTCCCAGTACAGCTCGCCTATCCGACAAACAATTCTCCGTCCGTTCCGGTAGCACATTTCAATGCCGATCTCCGTTACATATTCGGTAATGCGCTTTGTCAGCCGTTCGGCATTCATGCCTCGCCCATCCAGCATGCACATATCGGTAATGGCTTCAGGGACATCCTCGAGTTTATTGGCGTGTACGGTCGTCATACTTCCCGAGTGTCCGCGTGTACATGAGCGTACATAAATATTTGCGTCCGAATCCCGAATCTCAGCATGTATGATACGCTGCGGAGATTGCCTTAAGGCGAGCTTAAACGCTTGATCGGAGCGATGGTAAGGATCCTCCTCTTCTGTTTCGTATTCCACAATATTTTTGCATGGGAAATCACGCGCAAGCATCATTTCAAATCTGCTCTCGATCGTAATAATGCGCTCCTCATCCGGCAGCTCGGCTATTAAAGCTTTCATAAGGTTCGTTTTTCCTGAATTCGTAGGACCAATAATGACGATATTGAATTTTGCGTCTAATATCGCTTTCAGCATATGCATTACCCGGTTATTAATGGTCCGGTAAGCTGGCTTGCACAAAGTTTCTAAGCTAAAGCTTCGTACCGTATAGAAGCGAATGGTCAGTGTCGGACAAGATGTGAATCCGAAGCCAGTCATTGTGACGCGCGAGCCGTCGCGCAGCATGACCTCCGCCCAGCGTTTGCGCGGATTGATTCGATCGTTGTTGTAGAGCACGAGATTTTGCTGTATACGCTCCACCTCGCGTATATGGTTAAAGCGGTGAACAGATGGAGCTGTAAAGCCGTTCTGTACGACAAAAATCCGCTCGCCAACTACCTGTATTTCTTCCAGGCTTTCCTTTCCCGCAAGGATCAGCTCAAGAACATTCAGACCAATGACTTCAGCAAACAACGCTTCTGCAAGCGATTCATAGGGATGCTGATGGCTTTGCACGCCGTGGATTCGAAGCCGAATCAAGCGGTCTGTAATGACAGCAAGCACCTGCTCCCGCTCCTGCGAATAACCAAGCACCGCACGATTCAAGGTCTCGCCGTATTGCCTGCGCTCGTCCTCACCCAGTCCATGCGGCGCACTTAAATAGCTTCTAATATCGTCTGCCAATCTGGCAAATTCACTGCTCGCATCACTGGCCGTATTAACAGTCGACTCACGCTCCTCCCGTTCGAGCTGCTCCGAATGCATCTGCGCAGCGAATTCCGCTGGAGAGAACCGGCTGTCTCTTGCCATCATGAGCTTGTCCCGCTGCGATGCGTCATTAGCTTGCGATACCAAGGCTGCACCTGAATCGTCGATGGCATAACCCGCAGGCCGTGCCGCTGCATCAGTGCTTTTGCGGGACCATGCATCGCTCGTTTGCCAGCTGTATCGGCGTGCAGCCAATCCGCAAACGTCCCATTGTCGAGTTGACTGAACAACGATTCACTTAATTGAAACTGCCCGAGCGCTGATGTTCCCAATTCCTTGCATATATGCTTCATCTGATAGCCTCCAGTTCTATTCGAATGAGTAATTAAAACCGATTCGTATTGCTCCGAAGTAATACCGAATAAGGGAGATACTTGCCTTATCCAGCGACGTCCATCCTCGCCAAAGTGGGAAAGCGCTGGCGTCGTCAGGAGAACCCGTGTGCTGGCCCTTCGCAGAGAGCAGATCGTTGCCGCATTATCCCAATAAGCTCCTACATCCACAACAACAAACGAAAAGGTTTGCTCGGCTATCGTAAGTAAATGCTCTGCCTCATCCGGTGTGAAAAACTCCGCTTGATCTCGCATAAAATTTCCGAACAACACTTGCAAATTCGGCTGATTCGGTACAGAATAAGCGGCTCTTCGCAGCTTATCCGGCGTCAAATTGCAGGAGCGCAGCTCCGGGCGAAGCTTATCCAGCGTAACAGCCGGCTCATCCACTCCTAAATAACGATGAATCTTGGCGCTCTTCAGGTTAAGACATAAGTAACCAATCGATTTACCGGTAGCTTCCGCAATGCGGTAGGCAGCCGCAAATGCTGCGGCAGTCGTACCGATATTCGGCGTAGTGCCGACAAAGGCAGTCAGTTGGGCGCCAGCTCCGCTCACGGCTCCTCGACCTCCTCTTGCACAAGCAGATCCAAGGATTGTGGACTATACGCAACAACCAGTTTTAGCTCCCCGCCCTTACACAGACTGTCTATTTCCAACCATTGCGTTTCGGACAAGTTTAGGTTCAAGTAATCGATCATGCCGTTCGCCTCACGTCTCGAAGCATACATTTGCTCTTTGTTACCTTCAGCCAACGACAGTAAATTCGGATTTTCGATATTGTCGATCTCAACATTGCCAGAGGATTTTACCGAAGCGACAGTAACCAAGTTCTCAAATAATCGCTTAGAAGGCGAAGCATCTCCCGATACGTACAGTAGCACCTTATCGCCGGCTCTTATGCCATTCGAAATCGAACGAATATATTCCTTCGGAATTTGAAAGGTCGATTCTGTACGTTTCGGCTGTAAATAGTACCGGCTAACCTTCCAGTCAAGGATAGGCTCGTTCCTTCCCAAAGGAATAATGGTCTCCTTGCCGGCGGCATCCTTGGCGTCCACGATCATCTCCGGCATCAGCGCGGCATGGGGAACCATTTTATATTCTAAATCTGTCTCCTTCAGCCGTTCCCCCACAGCAATAAAACGCTTCGGCACAATGACCGCGACTGTCTCCTGCTGCTCAATCTCCATCCGCTGCAGCTTATACATGCCATAAACCAGACAGCCTGACAGCATGGCCGCTGTTAAACTAATGAATACATTACGTCTTCTGTTCATCGCTGCTCCTCCCCGAGCATAAAAAAAGAACGCACAAGCAGCCATCTAAGGCTTGCTTCGTGCGTTCTTCGCATAATAGAGCTCAGTTATTTAATTACTTTAATCAATTGAGTACATAATAGCAAAAGCATAATTCGTTTGTCTATCCTTTTTTTCAAAATTTATCAAAATTCGGTTTATGTCGACAAAAAAGCTATCCGGTCTAGAGAGCGGACCACTCTCGAAACCAAATAGCTTGCTGCCGCCTCGATTAGAAATCAATTAAGCCGACGCTGATCAACAAGGCGTCATCGACCTTGCGCATCGTTTCATCATCAAGATGTGTAATTTTGTCGGTTAGCCTTTGCTTATCAATGGTTCGAATCTGCTCCAGGAGCACAACGGAATCGCGATCGAAGCCATGTGCAGCCGCATCCATCTCAACATGGGTTGGAAGCTTTGCTTTCTGGATTTGAGCCGTGATTGCTGCAACAATTACCGTCGGACTGAAACGGTTTCCGATATCATTCTGAATGACCAGAACGGGACGAACACCGCCCTGCTCCGATCCGACGACTGGCGACAAATCCGCAAAAAACACATCTCCGCGTTTTACAATCAAGCTCTACACCCCGCTTACGAGACGGCCTAACGTGTGGTCTGCTTCTGCCTCCGCTTGAAATGCCTCCGAAGCCATGTTCAGGTTAATTTTCGCCATTTCCATATACCCACGCTGCATCGATTCTCGAATTTGACGCTTTTTCCGTTCCACTAAATACAGCTTCATGGCTTGCCGAATAAATTCACTGCGGTTGGAATTTTCCTTGGCAACGATACCGTCGACCTCCTCCAGCAAATGATCGGGCAAGCTAATCATGATTCTTTTGGTATTTTGTACATTGGCCACCGAACTCGCACCCCCAAAACTTTTCCACAACCCTCATACACATTATGACAATATATTGCCGCAACTATACTTCAACATATCTATGATCGCCGTATATCAAATATGCTGTATGCGCACATGTATAGCCTCTATAGATTAACTGACATACTACATTCGTGATAATTGGCGAAAATCCTCTTCATTTACGAAAAATTGTATGTTGAAAAAAATACCAGCAATCGTTTGATCTAGATCAAGAGGTTGCTGACTGCAATCGTATGACCGTCATTGACATATATGCGGGGTACTCGCGCGGCAACCATGCACGTTATTTCATAGTTAATCGTCCCAAGCTGCTCAGCCAATTCCTCCACGGTGATAACCTCTTCGCCTTGGCGACCAATTAAAACGACCTCTTCGCCAGGCACTACAGGTAATGAATTGTCGTCCGAAACCGCTGGATCTAGCGAAATCATGCATTGATCCATGCAAATCGTGCCGCGAATCGGTGTTTTTACGCCGCGCACAAGTCCATGAGCCTTTCCTGTCAGCATACGGCTGTAGCCATCCGCATAACCAATAGGCAGCGTACCGATGCGCTCTTCACCTTTGGTCACATACCGAGTGCCATAGCTTATTCCCCAGCCGGCAGGCGCTGTTTTGACCATGACAACTTCTGTTTTCAGCGACATTACCGGCTCTAGCTTAATGTGCTGCTGATTAACTTCCGTTGACGGATATAAACCATACATGCTAATTCCGAGCCGCAGCATACTTCCAGCCCATTCTGGTGTATCAATACCCGCCGCGCTGTTGGCAGCGTGGACTATGGGGATAAAGAGCCCCTGCTGCTTCACTTCATCAGCAATGGCCTGAAATCTGTTATATTGCAGCTTCGTATAGCTCTTGTCGGCTTCATCCGCGCGGGCATAATGCGTGAACATTCCCTCAACCTCAAGCTGCTGCATAGCCATCGCCCGCTTAATAAAATGAATAGCAGCATCCTGGCCAATAATTCCCAAGCGCCCCATGCCTGAATCAATCTTGATATGCGCCTTGAGCTTGCGCCCGTTCGCATCAATCTGCAAACGTGAGGCAGCATCGAGGATATCCTCTCGAAACAAACTAATCGTAATGTCATAATCTCTTGCGACAGACAGGGCATCCGCAGCTACGAAGCCTAACACGAGAATCGGGGTTTGGATGCCTGCCTTGCGCAATTGCAATGCTTCATCTAAAAAAGCGACGCCTAGATAATCAACACCGAAGCGCTCCGCTTCACGCGCAATCTCCACCGCGCCATGACCGTAGGCATTTGCTTTCACCGAGGCCATCAGTCTTGTATTCTGCGGTATTGCATTCCGAAATGCTTGTAAATTATGTCGTAGAGCATCTAAAGATATTTCAACCCTGGTCGGGCGATAAAACGAATCCAAGCCTTTCACCTTCTCCTCATTGTCGCAACCATTAAAGTCCGAGCAGCAAACATCAATAGAAATAATGTTATACGTTGCTGCTGAGACTGTCAATGAAAGGAGCCCCGGAAATGGCTAGTACGTCTTGGAAATTCGGTTGTTATCCCGCTTTATTTCCCGATTTCGCCCTGTACCGATTGCGCCACCATGATCATTTCAGAATCCGGCAAATTCGCGCTTGTCAAACGGAATTGATGCCCTTCATAGGTCCAAGTAAGCGTCAGCTGGTCTTCGCTGAACTGTCCCATCGTGAAGCCCAGGTCAACCATATAACCGCCTGTTCCTAAAGATGCCGCTTGATCTTTCGGTTCCGTCTGAATAAGTGTATAGCTGTAATCGCCTGCATATCGAATCATTAGACCCGGGTTTCCACCAAACACGATATCGACCATATCCTGCTCCGCTACACCATCAGGCATATAGGAAGGCTTCATCGCTGTAAAAGGTTTAGCCGCTGGATCTTCCGCTTCTGCTGAAGCATCCTCGTCCGTGTCTGTATCGCTATTATTGCTGTTATTCGCTGAACCATCACCGTCTACGGCGCTGTTGCCAGCTTGCTCATTGCCGTCTGCACCCGCATCATTGTCTGGTGCCGAAGCGCTGTCATCCGGCGTTGCTGCCTCATTATCCGGGGCTGCTGCGTCGTCGTCAGCATTGCCTGCTGCCGCATCATTGCCCGATTGCTCAGGCACCGTCATCGTGGGTTTATCCTGCGATGGATTGGAAGGAGCGGCCTTCATGTTCGCTTCTGTCTCGAATACCGCCTTATCAAATTTCGGCCCGAAATCAAAGCTGTCGAATTTCACTTGCACCATAACAGCGGCGTTCGTGTCGCTCACTTCAACCTGTACCGGTTTATAGTCGGATTTATTCAACCAAATTTTCTGGCGGGCTAGTGAACCGTTATTATAATTGGCCATAACATCAAATACATAAGCATTCTCGTCTACAACGAATTGTCGGGAGTTATCTAATATTATGCTTTGGACGAGCGTTTGGTATAAATAAACCTGACCTTGGTTTTGCGGCCAATCGCTTTGGAAACGGAATACCTTATTCAGCTTCGGCGTGAGTACGAAAACACCATCATCGTTGCGAAGCACGATTTGTGTAATATCCTTCTCTTCATTCGTAAGCTTGATCCGGTAATATTGCGGCTTCTGGAAAGACACCTCAACCTTATACTCGAGTGGCTGCTGACCGGTATGCAGCGTCATCGTCCCGCTGCCTTTATAGCTCTCCATGCTGCTCACCTTGTGGTCAAGATCCTTCACCACGGACTCGGCGTCCTTCGTTCCGCAAGCGGCTAACACTAATGACAAGCATAATAAAACTGCCGCGGTCCATGTCATGCGACGCATGTAATCATCCCCTCATCCCAATGTTTTTTTACTGGCTGATAACATGTCTATGAGGGGACTTGACCAATTATGCGGACTAGTTTGACAAGCATGACAAGCAGAGCTTACAGCCGGCTTCCTCATTTGAATTTTCATAATAGTGTTTCTTGCCAAATAGGAGCATTATGATACCCGTCTAATCTGCTGTATGATGGGCAATGTGGATTGGATCAGTCGTTTGAATCGAAGTTAGTGTCTGCAAGATGACGGTATCGTCCCATTCCATTTTTACACTTGTATAATCAAACCAGATGCGAGTATCTGTATCCAGCGTCTCTACAAATTCGCTTAATCCTTCACTCAACTGATAGGTTCTCGCTTCTCCGTTCATCATAACCTCTATGGTGTGGCTGTCCGCCATTCCGGTATAAGTGCCGGTACCGCTTCTTACAGCAGCTTCGACTTTCACATCGGATAAATTCCCCACTCCGCAACCCATCAATACAATTACAGAAGCCATTAGCGCCAATAGCCCGAAGAAAGAAATACTCTGCTGTTCTCTTTTCATGCGATCACCTCATGTTCTTATGATACTGCTTACAAGCTATATACACCGATTGACCTAATCGTGAACCGTTGATCGTATGGAAAAGTGCTAATTTTGTTTTATCAAAAGCGGGTTAGGTTAACGCTTAAATAAATGGCCTAATGCCATCTTTGCGCACCACAAGGAGAATATTGTGAACAACAGCGCCCACAGAAATGCCGGGATGAAAGTGGATTCACTCAAGCCTGCCGCATCACCAGCGGCAGAGGGACTGGTGACGGACAGATAGAGCAGTACAAATGAACTGATGACTGACTCTACCAAACAAATGAACGCCAGCAGCAAATAATAAGCACGGCGAAGCCAATTCGGGGCGAGCACACAAATAAACAGCGTCAGCACCGCGAAGCCCGCGCACCAGGCCATGCCATAGCCGTTGCGAACAAACAAGGCCAGCGCTAGCAATGCAGCGGTAGCGATTATACCCAATCCGAGCCTCTCTCTGTCCCGTGCAAATAACATGAAAAGCGCCGCCGCAAACAAGGAAGCGCCTATATAGCCTGCCAAGGCAATCGGAATCGACATCCAGCCTTCCGAGAATGCTGTATAGGTTACCCCGCTTTGGTCGGCGAACAAATAAATATGCATAACGCTCCCCTGCAGCAGCAAGGCAACGAGCGCGTGTGCCAGCTCGTGCACGAGTGTATTTACATTCGCGAAGAAAGCGGAGAACGGTATGAAACGTGTCAAAAAGGCAGTAATGACAAGAATGACAGCCATTCTTACCCAAGACATCATTGGTATCCCCCCTAAATCTTATTCTAAGATGCCTTTAGCTACCTCCTATTACGATGAGCTGCTCCTGACGTTGCATGATTTCCCGCTTCAGCCTAACAGGATATGTTCGCCGTCGACCGGTCCGCCATTCGAATTTTTTCAAAACTGGTTTTATAGGGTAAGAAAAAGAATGAAGAGGAGAGGAGAGGAGAGATTTTATGGAACATTATATTGAGGTTGAAAAGGAAGTTCGCTTGTACGTCGAGGATATCGGTGCAGGAGAGCCTGTCCTGTTCCTTCATGGCTGGCCGCTTAACGGACGGATGTTCGAACGCCCATTTACGCAGCTGTCCAGACAAGGCTTCCGGTGTATCGCAATCGACCAACGCGGCTTCGGCAAATCCAGCGCCCCCGCTGAAGGATACAACTATGATCGATTGGCCGATGACGTTAGAGCGGTTATTGATTATTTGCACCTCGATCAAATTGCCCTTGTCGGCTTCTCTGTCGGAGGAGCTATCGCCGTCAGGTACATGGCGCGTCATGGCGGGTACGCAGTGCGCAAGCTTGCGCTGCTTGGCGCGGCCGCGCCATCCTTCACAAGCCGTGACGACTATCCTCACGGGATGACGATGGAGGCGGCTAATGACCAAATCGCCGCGGTGCTGAAGGATCGTCCGCAGCTGCTGCGCGACTTCGGGGAGCAGTTTCTGGCGCGCCATAAAGACGACGTCATCAGCGCTCCCTTCATGGACTGGCTCCAGCAGCTAGGTCTGGAGGCGTCCGCCTGGGGTACTGTGCGCACGTTTCAGTCGCTTCGAGACGAGGACTTGCGGTCGGACATGCAACAGATTAAAGCGGAGACGACAATCTTTCACGGCATGCGCGATAAGATCTGTCCTCCGGAATTCGCAAAGCTGCTGTTGAACGGCATTGACGGCTCCACGCTTATCGCCTTCGAACAAAGCGGACACGGCATACTCTACGATGAGCCGGACAAGTTTGATCAGGAGCTCCACTTATTTTTGGAGAAGTAGCAATATTCATCCTATACAGCCAATCCACTGTTCAGGAGGATGACTGTGTAGGATGATCTGATCGTCTGATGCAGTAGCGTTCTATCATTTCCTTCAAGGTATCGAATCGTATCGGCTTACTAATGAAATCCCTCATACCTGCCTGCATACACCGCTCTCGGTCATCGGACAGCACATTGGCAGTCATTGCCAAAATAGCCGGTTGGTCCTCAGCTGGAAGCTCCTCTATTATTCGGTGAGCCGCTTCCAAACCATCCATCTCCGGCATTTGAATATCCATCAGGATCAGATCATAGCGTTTGCCCTTAGCCATCTCCAGCGCTTGCTTGCCATCCTCGGCGAGATCCGCAGTGAATCCGAGCTTCTCTAGCAGTCGCAATGAAAGCTTCTGATTAATGACATTGTCCTCTGCCACCAGAATGCGACACTGCTCTCTGGAGATTGACTCCACAACAATGGGTTCATCATTTGGTTCCCTGTCATTCTGCTGCTCTGCAAAGAACAACCTGCGAGAATTAGCATCCTCAGCATCCTCATTGATCACCCTAGCGGAGTCTAAAAAGTGTTGCGATGTCTGATGAGCTTTCACACGGATGGTGAACATAAAGGTTGCCCCTTTGCCTTTATCCGTGTCTACGCGTATAGTCCCTCCCATCAGCTCGATCAGATTTTTGCAAATCGCCAGACCAAGCCCCGTTCCTCCATACTTGCGGGTCATGGAGGAATCCAGTTGTGAGAAGGGCTCGAACAGGAACGGAAGCTTCTCCTTCGGAATCCCGACTCCGGTATCCTTGACCGAGAAGCCGATCATCATTGAAGAGCCATAGTCTGCAATCAGCTTCACATGAACGTCAATGCCGCCTTCATTCGTAAATTTCACCGCATTGCCAACTAAATTAATCAATATCTGACGCAGCTTGGTAATATCCCCTTCAATGAATTCCGGCAGCAGGGGATCTGTATAATAGTTCATTCTCAAATTGAGATCTTTGGATTTTGCCGTGAATAATTCAAATGTTTCCACGATACACGTCTTTAATAGAAAGGGTACTTCCTCAAGCTCCATCTTGCCGGATTCAATTTTCGAATAATCCAGAATATCATTAATTACCGACAACAAAGCTTCCCCACTCTTGTAAATAATGTCCGCATATTCACTCTGCTCCTCCGTCAGCTCCGTATCCTTCAGCAGCGTGGTCATGCCCAGCACGCCATTCATTGGCGTACGGATTTCATGACTGACCATAGCAAGAAATTCCGTCTTGGCACGGGAAGCGATCT
This sequence comes from Paenibacillus praedii, assembly GCF_049725345.1. Taxonomy (NCBI): domain Bacteria; kingdom Bacillati; phylum Bacillota; class Bacilli; order Caryophanales; family Paenibacillaceae; genus Paenibacillus; species Paenibacillus praedii. The sequence continues at coordinate 41,096 of NZ_JBMWAM010000022.1, read as the reverse complement.
CTGCTGTCTCCTTCGCAGCAACAATCTCTTGCTCATACTGCTTGCGCTGTGTAATATCGCTGATTGTGCAGGCATAGATCTGCTCCTCATCCACCATGGCCTTGCCAATCTGGATTTCTGCGTCGAAGGAACTGCCGTCCTTGCGCTGCGGCAAGACTTCCGTCAGCTTCCCAGAGGTCAGCGCTTCCGGCACATTGGCTTCCTGGCTATAGTCAATATGAAGGAAGGAGGGGATCAGCATCGTAATATTTTTCCCTGCAACCTCGTCTTCCTTGTAATAGAACATTCGCTCGAGAGCCGGATTAACCGTGAGGATCATACCGTTCTCATCAAAGGTAATCATCGTGTCAATAGAGGTCTCCCGAACGACACGGGCTTGCGCTTCCGTCTTGCTAAGCTTGTAAGCGGTGCGCATGAGCTCCTTGTTCATCTTCTCCAATTCCTTGGTCTTCTGATGAAGCAGCTCGGTTTGCAATTGCAGCTTCTTGTTGCTCACATACAAGCTGACGAAGCCTTCTATCTTCGTTCGAAGAATTTGGGGAACAAAGGGCTTAAGCATATAATCAATCGCACCTACGGAATAGCCGGTGTAAAAATGCTCGGTTTCATTTCTGGTCGCCGAGATAAAAATAATGGGAATCTCCTTGGTCTTCTCCCGCGATTTAATGAGACGCGCGGTCTCGAAGCCATCCATTCCAGGCATCTGGACATCCAATACAATGACAGCATAATCATTTTTGAGCAGGCTTCGAAGCGCTTCCTCGCCCGACAAACATTTGATTAAATGATAGTTTTTGTTATCCAGTACCGCTTCCAGAGCCAGTAGATTATCCGGATTATCATCAACCAATAATATATTAATGGGGGTCTCCATCGTATTCATCCGCCGTTCAACTGCCTTTCACATTATCTTACCTTGCGGTACAGTCGGTTCAGATTATCAAGTTCCTCATAAGCGTTCGCATGCCGGGTGAAATTAATCGACTCTTTGGTTCCGAGCACAAGCATGCCGAATATGTTCAAGCTGTCGTAAAGCAGCCCATGAACATGATCCTGCAGCTGCTTGTTGAAGTAGATCATCACATTGCGGCAAAAGATAACATTGAACTCATTGAACGAGCTGTCCGTAACCAGATTGTGCTGCGCAAATACAATATTTCGCTTCAGCTCTGTTTGAAAGATAACGGAATCATATTTAGCCGTATAATATTGCGAGAATGAAGAGCGCCCCCCCGATTCCTGATAATTGCGGGTGTACTGCTTCATTTTGTCGATCGGAAAGACGCCCTCCTTCGCAATCTTCAAGACATCCGCATTGGTATCTGTCGCATAAATTCGCGATTTCTCGTAAAGTCCTTCTTCTTGCAGCAAAATGGCCATAGAATACACCTCTTCCCCTGTCGAGCATCCGGCATGCCAGATGCGAATGAAGGGATAGGTGCGGAGGACGGGAACCACGTTCTCACGGAATGACTTGAATATTTCCGGATCCCTAAACATTTCCGTTACATGAATGGTCATATCCGACAACAGCCGATCCATGCAAGAATGGTCATGCAGAATTCTCTCCATCAATCCCGAGACGGTAGACAGCCGCTCAGCATGAACTCGGTGCCAGATTCTCCTCCGCACCGACGCATAGGCATAATTGCGAAAATCATAGCCATACAGCCGAAATACCGCCTCCAGCAGCATCTCGATCTCAATCCGTTCCCGTTCCTCTTCTTGTTTCTTATCCAGCTTATTTATACAACCACACCCTCATCAAGGACAACAATTGCTCGGTGTTGATTGGCTTGGCGATATAATCGGATGCTCCGGCTTCGATGCATTTGTCCCGGTCGTCCTTCATCGCCTTCGCGGTCACAGCTATGATCGGCAGCTTGTCGTATTTCGACATCAAGCGTATTTCCCGCATCGCTTCATAACCATCCATCTCCGGCATCATAACATCCATTAATACTAAATCTATATTTGAATTCTGCTCCAGCTGACTCAATGCTTCCTTCCCATTCTCGGCAAAGGTAATATTCATCTTGTAGCTCTCCAGTACGCTAGAGAGAGCAAACACGTTGCGGATATCGTCATCGACGATAAGAATGTTCTTGCCTTCAAAGATCGTCTCGATACTGTGCAGCTTGCGCAGCATATTGCGTTTGTCTTCCGGCATATTGGCTTCTACACGATGCAGGAACAGCGTCGTCTCATCCAATAAGCGCTCCGGCGACTTCACGTCCTTGATGATGATCGTGCCCGCATATTTCTTCAGCCGCAGCTCTTCCTTCACATCCAGGTCTCTGCCGGTATAGATGATAATGGGAAGATCCTGAATATCCTCATCATTGCGAATCTCGTCAAGCAGCTCGAAGCCGGAAATATCCGGAAGACCCAGATCAAGCACCATACAATCAAATCGATGCTCCTTCAGCAGATCCAGCGCTTCTCTGCCCGTAGATACTGCGGTGATCAGAATATCGTCGTAGCCGATCAGCTCCACGATGCTGTTGCGCTGAGCCGCGTCATCCTCAACGATCAGCAGCCGCTTGAGATTGTGCTCCAGGAAGAATTCGATCTGAGTAAACACCTTATCCAGGCTGTCCTTGTCCATCGGCTTCTTCAGGTAAGCAATCGCGCCCATAGACAGACCATGCTGAATATCATCCACCACGGTAATGACGTGCACCGGGATATGCCGGGTCTCTGAATGATGCTTGAGCTGATTCAGCACTGTCCAGCCGTCAATGACCGGCAATTGGATATCCAGCAGGATCGCATCGGGATGATAGGTCCTGGCATAGGACAAGCCCTTATCGCCTTGCAGCGCCACAATGCCTTTGAAGCCGCGCGAGCGGGCAATATCCAGCAGTACTTTCGCGAAGCTCACATCGTCTTCGATAATGAGCACAACCCGATCCGTTGGCTCAATCCGGTTCGCATCGTCCTCAATTACAGGCTGAGAGCGGCTTGAAACATGAAGACTATCTTCGAAATTGTCTGGCTTCTGCGCCGAGGAGGCTACCTCCTGAAAAGCCGTTGCCTTGAGAATGTTATCGTGCAGCTCGCGTGAGGACTGTTCGCCTGTGACATGGAACTCCGGCAGATAGAGCGTGAAGGTGCTTCCGCTGCCTTCCACGCTCTCCAGCTTAATCGTTCCTCCTAGAAGAGCCGCCAGCTCTCGGCTGATGGCAAGCCCCAGGCCTGTCCCGCCATAGATACGGCTGGTCGTGCCATCCGCCTGCTGAAAAGCTTCGAAAATAAGCTGCTGTTTCTCTTTCGGAATTCCAATCCCTGTATCCTTCACTTCAAAAGCAATGATCGCGTTGTTGTGTTCCGGCAAATCCCATTCACCTGGGCGGGCGTTGCGTATCGTTAATTCAACCGAGCCCTGCTCGGTGAACTTGAAGGCATTAGACAATAAATTTTTCAGAATTTGCTTCACACGGTGGCTGTCCGTATAGATCTCTTCCGGCAGTCCTGTCTCAAGCTTCGTCTCAAAGGTCACATCCTTCTGCAGACTGATTGGCGTAAAGTTCCGGCGGCAGTATAGATCCAGCTCTTCCAGCGGTACGTGCTCGGTCACCATATCCATTTTTCCTGCGCTAATCTTGGACAAATCGAGAATTTCATCGATCAGCTTCAGCAAGTCGTTGCCTGACGAATAGATTGTGCCTGCAAATTCAACCTGCTTGCCTGATAAATTGCCTTCCTTGTTGTCCATCAGCATCTGCGAGAGAATCAACAGGCTGTTAAGCGGCGTCCGCAGCTCATGTGACATGTTGGTCAAAAATTCCGATTTGTATTTAGAGGAGAGCGCCAGCTGAACGGTCTGCTTCTCAAGTGTGGCCCTCGTCTTCTCGATCTGCTCATTCTTCTGTTCAGTCTGCTTCATTTGCAGCTCAAGCATATGAGTTTTCTGTAAAAGCTCCTCATTGCTCTGTTCCAGTTCTTCCTGCTGACTCTGCAGCATCTCCTCCGATTTCTTCAACTGCTTCGTCTGATGCTCCAGCCTCTCATTGGATCGTCGCAGCTCATCCTGTTGCGACAGCAGCTCCTCGGATTGGGCCTGCAGCTCTTCACCCAATGCCTGCGACTCGCGCAGCAGCTCTTCCACCTTCATTCGTCCGAAAAGATTTTTCAGCACAATACCAAGGCTGTCAGCTGTTGCTTCCAGCAGTTTGCGCTCCAGCGCTGTGAACTTCCGGATGGAGGCCAGCTCGATTACGGCAAGCATCTGCTCCTGATATTTTACCGGCACGAGCAGCAGGTACTGAGGTACAATATCGCCTATCCCCGATTGTACTCTGATGTAATCCTCCGGAATCTCATTCAGTAAAATAACTTGACCATCCTGCGCGCATTCTCCTACCAGCCCTTGTCCAAATACGAACTGCTTATCAAAGTTATTCTCTTCTTCAAATGCAAATGCTCCTTTAAGCTTCAAGAAGTTCTTCTCGCCAAAGCCTTCTCTAACATAAACTGCGCCGAACTGCGCACCCGCAAGCGGCGTCATCGCACGGACGAAGGTCCGACTCAAGCTGTTAAGATCATTGTCGCTCTGAATGTCCATCATAATTGCAGCAAGGTTGGACTTGACCCAGGAATCATCCTCCATCCGTTTATTGTATACCAGCTCTCGTTCAGCCTTCTTCTCCAAATCCTCCGCTAAACCGTTGAAGACCTTCGCCACTTCACCAAATTCATCTTTTCGAATATTCATAATACGTGTATAGGCATCCACAGTGCCTTGCGCAAAGCCCTTAATCATCACCGAGATGCTCTCCAGCCCGTCCCCTAGACTTCGCATATTCCACAGCATGGCCCCGATTCCAATTAACAGCCCAAAAAACGTAGCAATGTTCATAATCATCATCGTGGAGCGATTATCATCAAGCGATTGCTGCAGAGAGCGATCCATTGCTTTGCGGTGAAAATCCGCCAGTTGATTAGCGCTGCTGATCAGCTCTTGATGATATCCCAGTCCTTCCTCTTGGCGAAGCGAAATAGCTTCTTCGGACTTGCCCTGCTTAATCAGTTCGATGGCTTCCGCCGCATAGGCCACGTACTTTTCCCCCGTGCTCGTCACGCGGCCCAGCACTTGATCCTCGATCTCCGAATCGGATTGCGCTTTCAATTCTTCAAACGTTGCAGCAGCGGTTTTAGCCGCTTCTGTCATGATTGGCATGTATCGATCCAGGTTCTCCTGAGTCGGCACGATCAGCACACTGGATATGCCGTCTGCCATCACATTGATTTTCCCTCTGACTTCATATGACTTTAGCATTTTCTCATAGCGTTCATCTTGAATATTCTCCAGCTGTTTAGATTGAGCAGCCAAGTTTGTAATCCCGGAGGCAGCCAGGATCAGCAGCACCGTCATCAGGATGGTATAGCCAATAATAAACTTCGTCTTGATCTTCATCGTCTGCTCCTCACCCATTATCAGCAAATTTAACTCCCATAACCGTTCAAATCATAACTTAGACTGCCAGCGATTGTCACTTGAATCCCACTCACCGTAATGGGTATTTAAACACAAACAGAAGACAAGCTTCATTAAGAAAACTTGTCTTCGTTTATATGAAAATTCGCCATCACCACAGTATCCAATACTTGTAAATAGACGTCGCATCTGAAGTGAAAGCATCGATTTGAAGCTTCTTTATTCCTCTGCTTATTCTATTACCCTAGTAGTCATTATTTGAAACAGCTATTTTCAAAATTAATTTATCAAATGGAAATCACATGAAATTACCCCTTCGCAGATAAAAATATCCCCCTCTCGCTCAGAGATATATACCCCTGAGGGGCTATGAAATGGGATGTACTGAAATTTATTTGCGTCTTAAAATTTAATAGACAGCACAATCAGCATCAAACAGCTACAGCCTGAATCATTATTACTATAAGGGGGATTATGGAAAATGTTAAAACGTTCTAAAATGCTCATGGCTCTATCGATGGTAATGATGCTGCTCCTGGCCGCTTGCAGCGGCGGGAACAATAGCGGAAACGAAGCTAACAACAGCAATGCAACCAACGCACCATCCGCAACGAACGAAGCTCCTCCTGAGAAAGAAGCCGATCCTGTATCGCTGCGCGTGTTCTCTACCTTCGGCGGAACGGATGCCGCAAGAGACGCATTCCAAGCCGCGATCGACGATTTCAAGGCTCAATATCCGAATGTAACGGTTGAAAATGATGTCATGTCCGCGAATGACGACGGCTTCAGAACGAAGGTGAACACGGACATGAATAGCGGCAACGAGCCTGATCTTCTGTTCTACTTTGTCGGCGCTGATGCGGAAGGCTTCGTCAATGCCGGCAAGGTCGTACCGATGAACGAGCTGCTGGAAGCGGATCAGGAATGGAAAAACGGTTTCCTTCCGGACGCGCTTGAGCTGACAAGACAGAAAGATGGCAACATTTACGCAATTCCATTAACCGGTTTTTATGAAGGACTGTTTGTAAATAAAGCACTGTTCGAAAAGTATAATCTGGAATTGCCTACAGACTGGGAGAAGATGAAAACTGCAGTCAAGACGTTTGCAGACAACGGCGTCATTCCGCTCTCCGCACCGTTCGACCAATCGCACTATCTGATCGAGCATTTCGTGCTTGCTGCTGCAGGCCCTGAAGGCCAGAACAAAGGCTTGCTGGAAGGTATTGATCCGAACTGGGAAAAGGGCCTTGCCGGCATGAAGGAGCTTTACGATCTAGGCGCATTCCCTCAAGATGCGGCTACAATCGATCTTTCGATGGCTGCGAACTACTACTCCGAAGGTCTTGCAGCTATGATTCTTGAAGGCTCATGGGCCATCGGCGGCATGTCCGATGGTGTGAAGGAAACAACGACCGTATTGCCTTTCCCAGCGATTCCTGGCGGAGCAGGCAGCGGCACGGACATTGTAGGCGGCTTCGGAACGGGCTTCTACATGGCACAAAAAACGTTTGATGATACTTCCAAGAAGGATATGGCTATAGCTCTTCTTAAGCATTTAACTTCACCGGCATCCATTCAGAAAATTGCTTCAGCTAACGGCGGTACTCCTGCTGCTGACGTAGAAGCGACAGGTCTTGCGCAAGTGGCCCTGGACGGCTTCGCAATGGCCGCTAAAGCGGCATCCATCAGCGCACCTGTAGACAGTAAGGTTCATCAAGAAACATTCACTACGATCCGTGCGAGCATTCAAGCTGTTGTAAAGGGCGAGAAAACGCCGGCTCAAGCGCTTGAGGAAGCCCAAAAAATCGAGCAAACCAATAAACAATAAAAACAAGATTTGAACACACCGTCTGAAGCTCGCCGCCCCTCTGGTCTCACGGGCGGCGAATTCATTTCGGCAGCATAAGAAAAAATTTAACACCAAAGGTGATTGTATGAAGGGTGATAAGAAGTATATCGTTTTGTTTTTGCTTCCGGCAGCCGTAATGATGTCTATATTCGTGTATTATCCTTTTTTCAAAAGCTTCTATTTGAGTTTTTACAGGACGTCCGGCTTTTTCGAGAAAAAATATGTCGGGTTCGCGAACTATGAACGGATGTTTACGGACAGCATGCTGGGCGCAGCATCGTTGAACACACTGGAGATTATGCTGTACGTAATCGTTTTTCAGGTTGGCATTGCATTGATCCTCGCCGTGATGGTCGACAGCATCAAATGGGGAAAAGCTTTTTTCCGGACCGTATTTTTTTTCCCGATCGTCATATCCGGCGCTGCCATTTCCTTATTGTTCGTACTCATATACAACTTTCAATTCGGCTTGCTGAATGGGGCCTTGTCCAATCTGGGCTACGAGAAGATATTGTGGCTAAGCGAGTCCAGCGCTCTGCGCGCGGTTGCGGTTCCAACAGTGTGGCACTATGTCGGCTTCTACTTCATCCTGTTTCTAACGGCGATGTCTAAGATTCCTTCCGATTTCTACGAAGCGGCAAAGCTTGAAGGCATTACCGGAATCAAGAAGACGCTTTATCTGACGATTCCGCTCATTATAAGCGATATAAAGGTTGTTCTGATTTTGGCAATTACCGGTACGTTGAAGGTATTCGACTTTATTTGGATTCTGGCAAGAGGGCAGAATGACACCGAGGTGCTCGGGACCTACATGTACAAAAAAGCGCTGGTCGATCTAAACTTCGGATATGGTTCCACTATAGCGGTGTACATTGTCGTGTTTGGCGTCGTATTATCCCTTATTACCAACCGCTTGCTGAAAAAAGAAGAGATCTCATACTAAGCTGTTACAGGGGTGTAAGGAAATGCAGCAAATCAAAATAAGAGCGCCTAAGGCTCAAAAACCCACATCTGAAAAAAGAGTCGGAATCAGCACGATATTTACGTATGCTTGCTTGATACTGTGGTCTCTCACAACGATTTATCCTTTATTTTGGATTGTGAATAACTCGTTCAAGGTGTCCAGAGATGTCATGAACAACTCGTTCAAGCTCGCGACGGAGCCTGTGATGACTAATTATACAACAGCATTTGACCGGATCAATATTGGCAGCAGCTATATCAACAGCCTAATCATGTCCGGAAGCGCTGTGCTGCTCGTCTTGATAATCGGGGGCTTGGCCGCCTATGTTATCGCCAGATTTCAATTCCGCGGCCGTTCGGCGGTCTATTCGATTCTCGTGGCAAGCCTGCTGATTCCGTCATTCGCTACGGTTGTGCCTGTTTATGAAATTCTGATTAAATGGAATTTGGTTAATACGTACTGGGGATTGATTTTGCCTCATACCGCGGGTAATCTGACCTTTGCTATCTTAGTTATTGCGGGGTATATGGCTACAATACCGAAGGAGCTGGAGGAAGCCGCTTTTATCGACGGCTGTAATCGTGCCAATATGTTTACCCGTATATTTCTGCCGATCGCAAGACCGGTGTTCGCATCTGCCAGCATCTTCGTCTTCTTATGGTCCTATAACGATTTGTTCTCCGCCTTAATCTTCGTGAATAAGGAAAGCGTAAGACCGATTGTCGCTTTGCTGAACGAGATCAGCTCACAGTATGGAACGGACTTTGGGCTTATGGCCAGCGCCGTATCCCTTACGGTTATACCTGTACTTATTATTTATCTGTTCATTCAACGCTTTATTGAGAAGGGCATGACAGAGGGCGCTATTAAAGGCTAAGCGTAAGCAAGCCATACAAAGGGGCGTTCCCGCCAGGCCTGATCAGACCTGGCGGGAACGCCCCTTCTTAACAGCTATTCACACAAATTGAGCGTACCTTGCAGGCAGCGCTCTGCGCTGGTCCTATGCACCACTACCAAGCGTTTACGCCCAGCTTATCCATCGTCTCCCGAATGAAGGCCGGCTCATCCTCCGGCGTGCGGGATGTAATGAGATTGCGGTCAACGACAACCTCCTTGTCCACGAACTTCCCTCCTGCCGCTTCAACCTCAGAGGAAATACCTGGATAGGATGTAAGTGTTCTCCCTTTCAACAGACCCGCTGCCGCTAAAATTTGCGGACCATGACAAATGGCTGCGATCGTTATGCCGGCTTCGTCCGCCTCACGCACGAAAGCTTGCACATCAGCATTATTCATAAGGTGGCTAGGAGATTTCCCCCCAGGAATAATCACTGCGGAATAGTCATCTGCATTCGCCTCTTTGATTCCCATATGCGATTTATAGGACACGGTCCCTTTCTTGCCCTTCAATTCCTCATTGCTGCTTAAGCTAATAATAACGGTCTCATGACCATTTTTCACCATTTCATCAAATGGATTCTTCATCTCGGAATCCTCAAAGCCGTCTGCCAGCAGAAAAGCTACCTTCTTTGCCTTCGTCATACTTTGCTCACTCCTCTCGTTATTCAAACCACAAATTATTATACCCCGATTGAGTGATTTTGACGCAATGCGCTGTCGTCCGATAGGATCAATGAAGAGCCTTTCGGAGAGCCCATTCGATTAAACGCCACGGCAGACACTTTTTCATGAGGAAAATCATCCGTGCATCTCTGCCGCAGGTATAACGGAGCTTAGGCCTGCGCGACTTGCTAATCTTCACGATCGTATTCGCGACATGAATCGGATCAGGCGCATTTTCTTCGGACTTTTTATTGAATTGATTGAATCGATTGATCATCGCTTGATAGGGCGAATGGGGTTGGCTATGGTAAACATGCTTAGCAGATATTCCGGTATCATAGGTTCCCGGCTGAACGAGCACGACCGGAATGTTGAACGAAAGCAGCTCTAGCCGGAGCGCCTCACTGAAGCCTTCCATCGCAAACTTGGATGCCGAGTAAGGTCCCGTATTAGAAAAACCTATGATTCCTGCACCGCTGCTGATGTTAATCATCTTCCCCTGTCCCTGCTTGCGCATATGCGGCAGAACGGCCTTTGTAACGGATACCATGCCAAAAAAGTTCGTCTCAAACTGCGCACGCCAATCCTCCATCGGTATTTCCTCGACGACGCCCATTACAGCATAACCCGCATTATTGACCAATACGTCAATCCGTCCCCAGCGCTGAATAACCTCTCCTACAGCAGTCTCCACCTGAGAGGAAATCGTTACATCTAGCTGCATCGTTTCAATGTTGTTCAATACGCCGGCCTCAGCTGCTTTCGTCAGCAGTGCTTCCTTCTTGCTTATGCTTCGCATCGTGGCAATGACGTGATAGCCTTCCTTCGCCAAGCCGATAGCTGTCAATAGTCCAAATCCGCTGGAAGCCCCTGTAATAAAAGCAATAGGATATTTCGTTTGTGCTGCAGTATCCATCAACTTCGTTAACTTCATGCTGCTCATCTCCCTTTGCAACCAAGTATACCCCTTGACGATACGTCAAGAGCAAGCGTTTTTTTCTTTTGTAAAATGGACGAATATTACAGAAAATAAATTGAACACATACAACTACTAGAGTAGGCGATGACAGACTCTGATCCTGCCAAGCTGCAACAAGAAAAGGCTGCAACCGATCATTTGACCGGCTGCAGCCTTTGTATTATCATGCTGCTATTCCATTGCGCGGAAGCGATACACCTTGCTCGCATAATCACCATGGAACTGCGGCACTGCCAGTCCCGCGTATAACAGCTCGTCGCCGCCGAATACGGACTCCTGGCCTTCAAGCTTGTAATCCCGCTTCGGGTCAAGACCTTTCAGCCGGAAGCGGTTCAGCTTCGGATTCGGCTCCTGAAGAACGGATACATAAACGACAAACGCCTCTGCTTGATCCTTGGAGACGAACATCCATGCCGTTTCATTGCCCTCGAAGGGACTAAGCAAGCGGTAGAAATCACCGAATTGAACCAGATGACGCACTTCCTTATACAGCGCAACCTGGGCTTTGACTGTCTCCTTCTCCTCATCCGTAAAGCGGGTCAGATCGAGCTCATAGCCGAAGTTACCGGACAAGGCGACGTTGCCGCGCGTCTCAAGCGTTGTAATCCGGCCAACCTGATGGTTCGGCACAGCCGACACATGCGCGCCCATAGCGCTTACCGGATAGACGATGCTGGTCCCGTATTGAATTTTGAGCCGGGATACCGCATCCGTATTATCGCTCGTCCACGTTTGCGGCATGTAATACAGCATACCTGCGTCGAATCGGCCTCCGCCGCCGGAACAGCTCTCGAACAGCACATGAGGGAATGCTGACGTGATTCTCTCGAGCACATCGTATAGGCCGAGCATATAGCGATGCGCCGTTTCCCGCTGGCGCTCCGGAGGAAGCAGCGCCGAGCCGATCTCCGTCATATTCCGGTTCATATCCCACTTCACGTAAGTAATCGGCGCGCTCAATAAAATATCCGATACCGACTGCACAATGTAGTCCTGAACATCCTTGCGCGACAAATCGAGGATGAGCTGGCGTCTCGCCTGTGTGCGCCTGCGCCCCTCGACATGCAGGCACCAATCCGGATGAGCACGGTACAGCTCACTTTCCGGCGAGATCATTTCCGGCTCGAACCATAGCCCAAACTGCATATCCAGCCGCTTAACCCGGCTGACCAGATCCTCCAAGCCGCTTGGCAGCTTGCTCCGGTCCACGAACCAGTCGCCGAGCGAGGTCGTATCATCGTCACGCTTGCCGAACCAGCCGTCATCGAGCACGAACAGCTCAATGCCAAGCTCCTGGCCGGTCCGGGCGATCGCTTCGATTTTGTCCGCATTGAAATTGAAATAAGTCGCTTCCCAGTTATTTACGAGAATCGGACGCGTCTGATCGCGGAATGTTCCTCGTATCAAGCGGGAGCGATAGAGATCATGAAAGCTGTGCGACATTCCGCCGAGCCCGTGCTCGGAATGCACCATAACCGCTTCCGGCGTCTGGAACTGTTCGCCCGCCTCAAGCCTCCAATTAAAATCGAAAGGATTAATGCCGATGAACAAACGCGCGGTATGAAATTGATCGACCTCTACGCCTGCTGCAAAACTGCCGCTGTATACGAGATTCACCCCATATACGTCGCCATGGTCCTCAGTCGCGCCCTCCGACAGCAAAGCTACAAACGGATTTTGCATATGGCTGCTCGAGCCTCTGCGGCTTTCGACCGATTGCATGCCAGGCTCCAGCTTGCGTTTATGAATATAGCGCTCGCGCGTCCACGCCCCTGAAAGCTGAAGCATGTCAAACCTGTCATGCGCGAAATCAAGACTTAAGCTGAATGCCCTCTGCAATTGCAGCACGGCATCTCCGTTATTGATATACCTGGCGGAGCGCGTAATCGCGTCAAAAGCTTCAAAAGCGGTATAGGACAGGACAACGGTCAATCCCGTAAGCCCATCTCTCAATATCAGCTCCAGCGTCTGCGCCTCATCGTCGCTTTCCGTATAGGTTGCAGGAAGTCCCGGAAGCCCGGGCTTGCCGTTAATAATGTTGTGCGACTCATAACGCAAGTCGGTTACGGTCGTCCCGTTTGGAAGCATCACTTGATAGGCCGGCATGCGGAAATCGGAATTGCCGTAGCCCGGATATTCCTGCGGCAGCGTATCGAGCGATAGCTCCAGCTGATCAAGCTCGGTGCTCGGCGTAAAGGAGGCCCGCTCCTTCAGCTCCAGCAGCCGATCAAGCTGGGTACCGCGGATTTTTTTTCCCCAATATAAATGCGCGGGATAGCCTGTTTTCGTAATATGAATCACATAACTCGTATCGCGAGCCTGCAAATGAAATATGGAACGCTGCTGATCAAAAAATATGGCCAAAATAAACGCCTCCTGATTTCTTTATCATTTATAACACTAGAGCACTGTACTACCGCTGCTTTCCCTGACGACTAAGGTGGTATTGAGCGTCATATGAACGGCTGCCTCTCTGCCTTCAATCCGCTCAAGCAGCAGTTGTACCGCCGCTCTGCCCATATGCTCTGTATGCGCACGAACGGTTGTCAGCGGCGGTGTCAAGAAAGCCGATATTTCGATGTCGTCAAAACCGACGATTGCCATTTCCTGAGGCACCTTCACACCATGCTCATGAAGGGCCCGCAGGGCCCCGACCGCCATCGGATCGCTTCCGATAAAACACGCCGTCGGCCGTGTATCCAGCTGCAGCAGCCGCTTCATCGACTCGTACCCTCCGTTCGAGGACCAATCCGCCTGCATAACAAACCGTTCTTCATAGATTCCGAGTCTCCCCAGCTCCTTCTCAAAGTAAAAACGGCGAGGCTCGCTGCCGGCAATATCCTCTTCCTGCCGATTAAGCCGGTGAATGTAGTCATTTCCGCCTATGTAGCCGATCCGATCATGTCCCAGCTGCCTGAGATGGGCTATAACCGCATGCGTAGCCTGCTCAAAATGCAGTTTCACCGTATCAAACTCATCCAGCTCATTCGAGTGATTTACAAATACGATCCGATTAGACCGCTCGTAAAGCGCACCGACATCGCAGTCATCAATTGAGCCCACCACAATTAAGCCGTCCAGCTCGTGAAACGGCTGCAGCTCCGCACGGCTGTTCCCGCGCAGCACCTTCGATATGCTGATTCCAAGCTCCTCGCAGCGCAGCTCGACGCCTCTACGAATCGAGGAGAAATAAGGATCGCTATACTCATCCTCCAGCGTTAACCACATCAACAAGCCGATTTGCTGGCGCGAGAGTTCTTCTTCCTTCTTCAATCTTCGCAATCTCGCAGGCTTATATTGAAGCTGCTCGGCAATACTAAATATGCGTACTCTCGTCTCCTCGCTGACGGCCAGCGTAGCATCATTGTTCAGCACACGCGATACGGTAGCCGCCGACACGCCCGCCTCAAGCGCAATATCTTTTATGGTCGCCATTCCACTCTCCATGTTTAGTTAATAATTTTACTAAATAATAACAGTGTATCAGACAGCTGAAACTCATACAAGATAAAAGATTTATCGAGCCGGAGACGATTGTCCACGACGAGTCCTGTCATTTTGCAACACCGTAAGGCAAAAAATATATTTTTCTGAAAATAAAAAAACGTCTCCTCCTGCCCAAAAGGAGGGACGTAATATTGATCAACTGCCAACGGCATGGTGCTCCATAAAAATTTGTACGAAAAGGGGGCCGGCACCGGCGGGCTGTACAGATAGCCCTGCATGTCGTCACAATTGTGCTCGCGAATAATGCGCGGCTCCTCCTCTCGCATTCTATACTTGATTCTGCTTTTCTTTGGTTTGCTGCTTCCCGTCGTCTTCGCCCGCCCGATCGTGATCCTCCAGGCGATGCGGACGTTTTCCTTTTGAGCCGTGCAGGCGGTAGAGCTCCTCGCGCAGCTGCTCCCCCGTCTTGCCTTCTGTCTTGATGCCATGCTCTTCGGCAATTTTCCGCAGATGCTGCAGCCGCTTTACTTTATACTCCGCCTTGAATGCTTCCCATCTGTCTTTATTCGCCAGCTTCGCAGCCTCTACTTCCTTCTTCAACTGCTCGGCTGACTTGCCGTCCGTTTGGATCCCGAAGTATGCCGCAATCTCCTTCAGCTTCTGGAGTCGGTACGCTTCGAAATCCTTACGCGTCATTTTACCCTTATGATGCTTGTCCAAACTGTCCTCATCTGATGGTTTCGGGTGCTGCACGACGTATAAGGCTTCGCGTAAATCCGTTTCCGGCTGAGTCGCCAAAACGGGGGAAGCCGTGAACAGTACTGTTAGCACCGTAAGCGCTGCAACCGCCGCACACCAATTTCGTAACATCTGCTGTCACACCTTTCTATTGCGTCTTCGTGCAGAGGCGCTGGCCTCATCTGGATTATTTTACCCATGCAGCTGCGCGAATAGACATGCTGTCAGCAAAATTCGACACTGACCTGCGGTGCGGCCTTTATTTGTCTTGCCGTTATTTCAGCTCCGCAAGCCCCGCTTTCTCCACCAGCATAAGCTCCCGCAGCAGCCACTCCTTAGAGAAACGCTCTCCAATAAATACGGCTACATCATTCACAGGGCCTTGCGGCTCGATCTTCATCAAGTCCGATTCCCTATATGCATATTGAAACAAAAACCGGCTTCTCGTGTCGCTAAAAGTTACGATCCCTTTCGCCCGGTAGACGTTATCCGGCAGCCGGTTCAGCAGCGCCTCAAAATCCTCGCTGTTCACAGGATTGCGCCAATAATGAGTAACAGCCATGACATGATCATGGCTATGATGATGACCGGCGCCGCTTTGCCCAAGACTCTCAGGCTCATCGCCGCCAGGAGCATGAGCCACCCTATGCTGGAGCGCTCGAGTCCCGTCATCCTCCAATAGACTCCAGTCATCTATCGCACAGCGTACGGTAGCGATAATCCGGGCATGGGCATTCAGCTCCCGCAGCTGCTGCTGCGACTCGACAAGCTGCTCCGGCTCCAGCTTATCCACCTTATTGAGCAGTAAAATCGAAGCGCAGCGAATTTGCTCTTGCATCAGCTTAAAGGTGCGGCCCTTGCCGGTTCGGCCGCGTTCCAGCAGCTCCGGTCCATCCACGACAGTGATGACGCTGTGAAGGTCTACCGGCTTATACATGGCCGCTTCCAATACCCCATCAAGCGTCTCCATCGGATTGGCTGCGCCTGTCGACTCAATAAAAATAACATCGGGCTGATGCTGATCTATAAGCATGCTTATTTCCATTCCCAAATCACCGCGTATCGTGCAGCAGATGCAGCCGCTCAGCATTTCCGCCATCGGCACCGCATTGCCCAGCAGCTGTCCGTCCAGATTAATATCGCCCAGCTCATTCATAATAACGGCCGGCTTCTTCCCGCTCGCTTTATAGTAATCAAGCAGCCGCTGAAGTAGAGTCGTCTTGCCGCTTCCCAGAAATCCCGACAGCAGATGCACCGGGATAATTTGTTGTGTCTTATTCATCGCGTATTCTCCTATATGTACATCTATTAAGCAGCTTGCTGCTTGTTTCTATTATATCGTAACTATTACGTTCATTCATCACAAAAATCCCCAAGCGCGCTCGGGGATTTTGTGAGTGCTCATTTAAAAAAGTGGAAACGCAATTGTTCCAATCTACAAGTAAGCTTCGTTCAAGTTTACCACCATGAACGGGATACGATGACAAGCAGAATGAAAAGGACCAAAATAACACCCAGGCTTGGGAATATTCCGCCTCCGCATGGTCCAGTTCCGACACCTGCCACCGGATAAGGCGCGCAGTTTCCTGCAGCAACTCCTGCCACCGGATTAGGTCCGTAGTTTCCTCCGCCGGCTCCAGCTACTCCATAGCTCATTTTTTCAACTCCTTTGTGTAAAGGTACATCTTATCTTATGTTTCAGGGATAAATGCGTATGGGCAATAAGGTAAAATACGCACGCGCCTAACAGCGCTCTCATTCGGCTTCGATAACATTGAGGGCGCTGCCCGACTCGCGGAGGCAGCCAGGCGGCAAGGGACTGAGCTGGAGGTTCGGCCAGTTCTTAAATGGATGAGAGAAGAAGGTCTCACCACGGCCATTCCTTTCCCGACCAATCCATCATCATTAAACGGTCGTCCGCTTCTCTCGGCTCAACAAAAAAACGCACGGCCGCTTCCGCCACTTCGTCAGCTTCCAACTCCCCGTCCTCATTCTTGACTCCGGACATATACGTTTTCATCCACCCCGGATGAAAGAGCCGGAAGGTGTAGCCTTGCGGCCGCAGCTGCTCGTACAGACGCAATGCTCCCATATTAAGCGCTGCCTTCGACATGCAATACCCATACCATGCCCGGCGTTCGCAACGTTCGATGCTGCCCGCCTCGGACGAGACGATGCACTGCCGCTTCATGGAGCCTGCATCCGTCAAGAACAGGAATGCTTCGGTCACACGAAGCATTCCCACGGCGTTAACATTATACATTCTCATCATATCTTCATAATCCAGCCCGCCAACAATGTCCAGATCCTTGAGCCGAGTCGATACGGCTGCATTGTGAATAACAAGATCGACGGCATCAGTCTCCTTCGCAGCAAGCTTCGCGGCTTCTCTCACAGAAATGTCGGAGCCGATATCGAGCGGGACAACGACTGTCCGGTCCGGGTAGCAAGCGGCTAATTCTGTCAGCTGATGCCAATCCTCCAAGTAACGGCCTGCAATGACGCGCCAGCCTTTCATCAGCAGTTGCGCCGACAATGACAGCCCCAAGCCCCGATCCGCTCCGGTTACGAATGCCGTGTACATGCCTGTTCACCTTCCTTACTGCTTTTGTACGAAACCAAGGGAATCGTTCGAGATGATGTTATTCCGCTATGAATAGTTTTAACGCCTCCTGATCGGCAAAGTCGGACAAGCGGCGGCATACCGTTCTAGCCAGTTCATCCTCCGGCATTGCATTCTCCCTCTCCATGTCCATCAGCGCAATTCTGAAAGTATACCCCTCGCTGAACAATGCATTGGACATTATTTTAATCGACATTTGTCTCGCTGCAAGTGACATATCGTACCCGATATGCCGGGCCCCTCTTGGTTCGGTCACGCTACCGCGCACATCGGACAGAAATCCGATTCGTTTGCATCCTCCGGTCATGTGAGGCAAGAGCGCTTCAATCGCGCGCAGCGGCGCCAGCGCATTGTAGTCGTACATCTCCATCACATCGCGGCTATCGATTCCGTCCCGCAGCCGAGATTCCTTTCGCCTGTAGAAGCAACACACCGCCATATCGATCCGCTCCATCACTTCGCTTGCTTTCATGGCCATCTCTTGGACGGATTGTTCCTCAAGCGGATCGAACCGTATCCGATGCTTACTATCGACTTGCGAAGCCAACCCGCTGCCGGTCATGGCGGCCAGTACCACTCTGCCTTCGTCCAGCCATATCCGGCACATCCTGTCCGCGAACGAGTGATCGGCTCCTATAACGATTACATTCTTCCCCTCCACTCCGCCTGTCTCCCTTCAATCGTCCAAACAGATTACTTACCATCTCCTCCATTAATCGGCAGCCAATCCAGAACGAGGCGAATCTGCTCATCCCAATAATTCCATTCATGTCCTCTGCCCTCGTCGACCGAATAGGTCAGATCAAGCCGTCCATTGAATTGCCGGTAGAAGCTCTCGTTCATGCCGAAATTATGATCCAAAGTCCCGCAGGCTTGATAAAATTTCGGCAACGTCACGCCCGCTCGCAAATGATTCTCAAGCACATATGCGAG
Source organism: Paenibacillus praedii (assembly GCF_049725345.1). Classification (NCBI taxonomy): domain Bacteria; kingdom Bacillati; phylum Bacillota; class Bacilli; order Caryophanales; family Paenibacillaceae; genus Paenibacillus; species Paenibacillus praedii. The sequence continues at coordinate 22,561 of NZ_JBMWAM010000022.1, read as the reverse complement.
ATCGTTTCCGCTACCCTTATATTCCGATGCGGAGCCGAACGTATAATGCGCCATTTGCAGCATCATTTGGTTTTGAATAGTAGGCGAAGGGCCAAGCCGGTCGCACTGGTCGAGACTGCCGGACAAGCTTGCCACGGCCGCGAACCGGCCAGGGCAACGTATACCAAGCTTGAAGGCACCGTAGCCGCCCATAGACAAGCCTGCCGCAAACGTATCCTCTCGCCGGTCCGACGCATGGAACAGCCCCTTGACGACTGCGGGCAACTCTTCGGTCAAATAAGTGAAATACGGAAAGCCGAATTTCTGATCGGCATAAAAGCTGTATTGTACCGACGGCATAACGACGATGATGTCCTTGTCTGCCGCATACCGCTCGATCGAACTGAATCGGTGCCAGCTCGTGTGGTTGTCGGACCCGCCATGCAGCAGGTACAGCACTGGATAAGCGGCTGGCCTTCCACTTTCTTCCGCCTCACCACGAGCCGTGTTTATCGGATTAGGCCGCACGGGCGCTATGACTTGAATGGTGCTGGCAAGCGACAGCGTATTGGAATAGAACTCCACTTGCATAAAAGCCATATTCCTCTTCCCCTTTCGATTAGAACCCGATCCGCCCGCACCTACGAAACCTAGCAGCAAGCCCGCGCCAAACATCGACAAAAATATGCCCAATAACACGAATGAGTCCATCGCCCTCTGATTCACCCTCTTAGAAGCACGGATGCCAGCTCACGGCGCGCGTTGCGAATCAGAACGGCTCCGAACGGTATACGGAGGAGTATTTGCCGGCAATGCCGACCGGATTATGCGCCTTGATGCGGTAAAACGCAGGTTTTGAATGGATACGGGACGGGTCGATCCAATATTCGGCATGATCCGCCGGACGCCGGTCGTAAACAATCACCCACGGTCCTTCCTCGCTCTCTGTGGCCCGCTCCACCGTATAATAAGCTCCGCCTACGGCGCCGCGAAACGAAATTTCTCCTTCTGCCCGGATGATCGCCGGCTCCGCAGGGACGGAATGCTCCGGCACCGACAGCCCTCTCATCCTGTAGAGGTGAGAACGCAATCGGCCGATCCGCTCCGCGAGATCGTCATTGACGCCGGTACCCGGATAATGTACGGAAAAACCGTCGTAATGCTGGACATAACCGCCGCTGTCGCCATGCGAGAACAACGACCAGAACAGCGTACCGGACACGGCGGGCTCCGCTTCTGCGGCAGCTGTAAATGATGCCAAGTCGGCGTCCGGCCAGCCGTATTCTCCCTGGATATACACCTTTCCGGCGGCCTCAACCTCCCGCGCGTCTGCAATGGTCTTCTCGGCATTGGCCGGATAATAATGTACATCGAGAATGTCAAGACTGGCTATCTCCAGCTTGTCGCGGTCCAGACCAAACTGCTTGCCGTGGGCGACAAGATGGTTCCCGTCTATGCTTTTGATATAATCGGTAATGTTCCGCACCCAATCCGCAGGCGAATCGTTCAGCTCGTTGCCGAGCTCCCATGCCATGATTGCCGGATCGTCTTTGTATGCAATGCCGCTGTATGTATTGACCCGGTTGACCAGCATCTTCATATATCGCTTGAACAAGGCGATACATTCCGGATTAGTATAAAAATCCAGCGGGTCCTCGGAGCCTTGCCATCTGGTGAACGTCAGCCGTCCGCCATGATAATAATCCCAGTTGCAGACGAATGGAATAATAAGCCTGAGCCCCCGCTTGCCCGCCTCGTGGATAGCGAAATCCACTTTGCGAAGCGCTTCCTCGTTAAATACGCCGGGCTCCGGCATAATCGACTTGGGACTGCCCTGTGATGCACCGATCGTATGAGAGCGCACCACATTCGCCCCCATCTCCACCGCCGTATCGAGCGCGTCTATTACCCGGAAAGGCGTCGGCCAATCTACCCCGTTCACATTCTCGTCGAGGCCAAGCCAATAAATATTCGGTCCTGCGAATCGAAACGGCTTGCCGTCCAGCAGCAGTCTAGATTTCTCTCTTGTCACAAAAGATGAGGTTATGTTAGCCATCTCTATCCATCCTTGCTGTTTAATTTTGTATTGATTCCGGACTTGCAGCGACCGGCCTTGCATTGCGCCTACCCTTTCACCGCGCCGTTCATAACGCCCGAAAAGATATACTTCTGCAGGAACAAATAGATCAGCGTCATTGGGATCATAATGATTAAAATGGCCGCGCATATATTGCCCCATTGCGCCTGATTATTGCCCGCGAAGCGCATGATCGACGTCGACACGACAACCAGCTCCTGCTTAGGCATATACAGAAACGGGATATAAAGCTCGTTGTATATATTAATTGTCTTCAGAATAACAAGCGTCGCCGTCGCAGGGCCGAGCAACGGGAAAATAATGCTTCGGTAAATGCGGAATAGGCTCGCCCCGTCCATCATGCCGCTTTCGTCGAGCTCGTACGGGATATTGCGGATAAATTGCAAGTAAATATAAATCTGAATGACATCCGCGCCGATAAACAGCAGGATCGGAGCGGACAACGAATTGTACAGGCCCATGGACTGAATGAGCGAAAACACGACAACCTGCGTCGTAATAGTCGGAATGATCGTAGCGACTAGGAAAGCGCCGAGAATGACATTTTTCCCTCTAAACTCGATCCGCCCCAGCGCATATGCGACCATCGTACCCAAAATAACGTTACCGATTAACGACACAACGACGATGATGAACGTATTAGAGAACGCCTGCACAATACTGGCCCGCTCCATCACCGCAGCGAAGTTGTCGAAATTCAGGAAGCTTTCCGGAAGCGCGAACGGGCTTGCCCCGCCTTCGTTCTCCGTTTTGAACGCGTTTACGAACACGACATAGGGCGGGAACAACACCACGAATGCCGCCACGGCCAGCATGAAATATTTCAGCAAATGGACCGGGTCCCATCTTTTTGTCTGCATACCTTCGTTAGTCCCCTTTCCGGTTCAGAACGAGATTCTGAATGCCCAAAATAATGGCGGTAAAAGCCAGCAAAACGACGCTCATCGCCGACGCCAGTCCAAAATTGTTGAATTGGAACGCCGTTTCGATCGTCTTCATCAGGAACGTTTCGCTCGCTCCTGCAGGACCGCCTTTCGTCAGCACAAACGGCAAATCGAATACGGACAATGCGCCGCTTAATGTGAGGAACATGTTGAGCTGAATAATTTTCGTCAGGTTCGGCAGCGTCAAGTACCACAGCGTCTGGAATCGGTTCGAGCCGTCGATTTTCGCCGCTTCGTACATATCGCTTGGAATCGACTGCAGCGCGCCAAGATAAATAACCATGTTGTAACCCATAAACCGCCAGAAGCCGATGGACGCAAGCGTATAATTCACGATCGAAGTATTGCCAAGCCAGCTCTGCTGCAGCGACTCTAGACCAAGGAAGCCGAGCAGTGCATTGAGCGAGCCGTTCGTCGTGTCGAACACATATTGGAACATAAAGGCGACGGCAACCGCGTTCATAATAAACGGAAGAAACAGCATGACGCGGAAGACGTTTCGTCCTCTTATTTTCGAATTCAGTATAACCGCAAACAGAATCGCGACCACATTCTGGATCACGCCGATAATGACATACGGAATTTGATGGATAAATACGCCGAATAAGGACGGATTTGTAAAAATTTCCTTGTAATTATCGAAACCAAGCCATTCGCTGGAGGCGCTTATGCCGTCCCAGTCGGTGAAGCTCTGAAACAATAACCGGATCGCCGGGTAAAAGGTAAATAGACATAGAAGCGCGAGCGGGACCGCCAGGAACGCTGCCAATATAAGTTTGCGCTGCGCGTGGTAAGACAAATTATTCATACATCCACTCCATTCCGTTTCTTGCCGCTTGAGAGGGGCCCCTTTGAACAAAAGTGGATTATCCGGCGCATTCTCCCTGATAATCCACTTCCCTCATTATCTAAGATACGATCTTGCTGTCGGAAAGACGGCTTATTTTACGACTGCGCTTTTCGCTTTCGCCCAGGCAGCATTGTACTTGTCCAGCACCGATTGCGGGTCCTTCGTAAGAACAAATTCCTGCACTACCGCTTCCTTCGTAATTTGCGCCTTGTTCACGATTTCGGTTGCTGTTTCGTTGTCCGATAGAGCTTCGATATACGTCGGGTTAAAGCTGTTGAATTCGGCCAGCTGCGGCACTTGCGCTTCTTTATCTTTCAGCACCGGAATAAAGCCGGCGAAGGCGTCGAAGCCGGATTCCTCCAGCATCCATTTCACAAACGCTTTCGCTGTTGCAAGATTTTTGCTGTCTTTATTGACGCCGTAGCCCCAGTCCGGAGCCAGCATTACGTTCACCTTGCCTGAATTGTCGTAAGGGAACGGGAAGAAACCGACGTTGTCGCTTGTTGTACCGCTATCCGCAACTTGCGGGATGACCCAGTTGCCGAGCATATACATTGCGAATTTGCCGCTTGCAACGTCCTTCTTGGATTGCTCCCAGTTGGTAGAGTTGACGTCCGGCTCCAGGTAACCTTTCTCAAACATGGTGCGGATAATCGTCAGTGCTTGACCGTACGGATTGTCCAACTGATATGGGGCATCCGTATCGACGCGCTCATTATTCAGATTGGCGTTGCCGGCAATGGAGCTAGGCACCTCGGAAGCCCATGGATAAAGCGGCCATTGATCCTTGAAGTTGGAAGCCAGCGGCACAACGCCATTTGCTTTCAACTTCTCGGCTGCGGCATAGAATTCGTCCAGCGTAGTCGGGATTTCGGTAATGCCCGCATCGGCGAACGCTTTTTTGTTGTATACAATGCCGGTTGTCGTCGCTCCGGCCGAGATGCCGTATACTTTGCCGTCATAGGCCTTGTAATCTCTGAAGAAGATACGGTCATTCAACCCAAGATCGTCAAGCGGGGCGAAATAATTGGATAATTCGGAATTCGGAATCGTTGGGATCAGTACAACATCCGGGAATTCGCCGGATGCTATACGAATTTTCGTCGTTTTGTCGAGATCCGTTACCGCTTCAAATTTCACTTCGGCGTTTGGATACTTTTCTTTGAACCGTTTGGCATAGTCGACATATTCCTTATCGATCATGTCCGTCCGGTTGGTGAGGAATGTAATCGTGCCGCCGATCTCATCGCCGCCCGCTTCGCCGTTCGACGCAGTAGGAGCCGATTGCCCTCCGTTGCCGGTTCCTCCATTGTTTTTGTCATTGCCGCCGCATGCCGCCAGCGTCAGAGCTAGCATCACGATGCTAAGCATCGTCAACATAGACTTTCTCATCGTAAATCCCCCTTGTATTAATGATGAATGCCTTGCAACGTTATATTAACATAATGAAACTTTTCTTTCAACTAATTAAATTTTAAATAAAAAAATTAAATTCAATAAAATTGCAATTAAATTCAACTTCATGTGTGTTGTGGCCTTTCTTACCAGCGCGGACGCGGGATACGAAGAGTTGGGCTTAGAGCGCTAAGGGTCGCTCGCTTGCGGTCTAGTCGTTCAGCACGCCAAAAAACCGCTCGAATACGAGCGGCTTGTCTTTTGCCAGATTATCAATCGAGCGTTAAGCTGCTTGTAAGCAGGCCATTTCCTTATGCACCAGAGAACTGCGACTAACGGACATCAACGGCACTTACTGCTCCAACATTTCCTATTTTAAACAGGCGGTGAAATAAAAAAGTCGAGCGCATGGGCGCTGTGCCGCCCGACTCGACTTGTTGGCTTGCCATATAGGTCTGAAACAAAGCAGAACGAGCTCAGACTTGCGCTTTGACCGCGGATAGCTGGCGGACAGACTCCCTCTCCACCAGCTCAGTGGAGAGCATGACCAGCCCTGGAGTAATCTGCGGATGGCGGATACGTCTTAATATGAGCTCCGCCGCACGGGCGCCTATTGCCGCCTTTGGCACCTTTACCGTCGTCAGGTTCGGGCGCAGCAGCTTCGCAAGCGTTGTATCGTCGAATCCGACAATCGATACGTCATTCGGGCAATTCAGTCCAAGCTCGCCAAGCCGTTTGATCGTCTCAAACGCCGTCAAATCGTTGGCGCAAAACATGCCCGTAACCGGATTACTTTGCTTGACGCTATCCTGAATGTCTTTATCCAACTCGGGATTCGTATACATGCCTGTACCCGACACCCCGATGCCTCCGATCTGCTTCGCCCATATCGGGTGTCCGCACTCCTTGGCAAAATCCGTCACCGCCTCGCGGAAGCCGCGGAAGCGCTCCTTGAAGCTCCATGAAGTGTCCGGGTCCCCGACAAATGCAAGATGGCTGTGCCCCTGCTTCATCAAATATACAGTCGCCTCGTATGCTCCTAGATAATTGTTTGCAAGCACGTGATCAAGCTCGGGATCATGCAGGTTCGCGTCCAGCATAATAAAAGGGAAATGCTTGTCCTTCAGCGCCTCGATATAGTTTTTGGGCAGATGGCCCATGACGATAGCGCCGTTCACTCTTTGATCTTCGATTGTGGGCAGCAAACCTTCTTTGGGCGGCAGCGAGATGTCAATGCTCGACAGCAGCATGCTGAAATTATGCTCCAGCAGCTCCTTCTCGATCCCCTGAATGACATTGCCCCAATATTCCATATCGTCCAGGTAAGCCCTCGGCATAATAACCGCCATCATGCCGCTCGTCACTTCCATGCCGAATTTTCTTGCCTTCTTGAACCGATACCCCATCTCCTCCGCCGTTTTCCAAATCGTCTCCTTCGTTCCTTCGTTAACGGCGCTATCTCCCGACAACGCTTTGGATACGAGCGCCTTCGATACATGAAGCCGATCCGCTATCATCTGAAGTGTAACCTTGTTCATCCTTACATCCTCCATCTCTTCTCTGCTGCCAGGCGGCAGCGCAGCTCTTGCAGCTTGCATGGAACATTTCGAATTGCCGTTTCATTAACGTTAGTTATTTATACAATATAAAAAAATTAAACAAATTTCAACTGTGTACAGGGAAAAGTCGCTGATTTTTAAATAAAACAAATAGGATAACCCTTTTTAATCCAGCTCAATGATTGCATATAGGATAAAATGAATCTTCTGCAGCCGTGTTTTTGACAGCACAGCAAGTTTCATTCCGAGAACCCCAATTACAGGAGATAAGGCGCAGCTTATCCTTGTTTCGCCTTCACAAAAAAAGGAGCTGCCGCATTATAATCGGCAACTCCTTCCTTCAAAACCTACTCTGTCAACCGATGGATAACCTGCGCACTGTGCGCTCTAGCTGCAAGTCCTTGCGGCTTAAAGCCGCCCTTCTCATCCCCCCGAATTAGCCCAAGCGCGTAAGCGGCATTCACCGCGTCCTTCGCCCATGCGTTAACTTGCGCACTGTCGTTGAAAGGAGCCGATTCGCTGTTCGGCGTTGTACCCGAAGCACCGTGTCCTTCGCCAAGCAGCTCATAGGATCGAACCAGCATTACGGCCATCTCCTCGCGCGTAATGTTGGCGTACGGCGCAAATTCGGTCAGACTGCGTCCTTGAACAATGCCATGCTCCGCCGCCGCTGCAACGGCTTCCGCGTACCAACTGTCCGCCGCCACATCGGTGAAGCCGGATAGGCCCGAAGCTTGAAGGCCAAGCGCCCGTGCCAGCATCGCCGTAAACTGGGCTCTCGTTACATTGTCGTCAGGACGGAATTCTGTGCTTGTCACACCCTGAACAATGCCTTTCGCCGCAAGCGTCTTAACGGCAGCGCTCGCCCAATGGTTGGACGGGAGATCACTAAATAATTTGTTATAGCTGAGCACCCCGTATTTGCTGAAATGCCGAACTGCGGCGATTACATAGCCGTCTTCCATTCTACTGCCGGCATATTCGACATTCCCGTCATCGCTAATGTAATAGATGCCCCTAAAGATGCCAGTTCCTGCATCGTCTGTCAAAAGCTTAACGGTAACAGGCTCAGCCATATCAGACAGCTTAACGATATTCCCCGCGGATGTCCGAACGGAAAGACTGAACTCGTAGACAAAGCCTGCTGCCGCTATAGCCGCTCCGTGTTTGTTGCCCGCCATATTCAGCAGCGCGCTGAAATCCTCACTCGGCAGCATCTCCATTGTGATGTCAATCTTCGCTGCGTCAAGCTCGCTTGACGGCACCAGTCCCCCTAGCTGCTTCAGCACCGCGCTCGGAATGACAAGCTCGGCGTTGGACGCTTGTATAGTCAGCCCGCTATTACCTGCAAGTCCGGCAATATCGGCCGGAATCTGCACGCCGGCCTCGTTCGCCGACAGCGTTAATCCGTTAGCCTGCAACTCGGCTTGAAGCTGCTCCTTCGTGTACACTTTCAACCCGCTCGTTGTACCTGGCTCAGCAGTACCGCCGCCAACACCATTGTTACCACCATTGTTACCACCATTGTTACCGCCATTGTTACCGCCACCGTTGTCACCGCCATTGTTACCGCCACCGTTGTCACCGCCATTGTTACCGCCACCGTTGTCACTGCCGCCATCCGGCAGATCGCCGGTACGCACCAGCTCGACATCGTCTACCACGATCCATCTGCCTCCCGGCGAATCGGAGTGAAGGCCGATCACAAGCTTGCCTTCCGTCACCTGGATGCCGCTAATTTTCTGCTTCACCCAAGTCGACTCACCCGCTTCAATGGCATCGGACAACGTTGTTCCATCGTAGCCGGACGCCGTCAGCTCAGCCTTGTGCTGTCCGCCCTTGGAACGCGTCCACGCGCTAAGCTCGTATACGCCGTCCTGCAGCCCGGTTACCTCCTGCGAGGTTGTCACAACGTAAGCTGCCTCGTTCCAATGCGCCAGCTGGTAACCTCCGGTGCGGCTCGATGCTGAAGCTTCTACCTTCGCCGTACCGTCCGTTACAAGCTCACGCGCGGCATTGCGGCTGAGCCAATGATCCGCTAGCAGCGCTCCGCTAACCGCATCGGCCGTGAAGCTCTCGAAGCTGCCGTTCGCGGCATAATTAATATCGCCAATCCGGTTCAACGCAACATCGTCTACGCCAATCCAGAAGTCTCCGGCCGTGCTTTTCGAGCGGAACGCAATCGTCAACGTCCCGTTCTTGACTTCAATATTCGTAATCGTCTGCTTCACCCAGGTGCTTTCGCCCGGTTCGACCGTCTCGACGAGCGGTTCTCCGTCACCCGAGGAAACCGTCATCTCCGCGAGTTGCGGATTGCCTGCCTTGGACTGCGTCCAAGCAATCACTTCATAGATCCCCTCCCGCAGTCCGGTGACGGTCTGCAAGGTCACGGCTTCATAAGGTCCGCCGTTGTAATGCACGAGCTTGTATGCACCCGTCCGTGCATTGCCCTCCAGCTTCACCTTGCCGTCTGTGACGGCAGCCCCGTCGGCGTCGACATGGCTCCAGCCTTGCGGCAGCAGCGGCCATACCCCTTCCTGCGTGACGGTTTCAAATCCGCCGTTGACGGCATAATTCGTTGTATCGACCGGCGGCTCCTCGCCTCCGCCGCCTTCCGTCTCCTCCTGATACGTATTGCCCGGCACGTTCACGTTCACCGTGATGGAGTCGGAAGCAAGCGCCGTTTCGTCGTACAGCTCGATCGCCGCCGTAATGATTCGTTCTTCGCCGTTCACCATGCGTGGAATATTATACGACCATACACCTTCTCCGTTAACAGATGCATAGAACTTCTGCTTGCCAACGGAAAGCGCCACATATTCATTTTCAGGCCCTGTACCGTTAACGGTGTAAGGGAACGATGTGACCGCAGATCCGGCATCGGTTGTAATGGCAACTTCCGCACTCCCCAGACGGTCTTCGAAGTTCGCCCCGTTAATCTCGTCGATATACACGGTGCCCGATGTCTGCCGCGTAACGCCTTCGTCTTTATTAATATAGATCGAGAACGCAATAATGTTTTTGCTTATGTCCGGCGTCGCGTTCGGATCGCCGCCGTACCAGCCCGGATGCCTGAATTTCGAGAAAGGCACATACATGAGTCGCATATCCGTTCCTTTAATCGTCGTCGACGTCTCCCAGTACTTGCCGTCCTCCGTCGTAAATTGAATAACCAGCTTGTTACGCGAATCGTCAGGCTTGAACCACATCGAGAAACCGTCGTAGCCGTTCAGATTCAAATAGTTCGGACTAAGCGTGGCGCCTGCATAACCCGCTGCGGCCACATCGTAGTCCAGTTTTAGTCCGTAGGAGCCTTCCAGCTTAAATTCTCCCGTCAGCGACACGTCGAATCGTCCGCCGCCGGTATTGCGGCTGTATGCCTTCTGCACCAGCGTGTCGTATCCGCCGTAGCTTTCGTAGTTGTCCAGCTTCGTGGAGCTCGCGACGCGAATATTGTCCAGATAGACGGCGCCAGCGTTCGCGGTTGCATCCGAATCCGAGCTCACATACAAGGAAAATTCCTGCACATCGCTTATATCCATATCGTCTACCTTCGTATCCCAGGAAGGCTGCAAGAACTCCTCAAATTTGATTTGAATCGTTTTTCCTTCCGTCCCCTGCAAGAGCTTGACCGCTTCCCAGACGGAACCGTCGGCAAGGCGGAACTGGAAGGTCAGCTTATTGCCGGAGCCGTCGGGCTTCACCCATGCCTGCAGGGCGTCAAAGGAGGATAGATCGGCGTGATCCAGCGCCTTCGTCAGACCCGCGTAGTAGTTCGAACCGAACGCATAATCCAGCTTCATGCCGTAGCTGCCGTTGCTCTTGAATTCGGTAGTAATAGACGGCACGATGACATCGCCGTTCGTATTGCGCGTGTAGGAAGCTTTCAATTCCTCATCCTTGCCAAAATAATACTCCGCATCTTCCAGCACGTTGACGGGAGGTTTGTCGGTCAGCGGAATCATATTGACGCCGTAGCCAAGCTCCACTCGGGAGACGGCCGGCCCATCGGTCGCGGCCGGAAACAACACTTTCAAGTAACGTGTGCCCGCCTTCACTGCAAAATCGGAATAAATGGCAATGCCGCTTCCTTCTCCGCCGACATTGCGCTGAACCGCAGGCGTCGTGTCAGTGTAGTGGACGCCGTCAAGAGATACGGCGAATTGCAGCGGAGCCGCTTCGCCCGCCTCATGGCTCACAACGCGGTACGAATTCATATCGCCTCCCGTACGGTACAGCACGTAGCCGCCAGCTTCGTCTGAGGAAGCCAGTCCGTTATCCATCAGCCCCAGATTTCCGCTAATGTCGTCCGGCAGACTGTCAAATTCGCTGTCCACGATAAAGCCGCTGCGCTGGATCGGTTCCAGCGGCATATGTCCTTCCCCTGCGTACAGGTATTCCAGATCAACACGGTCGATCCGCAGCGAGGATTGGCCTGGAATAAGCAGCTTCACGAACCGCGTGCCTTCCGGCAGATTCGACAGCATGTACACCTTGCCTTCCGCATCGTCGGTCACGCTGATACTGGACTCTGCGACTGAAGCAAAGCTGCCGTTGCTCGCCGACGCCGCAAATTGCGGTATGCCGGTTCCGAGCGTCTTCACCGTCAGCTTATGGATCGGTACCGGAGAGCCGTACGTCAAATAACCAAAATCATTGCCGGACACAAAAGCCTTATAGCCGATGCCTAGCTCGTTCCAGAAGTCCGCTTGTGTTGTCAGATTAGCGGAATGATCGTAAGCGTAAACCTTCCGTTTCTCCACATCATTGTACTGCAGGCTCAGCTCGTCGGTAACGATATGGCTCGCCGTTGTCTGCACGACGTTCGACCACTCGGAATGGCCGCTTTCGTTAACGCCTCTGACCCGATATTGGTACGTCACGCCTGTAATCGCCTTCTCGTCATGGAAGGCAGGCGTGCCCGCGCGGCCGCCGTCAGAGAAGCTCTCCGCGACGATGAGCCAGTCCGTTCCGTTCTCCGAACGCTGCACCTCATAGCCTGCCGCTCCTACCGAGCCGCGCCACTTGATATGTCCTACCGATTCGATCGGGAACAGCACCGGCGCCGTCTCCGGAGCCTTGATCGGAGGTACTGCCGTCGTTTTGTCAGGATCGTTCGCGTTCATGTAATGCGCGTATTTGTAGACGGTGCGAATGATATTGGTTTCGTCATACCAGTCGCCCGAGGAGAAGCCGGGCCAGTGATACGAAGACCAATTGCCTGGGTCCTCGTCATGCCAGTAGAAGCCGCCGTCGTCCTTATGCGGTCGCAGGCTCCAGATGAGCGCTCCGCTCGCTCCGTTCTGCAGCGCCGCGTTAAACAGCCCGTCGACGGGAGCAGCCTTCGTATAGAGACCGAATTCACCGAGGATGTAAGGCTTCTTGCCCGCCGACAACGCCCGGTCCGCGTTCACCTTGTCGATGAAATTGCCCGTGTAGAAGTGATTGCCTACGATATCGATATTAGGATCGGTCAGCGAGTCCGGATGAATCGCGAAACGTCCGTCGAGCACCAGCTGCTTGGGCTGCTGCGACTTGATATACGCCGCCATCTCGGTTGTCCACGCCTGCGGGAAACGATCCTGATGATAGCCGCCAAGCTCGTTGCCGGTCTCCCATGCCAGAATGGCGGGATCGTCCTTGTACGGTACGCCCGTATACGAGTTGATACGGTTCATCGTATAATGGATGACTTGCTTGAAATCGGATTTGATTTCTTCATCCGTATAGAAATTCCAAGCATCAGGATCGTTCGCCGCGTCGCCGCTGATCGGGTAACCCCGGAACGCGGCGTAGCTTTCGATTCCTCCCGTCCACTGCCATTGATCGACGAACGGCAGAATGACGCGCACGCCGAATTGATTCGCAACCGCCAGAAGATGATCGAGCTTGCGGAAGCTTTCTTCATTAAATTGCATGACGCCGCTGCTATCCGGCCCCTGCACATGAGCGGTACCCGCGTTGGAGTTGTCGTACCTCTTCACGGACAGCACGTACACCCGTGTGACCTTGCCGCCCATCGCGGCAATGGTGCGAATCGCATCCTCTTGCGCGAACGGTGTGTCCGCTACCCCGCCTGGATAGTTGAGAGAGGCAAAGCGATATTCCCCGCCGCCCTCCAGCAGCTTATCCTTGGCTACGGGGTCGACTGTAACGTAGCCGTTCAAGATCGACATCCAGCCGCTGTTATCCGGCTCATTCGCCGCATTGACGCCGCCAGCCGCCAGCATCTGCAGCAGCAGCGCGGCAATCGCAAGCAGCGATATTTTCTTTTTGTACACTGTATTGTCCTCCTTCTTCATTTTTGCTCTCGCTTCCGCTTACCCCTTTACCGAACCAACCAAAGCTCCTTTTACGAAATGCTTCTGAAGGAAAGGATAGACGAGCAGGATCGGAATGCTGGATATAATGATGGAAGCCATCTTGATCGTAAATTCATTCACTTCGCTTTGATAGCTTATCGATATGCCCGCCTGCGCAATGGCGTTGGAGGTATTGCTGATGAGGTCCTTCAGGACCATCTGCAGCTGCCACATATCCTTCTCCGACACATATAGTACCGACGAAAAGAAATCGTTCCAATACCACACTGCGATAAACAGGCCGATTGTGGCGAGCACCGGCTTCGACAACGGCAGCACGATACGGAAGAAGACGGTCAGATCGCTTGCGCCATCAATCTTAGCTGCCTCCTCAAGCTCGTCGGGAATACCCCGGAAGAAGCTTTGCATGACGAAAATATTCCAAGCCCCAATGGCCGAAGGCAAGATAAGCGCCCAATACGTATCGATCATGTTCAGCTCTTTGATCAGCAGGTAGGAAGGTATCAACCCGCCGTTGAACATCATGGTAAACAAGACGAGGAACGCAAAAAACATGCGGCCCCGCAGCCTTTTTTTCGAAATGGCATATGCCGTTGTCGCCGTCAGGAACGTACCGATCACCGTACCGCCGATGGTGGAAATGAGCGTCACCCTGAAGCCGGTCAGAATGGACACGTTCTTCAGCACCGCTTCGTACGCCGAAAGCGAGAAGCCCGCCGGCTTCAGGAAGAAGCCGCCGTCCGCAACATAGACCGGGTCACTCAGCGAGCCCATAATCATGTACCAGAACGGATAGATCATGACGAGTATCAATACGATAAAAAACAAATAGTTGACTACGGAAAACACCTTTTCGCCCATTGTCAGTCCCATATCCGGGCCCCCTTACCATAAACCGTCTTGGCCGGTCATCTTCACCAGCTTGTTAACGCTCACGATGAGCACCATCGCCACAAGCGACTTAAACAATCCGACTGCCGTCGCATAGCTATAATTCGCCTCCTGTATGCCGACCCGGTACACATACGTATCGATAATGTCCCCGACATCGTATACCAGCGGGCTGTACAGCAGGAACACCTGCTGGAATCCCGCCTCCAGAATGTTCGCCAGGCTTAGAATGACGAGAATAATAATAACAGGCCGAATGGCTGGCAATGTCACATGCCACATTTGTCTTCCCTTGTTCGCACCGTCAATGCGCGCCGCTTCGTACAGATCGGCATTGACGCCGGAGATGGCCGCCAGATAGATGATCGTGCCCCAGCCCACTTCTTTGTAAATGTCGCTCAGTACCAGAATGGAGCGGAAATAGGCGGAGTTGCCCAAATAATCGATTTTGGATCCGCCGAACTGCGACGCGATCATATTAAACAGGCCGTCGACCGGATTCAAGAACGAAATGATAATGCCCGAGAAGATAACCCAAGATACAAAATGGGGCAAATAAATAATCGATTGCGTGATTCGCTTGAACCCGACATGCTTCAGCTCGTTAAGCAGAAGCGATAATATAATCGGAATTGAGAACGACGCCGCCAGTTTGTATAAGCTGATTAGAATCGTATTCCGCAATATTTCGTAGAAATCCGGGGAATTGAACAAGCGGACGAATTGGTCGAAGCCGACCCATTCACTCCCTCTTACTCCTTTGAATATGTTAAAATCTTGAAACGCAATGACGATGCCGTACATCGGCGCGTAGCGGAACAGAAGGATAAGAAGAAGGCCTGGCAGGAGCAGCAAATATAAATAACGATCCCTAACCAGGTCCTTCCATAACGTCCTTCCGGAGGCAACGCTCGATGAATGTGCAGCAGCCGTCGTTTCTGTGGATGCCTCCATTCCGATTCACCCTCTCGATAAATTGGCTTGGCGGCTACTTTAAGCCGCGTTTATTTGAACGGTTCGATATTCTCGCTATACCAAGCTTCGTATTGCTTGTGCTCCTCATCCTGCTTGCTGAGCAGTCCCGCAGCTTCCTCGTCGATTTGTTTGCCGCCCATCTTCTCGTATTTGGCTACAAATTCGTCGAATGCGCTCGCCGGTTTCTTGCCCGTAATAATCGACCAGAACGTTTCGTCGCGCTCTTTCCTGATATCCGCCGAATATTTGTCCCATTCCGGTCTGTCCAGCGCCTTGAATACTACGATTTTGTCGCGCATCGGCTGCGAAGTCGCTTTTTTGCTTTCGAACAGCGCAGTAACTTCAGGCGTGTTCTTGATATTCGCGGCATCCTTGCGCTGAATGTACCAGCCGAAGTTGCCGAGTCCGAGCTTGCTGCCTTCGTCCGGCGTAACCGTCGGCGTGAAGATGCCGTCCTTCATTTCGTAATGCTCGCCTTCCTTGCCGAACGTGAACAGCTTGAATGTCTCCGGCGTCGCCATCGTATTGAGCACCTGCACCGCATCATCCGCATTCGTCGTGTCCGTTATGACCAGATAACACCAGCCGATGCCCGGATCAGGCTGATCGGAGCCGAAGCCGCTTGGACCGACGACGGGGTCGATCGAAATGTATTCGCCGTCCGGGTTCAGCTTCTTGAACGAAACGGCGGCCGTGTTGCCTGGGTTGAAATAATCGACGAAGCGATAGAAGGAACCCGCTTTGCCTGATGCATAAATGTCGTTAACCACCTGGTCGCTGCTGTTCGCCGCTGTCGACATGCGCGGATCCATAACGCCTTCCTTATACAGCGTCTGCAGCAGCTCCAGCACCGTCTTCACTTCAGGCATGACCGAGCCGAATTTGATGGAGCCGTCTTCCTGTCTGATAAAATTCTCTACATCGACTCCGTATGCATAGAAGAATGGAATGAGTGAGCGGTAGTAGTTGTCGCCGGACAAGCCATACGTGTCGTCTTTGCCATTGCCGTCCGGATCGTTTTTCGTGAACGCTCTCAGCACCTCTACATATTCGTCGAGCGTCTTCGGCACTTGCAGTCCGAGCTTATCCAGCCAGTCCTTGCGGATAATGGTCGTCATATAGCTCGCTTCAGGCACGTCCCCCGGAATACGATACATTTTGCCGCTTGAATCCCAATGGTAGAACAAGGTGTCCTTCGTATAGTAATTAATAATTTCCTTGCCGTATTTCTGCAGAGACGGCGTAACGTCCTGAATAATGCCGGCGTCCACCCATTTCAAATATTCCTTCGTATCGCCCGTCCACAGAATGTTCGGACGCGTATCCTTGCCGCTCATAAGCAGGTTGATCTTCGTATTGAGCTCCGACCAGTCCGGCAGGAACACCGGCTCCACATTAACGTCGCGGCCGAGATTCGCCGCAAGCTCCCCTTCAAGCGCCTTCTCCGCCCAGGAGTCCGGCGTCTTAGAGCCAGCCATCAACGCCATGCTGATATTTAGCGGTTCGACTGACTTGTTCGTTCCATCATCGCTGACCGCCTGCGTCGTGTTTGTGCTTGACGCCTCGTCTCCCATCCTCCCGCCAGAATTGCCCGAGCAGGCCGACACGGCAAGCGTTAATGCGAGCAAAGCTGTAATGGACATTTTCCGCTTCATGATCCCAATCCCCCAATATGTTGATAAATGCAATCGCGGCTTCGTTCTGTCTTTTCAACTGTTTGCGCTTACATTTTCAACTTTATTATAATTGTATAATTATTTTTTGTAAACATATTTATAAAATTGAATTTTGTTGAAATTATTAAAAGTATACTCGTATAAAAAAGGCTGCAAGCACGAAGCTTGCAGCCTAGTTCTCATTTATTGCAAATCGGGCAACTCATCCAACGTGATGACATTCGAGGCGTTATAGGTCGCTTGAATCTCTGCAGTCGTGTTAAACGGTTGATTGTTATTTTGACCCGGCACGACAGCATAAACCCACTCTGCCCATCCCATGGCGAAAGCCCACCTAGGCATTTGCTGCAGCTGGCTTGGCGTCGGCATCTTGGCGAACTCTCCGATTGCAATCGGTTTATCTCCCGCTACCGCTATGGCCGCATTATATTTCGCTGTCGTCAGTCCTTCGTAAATATCAACGGCAAACACATCCCAGTAACTATTCCCCGGGTTATATGAAGCCCAATCGGAAGCAAATGTCTGCCCGGATGGAGGAGCTAGATCCTGCATATCCCATACCCAAATCAGATTGCTGAGCCCCTTCGTATTCACCAAATAATCATGGGTTAACCGGTATAATGCAGCTGTCCCGTTCGGACCCGGTCTGCCGGCCCACCAGAAGATGCCTTGGTTCATCTCGTGGAACGGTCTGAATAACACCGGCACATTACGGTCCTCCAGGTATTGTAAATAAGCGGCATACGTATTAAGCCGGTTCTTCCATGCGGTGTTCAAGCTTCCGCCATTCGTGATGAGCGAGTTCCACTCCGCATCCGTCAGATCGCTGACGACGCCCCCGTTCCAGGAGCCGACTTCCCCCTGCTTCGGATTCGTAACATGAAGCATGATATTTATTAAAGCGCCGTTATTCCATTGTCTCTCCACTTCATAGATCATGGTCCATCGATGGTCGACGTCGCTTTGCGCGAACAGAAAATCTCCGCTCCACAAGGCGGGATACTTGCCCGTAATGTTATACATCTGGTTCGTGTAATATGACGGATTCGAATTAGGCTCCCGATTATGGTGACCGATAATCGTTCCGCTCCTGCCTACTCCTTTCAAATAATCCAGCACGCCGATCGCTGCTCCGCCTCCTCCATTGCCGTTATTGTATATCTCGAACTCCCACAGCGAGAAACCGTAACTGGTCGCGCGCTGGATCAGATATACTTTCACGTACCGCGCAACAGCAGGTGCGAAATCGATCGTCT
Source organism: Paenibacillus praedii (assembly GCF_049725345.1). Classification (NCBI taxonomy): domain Bacteria; kingdom Bacillati; phylum Bacillota; class Bacilli; order Caryophanales; family Paenibacillaceae; genus Paenibacillus; species Paenibacillus praedii. Next base: position 4,615 of record NZ_JBMWAM010000022.1, on the reverse strand, counting down.
GGTTTCCGCCTGCCGCATCGTAATTGGAATAAACCGTCGTCCACGTTGAATTATTGCTCGATATTTGGACCTGATATTGCCTTGCATAAGCGGCCTCCCATTTCAGAACGACACGGGACACAGTCTGCGCGCTGCCCAGGTCGACAGTGATGAATTGATTATCGGCATACGAAGAAGACCACCTTGTATTGCCATTGGCATCCACCGCGTTGCCGGCCGAATAAGAACCGTTCTCTGTTGAAGAAACGGAGACGCTTTTGTTATAGGCCAAATTTACGGGCGCATCGGGGTTCGTATTATAAATCTCAAACTCCCATAACGAAAACCCGTAGCTTGATGCACGCTGGATCAAATAAATTTTTACATACCTGGCCGTTGTAGACGAGAAATTGATCGTTTGCAGGTCGCCGGTTGCATTGTAATTGGAATAAACCGTGCTCCAGGAGCTATTATCCAAAGAAACCTGCACTTGAAATTGCCGTGCGTAAGCGGCTTCCCAGTTGATTCTCACACTCGATACCGTCTGCAAGCTTCCAAGGTCCACGGTAATATACTGCTGATCCGCATACGCGGATGACCATCGTGTATTCCCGTTCGCGTCAACTGCATAGGATGCCGCATAGCTGGGACTCTCAGTACTGGATACGAATACCGTTTTGCCGTAGGCGAGGTTAATTGGTGCTGCGGATACACGGGGAGTAATTTGAATCGAAATTGTGATGCATACAATAACAATTGTCAAGAAGAGGAGTATTGCTTTTCGTAGCCTCATGATCATTGCCTCCTGACTGTTAAATATTTATTTTGCAAGCGCTTGCAACTTATTTTAACATGATATGACTTGTTTAGTAAACATGATTGAATTTGTTTAATTTGTTGAAGAATCAACTGCTCCAAATGGCAAGTCAAAGAAGCTTCCCATCAGCACACACTGATGAGAAGCTTCTTCAATTAGCCTCAAACGGCGTTTCCTCATGCGGAAACCCTTGATGTATAAGGAATTTACGCCCTTATTACATCATGCCACCCATAACGTTAGGGCTGTGTTATGGGGCTGGATTTGTGATGCCCTCATAAATAAACTCATGCTACAAAACAGTGATTTACCCGATTTTATCACGTTTTTATCCGATTTTTGTCACGGCATTATTTGTTATAGCACGGGTTTAATCGTTGGTTACATCTTCCCGATATATCCTTACTACGCACTCCACATGTGTGGAGACGGTGAAAGGAATATAATAGTTTTTTTCAAAATTCCATACTGAAGTTTTGGGTTCTTAGCGCAGGTAAATTTACAACAAATTAGTCATTCGTTCAAATTCATCAAATCCAGTATTATACTCGTTATAGATTACTCTCCAGGAAATTTGAATAGCTTCCAAATGATTAATCAAGTGCGGATCAAAGTGATTCCCACCTCCTAGATAAAGGTTCTTGAAGGCTTCTTGAAAGGTTAATGCCTGACGGTATGCCCGGCTTGAGGTCATAGCATCAAAAGCATCGGCAATGGCCAATATTCTCGACTCTAAAGGAATTTCTTCCCCATACAGGCCGGCAGGATATCCTCGACCGTCCCAACGTTCATGGTGATACAATATCCCGGGTTTCAATGCACTCAGACTGTGGATTTTTTCTACCATTTTGCTTCCGACAACAGGATGTGTCTTGATTAATTCGTATTCTTCCTCGGTTAGCGTTGAGGGTTTTGTTAGTACAGATTCAGGGATGTTGATTTTTCCGATATCATGTAAGAGACCAGCCAAACTAAGTCTCTTCAAACGTTGTTCGTTTTGAAATTCGGGAAGTAGGCGTGCTAAAGCCAGGGCGTAACGGCTTACCCGTTCACTGTGTCCGAATGTATATGCATCTTTGGCTTCAATGGATATAATGAAGCTTTTGACAACTTGTTCAATAGTATTATCAGTTGATTCAATAATGGTATTCACTTGATTGTTATACAACTGGATAAGCTGTTCAACCAGAATAAAACTGAACGTAGCGATGATGATATAGAGTAGAGTTCTATTAGAGATGTCAATAAAGTCAACAATATTACTCGTTAAAGGATATCGAATGCTCAGCCAAAGCATTATCCCCAGCCCAAGACCGATGTAGCCCAGCATAATTTTTCTTTTTCCATAAAGTCCTGTTAGAAGCGGAATCGTAAGAAAAAATGCCCAGGCCTCGTGATAACCGGAACCGAAATACAGGGAACAAACCACAATTAATACAAAACAGAGGACTACATGCAACATGGCCGCGGTTGTAATTGGTTTTAACCGATTCCAAATCATTGCACCTAATAGTAACAATAACGATCCAGCCAAATATGAGATGTTTGCTCTTGAATATTGCAAATCGAGCCAATAAAAAATCAGATTCCAAATAATGCTTAGAGATAAATAAATAAGAGCAATTTTTAATATTTTTAGACTCAATCTTTGCTGATGCTGCTGAAAGTATTCCCTTAAGAGTTTTTGTCGCTCTTCGTTCACTAGGCCCGCCTTTTTATCGGAATATACCGACAATTATTAATTGCTATTTTAACACTATAATGAGGATTCTACTACAGGACTTGTGATATTTCTATACTTTATGACTCTTCTTCTTTAAACCGAAAATATATTATATAGTATATTTATTACTATATATTTGGGAGGCGACGATTTATGAAAAGCCAAATGAATTATGTATACAAAGTAGCAAATGGGAACATGCGTGAAAAGGCTGTAAAACTTCACCATCAACGTTATGAAGAAGTAGGTTTTTTCAACAAAAATGAAGTCGATCCATATGAGGAAACTTCAGAGTACTTTATTGCTCAAACCGAACTATTGGATCAAGTCGTAGGTCTAACCCGATTAATACTGAATCAACCTCAAGAACTGCCAACTATTAGATATTTCAACATTTATGATATTGAACGTGCACGAATTAAGCTAATTGAACCATCCAAAATCGCTGAGATCAGTGCATTCACAAAAATGCAGGCTCACGATGTAGGTCTGGGACTGATTAAATCTGCAATCGAATATTCCTATCAGCAAGGTTTGACCCACTGGGTATGCTGTATTGACGAGAGGGTTTACAATTATATGCTGCGGATGTTCAAGTTTCCTTTTAAAGTTATCGGAGAACCTAAAGTGTACTTAGGCTCTACATCCATTCCATGCTTGTTGGATATTGGAGAGTGTCTTTCGACTTTAAAAGAGTTGCGACCTTCCCTTTACGAGTATTTTGTTTCATTTGAACTTCCTTCCGTAGAGGTGAGCTTATAATGAACGAGCAATTTGAACGCAACCTCGGCATCATGACCGAAATAGAGATAGATCGTTTGCAATCAAGCAGAATCGCAATTGCTGGTTGTGGATGTATCGGCGGATTTTCTGCAGAACTGCTTGCAAGAATGGGCATTGGCGCCTTAAATCTAGCAGATCTGGATGTATTCGATGTCTCCAATATAAACCGTCAATGCGCAGCTAATCATCAGACGGTCGGACAACACAAGGTAGAAGCCCTCACTGAGCATTTATTCAAAATTAATCCGAATTTGCGAATCGAAAAAGTACTTGAAGGCATTTCCACCAAGAATGCGGAGTCTTTTGTAGCTGAAGCAGATTATGTGATTGATGCGATCGACTACTTTTCATTTGCTGATTCAGTTACCCTTCATCGTGCAGCCCGCAAGCATCAAAAATCGGTAATAACAGCTGTAGCCCTCGGCTTTGGTACATCCGTGCTTTGCTTCGACCCCAATGGTGTAACACTTGAACAATACATAGGAATTAGTGAAGATACTCCTATTGAACAACTGAGGGGAGAAGTGTTTCCGGCCGCCCAATATTCTTCGATTCTCCCTTCCTACGCCACTGCAGAGAAGATTAGCGGATGGATCGAAAGCAGAAAAATCCCGACCATAAGCGTTGGTCAGGCACTTGGGCCTGGGGCTCTCGTGTCCAAGCTGATTCTTCACTTACTCGGACGACAACAGCCGGTGTATGTGCCTCAGTCCTTCCAACTTCAATTTGAAGTTTGATGAACTATGTTGAAATAAGTTACTTTCAGCTGCGGAGCAACAAGATCGGGTAATTCGAATAATGGAGAAGCTAGTAGAATTACTCATTCAAATGAGGAGGCCAGCAGAAGTATCTGCTCACGGTATTTTATTGGAGTGGGAAGACGCTATTCAACATCAGCATTCGGCTGAAAAGGAGTGGTTATATTTGAGAGGTGTTAAGAGGGTATAGGGATGTTCAAGGAGGTTAAGCATTATCTGAAACATCGTCATTTGGAGTTGTAACGAGCAAACAGCATGGACACGTTCCATGCCATCTGTCGCTATTTTATCTTGGAGCTGGAGATTAGTCGAGGATTTCTTCGATCTCCAGCCCGCTTTTCAGAGTAAAAATAAAATGCGCTGGCGAGAGAATGGTGATCTTCTCTACCAGCGCATTGAATATGTCATCGTCAAATTATTCAAGTAAATTCTGCCTGTACCTCTGTCAATAGAGTAGACACATAGAATCGAGAAAATTACACAGCAGGACGGTACATACGTTCGTATTGATTGGGCGTGAAATATCCGATGGAAGAATGGATCCTCTTTCCATTA
>NZ_JBMWAM010000021.1:0-79086 GCF_049725345.1 Paenibacillus praedii | reverse complement strand
TTTGTGCGTATTTTTAGAATTCAACAAAAACGGGGCTGCCAGAAGTCAGTTTTCACTGACTTTCTGGACAGCCCCTTCTTTTCTTTATTTTCTCATATTCACACCGATCATGCCTCCGAAAGCACCGGCAAGAAGCGCTACTCCGAGCAGTAGAAGGCTATGTATTGATATTGAAGCATTCGATGCAAGAAAGCTTACGATCATGATTATGATGCCATATAGCAATCCAAGGAGAGAACCATTGTACCACCCTTTGCTTTCGGAGCGTTTGCCAGCCGCGAAGCCCCCTGTCAGAGAAGCGACTGCATGAATAAGGAAAGCATGCGAGGGCAGGCTGCTTTCTTTCATTTCCGTAAAATGCAAAAGCAGAGACAGCAATAATGCTCCAACGGCTAACCAAATGATGGAGTAAAGCACTCCTGCAAGTAATGGTGAAGCGATTAAAGGCGGTTTTGGAGCTTGTTTAACCGAGCTCATCAGATTTCCTCCAATCTTAAGAACGTATTACTTAACCATATGGTCAAGCTCATTGGAATAGTACAGGTAGCGATATTTTGGAGCATGTAATTATTTAATCCTCATCTGTTGCCATATATTCGTGTAAGACAAACAGTATGATGTGATCAGGTGTAGGTCAGAATAGCTGTACGGATAAATACAGCTGACATCAGTTGGCATGATAATGTCGAGGAGGCGGATTCCGTTGGAATATGGGGGCCTGTTGATCCGGACGGTGATCATTTATTTCGTAGTATTTCTCATCATGCGCTTTATGGGCAAGCGTGAAATTGGAAAGCTGTCGGTGTTTGATCTTGTTATTTCGGTTATGATCGCAGAAATTGCTGTAATTGTGCTGGAGGATATGGAACGCTCGCTTTGGAGCGGGATTTTACCAATGGTTGTATTGCTGCTGATTCAAGTAGGAAGTGCGTTTATGACTATGAAAAGCCGCAGGATGAGGCTTTTATTTGACGGTAAGCCAAGCGTCATTATTGACAAAGGCAAGCTGAACAGCGAAGTGATGCGTAAGCAGCGGTACAATCTCGACGATCTCATGCTTCAGCTTCGCGAAAATAAAATTAGCGCTGTTTCCGACGTTGAATTTGCAGTTTTAGAGACGAGCGGCAAGCTTTCTGTCATTCCAAAGCAGTCATCTCCGGACATGGAGGACGGAGGGGCTAATGAAGGCGACGGCCAAGCAGGGAGGCAGGAGGATAAAGGTATATCCAAGATCATTCCAAAAAAATTCCGTTTTGAAATATTGCCGATACCGCTTATTATGGACGGAAAGGTTCAAGATGAAAATTTGGAAAAGCTCGAAAAAACAAGATTCTGGTTAAAAAATGTGCTGCAGGAACAAGGCGTATCCGATTTCAAGGACGTTTTCTTTTGCACAATCGATCATAGAGGGAAGCTGTTTGTTGATATGCATGAACGTAAACCGCGTTTCTAGAGAGGGAATTATCCCTTTCCGGAAACGCGTTTGTACGTGGTGCATATTATTATTTAAACCATCTGCCGAGTATAGGGATACGCATGATGTCATGCCGATCGATAATTTTCATCAAAATCATTAGGAGCAAGTAAACAACTACACTAGCTGCACAGGCAAGCAATAAATTGATCCATTCCGCAGGCAGCAGCTGTCGATTCATCGTGTATTGTGCAGAAGCTCCCATAACGACCATGGCCGCCCCAACTTTCACAAAATCGAATAGCCTCATATAAAAGCCGATATAACGAAGAACGCTTATGCCATGCAATACGGTGACAAGCACAATATTAACATTAATGGCAATTAAGGCGCCAAATATGCCGAAATCGGGGTCCGAGGCAAGCTTAATGATAAGCAAGAGCTTCACAACAGCACCGATCAGCGTATTGACAAGAGCCGTACCAGGTTTGTCCAAAGCCTGAAGCGCTGCTTGAAGAGGGGCTTGCAAGTAAATGAAGATGCCGACGGGAGCGATAAGCTGAAGCATGGGTGCAATATCGGCATGATCGTAAAGAATTCTGCAGATGGGCTCTGCGAATAAAGCCATGACTACGACAAATGGTGCTCCAGATACAAGAGCAAGGCGCATGGACTGATGCAGTCTTTTATGGATGAGCACTTTGTCACCTTTAGCTGCAGCTTCGGACAGAGACGGTACTAGCGAAACGGCAAGAGAATAAGTTAAAGCCGTTGGAAGCAGTATTAGCGGCACGATCATCCCCTGAAGGGCGCCATATTGCGCAGTTGCGATGCCCGAAGCAATGCCGGCGGCAATTAAGCTTCTTGCAGTGAAAATAGTTTCAAGCAAATAAGAGAAGGAGCCGACCATTTTGCTCGCGGTTACGGGTATGGATAGAGTAAGCAATTTTTTTAGCACGGGTTCGTCTTTTATGGTTGGAGTATTCGTTTCAACAACGAGTGTTTTCCTTACGTTTTTTTTCTCCCGGTAATACTTCCACAACATGACGAGCAGACCACCAATCTCTCCGACAACAACACCAAGCATTGCCCCAGCTGCTGCCCATTCTAAACCTAACGGAAGCAGGAAATAAGCAAACCCAAGAGAGGCGATAATGCGCAGCACGGTTTCCGTGATCTGAGAGACTGCGCTTGGAATCATGTTCTGTTTTCCTTGAAAATATCCTCGGTACACGGCCGAGATCCCGCTAATTAGCAATAATGGCGTCATGGATAAGAATGTCCGGTAGACGCGCTCATCGGGAAGCACATGATTAGTAATCCACGGAGCAAATAGAAGCATAGCTCCTGTCATGATCACTCCAAGCGATACGACTAGGCCCATGGCAGCTCTGAAAATATATTTGACCCGAGCGTAATCGCCTTGAGATTCGGCTTCTGCGATCCATTTGGCTACCGCAAGCGGTATACCGCCTGTAATAATTGTCAGCATGACGGTAAGAAACGGAAAGCTAAGCTGATATAGACCAACGCCCTCCGCGCCAATAATACGCGGAAGCGCAATACGAGGAACAAAGCCGAGAAGACGGTTAATAATGCCGGCAGCCAGCAAGATCATCGCACCCTTAATAAATGTTTGCTTCGTCATAATGATTGACCTCATCTCTATCGTGGAATCGCAGTATCTAGCCTTTTCTATGGTAAGGATGAAGCGTGAGACAGGCAGGTACTATCATCTTTATGCGCGGCATGTCCATTTCAATGTCACTCATTTTTAGAGATTGTTGAATAAACGGGCAGGAATTTGGATTCATGACATCGAATACTTTGTCAAGACGGTTTAGGCGGATGCTTGCGAAGCAGGTTTAACGGTCGTAAAGCTATAGCTTCTGGGAGGGAACAGCAGCATGGAGGACGAGGATTTAAACCTAGTGATTGAGGAGCTCTGCAACAGCAAGGCGGAAGAATTTCGGCAGATTGGCTACGAGTATGTGACCGGTAAGGAAGTATGGGAATGCGTCAGTGAAAAATATATAAAAAACGGACAACCTGAGCTGCATCAGCTGGTTAATGATATTTTGTCACTGAAGGTAACCAGGTTTATGAATTTCATGACAATGAGCGCATACAAAGGAACCTCATTCTAACTTGGAAGAGGTTCTTTTTTTGACTCGATTTTGCGACGTCTGTATAATAGGAATATTGAAATGATGAAAGGGAGCCTACAGTCAATGAAACGTATGGTTGCATTTGTGCTAATTGTAGTCTTGTCATTTGTTTTAATTGGAGTGACAAGCCCGACACTAGTGAACAAGGTCAAGCTAGGACTCGATCTAAAAGGCGGATTTGAAATTTTATATGAAGCGGAAACCATTCCGCCGGGAGGCACCGTAACACATAATGCGCTCATTGAAACGGCTAAAAGCCTCGAGCAGCGTGCCAACGTGTCTGGTGTTGCAGAGCCAGAGGTATTGCCAGAGGGCAATAATCGGATCCGTGTGAGAATAGCTGGCGTATCAGATGAAGCAGCGGTTAGAGAAACTTTGAAAAAACCGGCTGAGCTGACATTCCGAAGCATGGTGGGCTGTACGGAGGAGCAAGGATTTTGTAAGACAGAGCTCATCGGAACCGACTTTGTAGAAAATGGAGCCGATGTTGTTCTTAATCAAATGAACGGCTATGACATTACGCTTAAAATGAAAAGCGCTGATAAATTCGGAGATCTGACAAAAAGTATTGCGCAGCAGCCTGAAGGAAAAAATTTGCTGGCTATTTATTTGGATGATCGTCAGTTAGCTGCGCCTAGGGTTGGTTTTGAAATTAGAGACACGAACGCCTCTATTGAAGGCAGCTTTACTCGTACCGAGGCAGATGAGATTGCTCAGACGATTAATCTAGGGGCGCTTCCGCTTAAGCTTACGGAGAAATATATGCAAAGCGTGGGTGCAACGCTCGGACAAGCTTCACTTCAGGAAACGATGTTCGCTGGTATTCTTGGAACGGTGATCATCCTGTTGTTTATGCTCGTGTTCTACCGTCTGCCAGGTATAGTAGCAAGCATTTCGTTAATTGTGTACATTTGGCTGCTGCTTGTCGGTTTCTGGCTGATGGGTGCAACGCTGACTCTGCCAGGTATCGCAGCTTTTATTCTTGGTATCGGCATGGCAGTGGATGCGAATATCATTACGTATGAACGGATCAAAGAGGAAATGTTGAGCGGAAAGAGCGTAATGTCCTCTCTGAAGGCAGGCTCGAAGAATTCACTTCGTACGATTCTTGACGCTCAAATAACGACTGCGATTGCAGGTTTTGTGTTATTCTTTATTGGTACCGGTTCTGTAAAAGGCTTTGCAGTAATTCTCATTATGAGTATTATCGTTAGTATTATTACTAACGTCATTTTCTCGAGAATGCTTCTTGCCCTCCTGATCCGAAGCAACCTGCTGAATAAACCTTCATATTACGGTGTTAAGGAGAGTGAAATCCGTGCGCTTTAATCGAGATTACAGCTTTATCAAAAATAGACGGTATTTTTTCATCTTCTCCATTGCCATTAGTGTGATTGGTGCCGTAATGCTTGCTGTGTTAGGTTTAAATTACGGTGTGGATTTCAAAGCAGGCTCTAACGTGGATATTGCCGTAACTAAAAGCATGTCAGATCAGAAAGCGGAGATTGAACAATATCTTAGCGAGGCTGGCTTCTCCAACTCTACAGTTACTGTAGGTGCGGATCGAGTCGGTATTCGTTTTGACGAGGTGCTTCAGCCCGATAAGGAAAATCAATTGAAGATTGATTTTGCTAGTAAATTTGACCCAAATGCATCAATGGAGGTTAACACCGTTGACGTTGAGATGGCGAGAGAGCTGCAAATGAATGCGCTGATCGCTATGCTTGTAGCGAGCCTCGGGATCATTGTATATATTGCAATTCGCTTTGAATGGCGTTTTGCGATTGCTGCGATTATTTCCCTCGCACATGATGCTTTCATCGTTATTAGTGTCTTCTCGATTTTGCGGCTTGAGGTTAATCTGCCGTTTATTGTAGCGGTTCTAACAATTATTGGTTACTCCATTAATGATACGATTGTCGTATTTGACCGTATTCGGGAAAATTTGCGATTCTCAAAAATTCGCAGCAGTCAAGACTTGGCTGCAGTTGTCGATTCGAGTATTTGGCAAACGATGGCTCGCTCCATTAATACGGTCATAACGGTAATATTTGCAGCGCTTTGCTTGTATATTTTTGGCAGCGAGTCGTTGAAAATGTTCTCGCTTGCTATGCTCATCGGTTTGATAAGCGGCGGATATTCCTCCGTATTTATTGCAAGCCCGATATGGTATGTACTGAAGAATAAAGAAAAAAAGAAGAAGCCAGCAATAAATGCGCAAACAGCGCCTTAAGAGTTCTGAATGCTTACGAGGTGAGTTTGCTGCGCAAACTTTTTAGGAGGTACAAATGTCAACCGCACAGCGATATGCAAAAGCAGAGTCCGCAAGCTGGGCCGGCTTATGGGGGAACATGCTGCTTGCATTGTTGAAAGGGATAGTAGGCTGGTTGTCAGGAAGCAAAGCGCTGCTGGCAGATGCATTCCGTACAGCCGCGGAAGCGGCAGCATCCGGCGCGGCCTTGACTGGCATAAGAGCAAGCCGTCGTGTCAAGATGACTAGGCTGAATGCAGCTTCAGGGGCTGAGCATAGGAGAGGGGAGACGACGACAACGATTCTGTTGTCTGTCGTCCTTCTTCTAATGGGGCTTGAAATTGGAATTTCCGCTATTCGTGCTGTTGCGAATAGCTTAACGGAAGCCCCTCACTGGAGTGCTGCATTAGCGATTGCTATTGGATTTGTGCTGCAGCAGCTCTTCTTGCCCGCCAAAGATCGGCTAACAGGCATTTATTGCTCTTTAACGGCTTTGGTTGGAACGGGTGGAGCTGTCATTGGCAAAATATTAGCAATTCCTGTGCTTTATTATTGTGATCCGGCAGCAGCGCTTATCATAGCTGCCATTGTTATGCAAAATGGCTTTAAGATGGTTGCTGTCCTCGCTCGCAAGGATAACAAGGAGACAGCTGATGAGGAAGACTCAGACGAGCTTATGCAGCTTGTACAGCGAGTTGAGGGTGTTGTAACGGTGCAGTCAATTCGAGCCAAAGAGCATGGACACTATGTCTTTGCCGAGATGGTCATCAGCGTGAATCCGAGAATTACCGTTTTAGAAGGGCAAGAAATTGCCAAAAGAGTAAAGCAGCTCGTGATGAAGCGATTTATTCATGTGACGGATGTATTGATTTATGTTGAGCCTTATGATCCGGGTTACCCGTATAAATCCAATCATGATCCGAATCAGGAGCAAATGCCGACACTGCTGCAATAAGAGCTTGCAACCAGCAGGAGAAGGGGGTGCCGAATGATTCATAGAAAGACACGATGGGCTGTCGCGCCTTGGCAGCCAGCGGATGAAGACAAGGCCAAGGAGCTGGCCTCCCAGCTGACCTTGCCGCCGCTTGTGGCCAGATTATTAGTGCAGCGGGGCCACGCTGAAGTCGATACCGCAGAAAAGTTTTTGCGGGGAGGGCAGGAGCATTTTTATCATCCGTATAAGCTGCTGGGAATGAAGGAGGCCGTTGAGAGGATCAAGCTGGCTGCCGAACGAAATGAGAAAATCCGTATTTATGGCGACTATGATGCGGATGGTGTATCGAGCACCTCTTTGCTCGTCCATCTATTTCGTTATTTGAATTACAATTTTGATTATTATATTCCACATCGCTCATTGGAAGGATATGGTCTCAATCGCAAAGCGATTGCACTTGCTGCTGAGGAAGGCGTACGGTTAATCGTAACGGTCGATACAGGCATTAGCGCTTATGAGGAAGTCGAATATGCGAAGGAGCTTGGCATGGATGTCATCGTTACCGATCATCATGAGCCGCCTGAGCAAATTCCAGCTGCAAGCGCAGTTGTGAACCCGAAGCAGAAGAACTGTCCTTATCCGTTCAAAGGTCTTGCAGGCGTAGGCGTTGCTTTTAAATTAGCGCATGCTCTGCTTGACCGTCCCCCTCTGGAATGGGCAGATATCGTAAGCCTTGGAACGATTGCCGACTTGATGCCGCTGACGGATGAGAATAGAATCATTGTGAGATATGGTTTGGAAAGCCTGCGGAGCGATGCAAGAATCGGATTTCGCGCGTTAGCGGAAGCTGGCGGCATTGAGCTTAGCTCCATTACCTCAACGGGAGTAGCGTTCGGAATGGCGCCGCGCATAAATGCTGCAGGCAGATTGGATCATGCAAAACGTGCAGTCGAACTGCTCACAACCGAAAATTATGACAACGCCATACTCGTTGCTGCTGGCTTGGACAGCTTGAACAAGGAGCGGCAGCGCATTGTGGAGAGCATTGTTAAGGAAGCGGAGCTGCAATGGGCTGCGAAGTGCGAGAAAGCGTCGGCGGCGGGTATAGAGGCTCCTCCGGTTATCGTGCTGGCAGGGGTAGGCTGGAACGTTGGCGTTATTGGAATTGTGGCCTCTAAGATTTTAGAGCGGAATTATAAACCGGTTATTATTCTTGGTATAGATGAACAGACCGGCATGTGCAAGGGTTCTGCACGATCAATTGAAGGCTATGATCTCCATGCTGCTTTAACCGCATGTGACGAGCTCCTTGATCACTACGGCGGCCATCAGGCCGCTGCCGGCATGAGCCTCCATCGAGATCAATTAGAGACGTTTGAGAAGCGCCTCGGCGAGCTCGCGACGATGTGGCTGTCTGAGGATGATTGGATTCCAAAAACAACGGTGGATCTTTTATGCACCGTCAACGAGGCGACAATCGATACCATTTCAGATTTAGCTTTGCTGGAACCGTTCGGGATGGGCAATCCATCGCCGCGGCTTCTTTTTCAAGGCGCCGAGCTTTCTGACCGTCGCACGATCGGCAAGGAGTCCAACCATTTGAAGCTGACATTAGGCAGCGGACGCCGAATATTAGATGTTATTGGCTTTGGCATGGGAATGCTGTCGGAGAGTCTGCAGCCTGGACGAAAAGTAGATGTTGTTGGGGAATTGTCTATCAATGAGTGGAACGGCCAGCGTAAACCGCAGCTGCAGCTTCATGATCTTCACTTTGATCCGGAGAGCGGAGCTGTTTTTCCTGAACGCGAACATTTTGGACTTATTTATCAACAGCTTAGACAGCTGGGCCAAGCGCCCCTGCAGGGTCTTGCCGAACGGCTGGCAAAGCAGAGCGAGTTGACCTTAGGGACCGTTAGGCTTATGCTTGACGTATTCGAGGAATTGCAGTTTATTGAATTGCAGAATGATCGCATGATTGCGGCAGCCTCACCGCAAAAAAGAGAATTAACGAGCTCGGAGCGTTATCTTGCGGCGAAGCGAGAATTCGAGAAGTCTCATTTGCAAGCATTAGGAATGAATTCATAACTAAGATGATAGAATGGAAAGGGTTGACAGTACGTGTCTAACACAACATACAATTTTAAAGATTACATCCGGGTAATTCCTGATTTCCCGCAGCCTGGCATCCGTTTCAAGGACATTACAACCTTGCTTAAGGATGGTGCGGTTTATCGTGCGGTTATCGAGGAAATGCGTGAAGCCGTTCAGCATATGCAGATCGATATCGTCGCCGGCCCAGAGGCTCGCGGTTTCGTTGTTGGCGCTCCGCTTGCTTTGGCGCTTGGCGTAGGATTTGCTCCGATTCGTAAAAGCGGCAAGCTGCCTGGCGAGACAATTACAGCGAACTACGATTTGGAATATGGCAATGACCAGCTTGCTATGCATAAGGATGCGATTATGCCTGGTCAACGTGTCTTAATCGCCGACGATTTGCTGGCAACCGGCGGCACGATCGCAACCTCGATCAATCTTATCCGCCAGCTGGGCGGCGAAGTGGTGGGTGCTGCATTTCTAATTGAGCTGGCATACTTGACCGGTCGCGATAAGCTTGACGGAATCGAAGTCACTTCATTAATGACTTACGAGTAATTGCCGACATGTCGCAAGCGATTTTGTAAACCGCCTTGCTCCTCCGCATAAACTCGGAGGAGCAAGGCGGTTTTTTTTATCCATAAATGAAGCTTGTATGATAACATCGCTCGAATAGTTGACGCGGTAAGGCTATTACAGGCATAATATTATAAAAACTCGGATAACGCATGAATGGGAACCGCCAGGAGTGCTAATCAAAATAGAAGGAAGCAGTCGTTTTACTTCAATCACTTCAATTTACCGCTTATATTTCATCGCGAAACGAGCTATTCCCGCTTTTGGGCAGGACAGCGAGCCGTTTACGCTTGGAAAGGGACGTTCCATGGGCATTGAGCATTTACTCGAGAAGGCATCCGCCTATATGAAAGAGCAGGACCTCATACGTATCCAGGAAGCCTATGATTTCGCCGAGCAAGCCCATCACGGACAAGTGCGGAAATCCGGAGAGCCATATATATTACACCCTGTAGCGGTTGCGGATATTTTGGTTGATATGCAGATGGACGTGCTGTCGATTATTGCGGCATTGCTGCATGATGTCGTTGAGGATACAACAGTTAATTTGCAGGCCGTGCGCGCGAAATTTGGCGAAACATGTGCGATGCTTGTAGATGGTCTGACAAAGCTCGAAAAAATTCAATTTCGTTCCAAAGAAGAGCAGCAGAACGAAAACTACCGTAAGATGTTTGTGGCGATGGCGCAGGACATTCGCGTTATACTCATTAAACTGGCTGACCGTCTGCACAACATGCGGACGCTTAAATTTCAGTCGGAGGAAGCACAGCGCCGTATTGCTTATGAGACGCTTGAGATCTTTTGCCCGATTGCGCACCGCCTTGGTATTTCCGCGATCAAGTGGGAGATGGAAGACATTGCGCTCCGCTATTTGAATCCGCAGCAATATTACCGCATCGCAAATCTCATGAAGAAAAAGCGGATAGAGCGCGAGCAGTTTATACATGACGTCATTTCACGTATTACAGAGAAGCTGGAAGAAATGGGCATTGATGGCGATATTTCGGGCCGTCCGAAGCATTTGTACAGTATTTATAAGAAGATGACTGATCGAAACAAGCAATTTACCGAAATTTATGATTTGCTGGCCATTCGGATCATTGTCGACAACATCAAAGATTGTTATGCGACGTTAGGTATTATTCATACGCTGTGGAAGCCTATGCCGGGACGCTTCAAAGACTATATCGCGATGCCGAAGGCGAATATGTATCAATCGCTGCATACGACAGTCATTGGACCTAATGGGGAGCCTACAGAGGTACAGATTCGAACTTGGGATATGCACCGAACGTCGGAGTACGGAATTGCGGCACATTGGGCGTATAAGGAAGGCTCGCTTGTTCCGGGCGGCAGCTTTGAGGATAAAATGACCTGGTTCCGCGAAATTTTGGAGCTGCAGAATGAAGCGCGCGATGCGTCTGAATTTATGGAATCGCTCAAGATGGATTTTTTTGCCGACCTGGTGTTCGTGTTTACGCCAAGCGGTGAAGTGATTGAGCTGCCAGCCGGTTCGGTGCCGCTGGATTTTGCATACCGTATTCATACGGAGGTCGGTAATCGGACGATCGGCGCAAAGGTGAACGGCAGAATCGTGCCGCTTGATCATAAATTAATGACAGGCGATATCGTAGAGATTTTAACGTCGAAGCATTCTTATGGACCAAGTCAGGACTGGGTAAAAATTGCTCAATCCTCGCATGCCCGCAGCAAGATCCGGCAGTGGTTCAAGAAGGAGAAGCGCGAAGAAAACGTGGCCAAGGGCCGCGACATGATTGAGCGAGAGCTGAAGCGAATGGGGCTGGAGCCGTCTGCTTGGCTTCAGGAGGATAAGCTGCAGGAGGCCGCAGCAAAGTTTGCTTTTAATGATATTGAGGATATGATGTCCGCAATCGGCTTCGGAGGCATTACCGCGGCGCAAATCTGCACGAAGCTGACCGAGAAGATGCGGAAGGAAGCAGAGCTTGCCAATCAGCTTGAATTGACGGCTGAAGTGAAAGAAATTAAGTCGCCGGGCAACCGGAAGAATAGACCGAATCAGGGTGTTACCGTCAAGGGCATCGATAATTTGCTTGTAAGATTCGCGCGCTGCTGCAACCCGGTTCCGGGAGATTCGATTGTTGGTTATATTACACGAGGGCGCGGAGTATCCGTTCACCGGATGGACTGTATGAACATTCCTTTTGGCGATCAGGGAGAAGAGGGAGAACGCGTCATCGAGGTGGAGTGGGAAGACTCTATTGAAGCCAATTACAGCGTAGACATCGAAATTACCGGAAATGATCGCAGAGGGCTGCTGAACGAGGTGCTGCAGGCCGTTTCCGAAAGCAAAACTAATATATCAGCTGTAACGGGACGTTCGGTTAAAAATAAAATGGCATTGATCCATATGACGGTGCTCATCCGTAACATTGAGCATTTGTCGGCGGTCGTTGAGAAAATAAAACGGGTTCAAGACATCTATTCGGTACAGCGCATCATGCAGTAGACGGTTTGCGTCATTGCCCGGGAACACGCTAGAGATAATGGAGGGTTTAAGGCAGTGAAGGTAGTCGTACAGCGCAGTAAGCAGGCGAAGGTTGTCATTGATGGCGATACAGTCGGCGCTATTGATTTCGGTCTTGTGCTGCTTGTTGGCATCACACATGACGATACGGAAGCGGATATTCGCTGGATGGCGGACAAAATCGCAAGCTTGCGCATTTTCGAGGATGAGGCCGGCAAAATGAATCTTTCTGTAACCGATATTGGTGGACAGCTGTTGTCGGTATCGCAATTCACATTATACGGCGATTGCCGCAAGGGCAGACGTCCCAATTTCATGGCGGCGGCCAGACCTGAGCAAGCGGAGCTGCTTTATGATCAGTTCAATGAAGCGCTGCGCTCACACAGTCTTGTCGTTGAGACCGGTCGCTTTGGCGCTATGATGGACGTCGATCTAATCAATTCGGGCCCTGTTACATTAATTTTGGAAAGCGGCGCTTAAGATAGTTCCTGCGGGAAACAATATACGATAAGCCGTGCTGGTTTCTTAACGATTCCGCGCGTGCTATGGCTATATTGGAGGAATATCGCGTATGCATCAATCACGCAAGGAACAGAGCATCGAGCGTGTCTCGCGAAGGCTGCTGCATCCGGATCGCAGAGAAGCCAGGATCATGGCTGGGCTGGAGGAGAATATTGAGGCTGCTGAAGGATGGGCTGGCTTTCCTCAGCATCACCGGCGTGATCCATCGGGTCATTAAGGACAACCTTTACTTTTATAGCTTTAAAGGAACACCGCCCGAGCAGCCTGCTCGGGCGGTGTTCGATATGGGGCAAACGAAATACTTCGGATAGGAAGAAGACAGGTTTTTGAAACGCTTTCGAAATTGTAATATTACTGTAATCAATCTCTAACTTTTTTTTAACATCGATAACCTATAATAGAACTCGACCCCCTTTTTAAAAATATAATTTACTTTTGGACCTACAAACTGGTTTTGTAGGTTTTTTTCTGTCCATTTATTTGACTGGTTATCGTTGGAAGAAAATGAGAAGGAAACCATCTTGACTTTACACAGGCTGACAGGTAAAATTAATTTTCAGTATAAGTCAAAAAGATTCGTTGATGGGACAAAGTAATTCTACACGCTGTATTCAGAGAGGGACGTCAATTGGCTGCAAGGGTCCTTATATCGGTAGAATGAATAGACCTCCCGGAGAACAGACGGTGAACAGACGGATGTCAGGAGCAAGCGCACAGCTTGAAGCCCTGTTCGTAAAGTAGCTGGACTGCGGATGACGGACGTTAACCGTTTTGAAGCGGGCTGATGCATAGGATGCAGGCTCGGAATTTGGGTGGTACCACGGGAGCTATACTCTCGTCCCTTTCGACGCAAGTCGTTAGGGACGGGAGTTTTTTGTATTTCAAAGCTTATTTGGATGAATGACGGGACAGGAGGGTTATTAGATGGCATTTCAGAAAATGCCGGGCACGCAGGATATACTGCCAGGCTCGGTAGAGAGATGGCAGTACGTGGAGCAGAAGGCTCGCGATATTTGCCAACGCTACAATTTCCGGGAAATTCGGACGCCAATATTCGAATCGACAGAG
The DNA here is from genome assembly GCF_049725345.1 of Paenibacillus praedii. Classification (NCBI taxonomy): domain Bacteria; kingdom Bacillati; phylum Bacillota; class Bacilli; order Caryophanales; family Paenibacillaceae; genus Paenibacillus; species Paenibacillus praedii. The sequence continues at coordinate 65,556 of NZ_JBMWAM010000021.1, read as the reverse complement.
CTGTTTCAACGCGGTGTAGGCGAGACGACAGATATTGTCGAGAAAGAGATGTACACCTTCACCGATCGCGGCAATCGGAGCAACACGCTGCGGCCGGAAGGAACAGCGGGCGTCGTAAGGTCTTATGTGGAGAATAAGCTGTATGGCGAGCCGGACGTTTCCAAGCTGTATTATATCGGACCGATGTTCCGTTATGAGCGTCCGCAGGCGGGACGTTATCGCCAGCTGCACCAATTCGGTGTTGAAGCACTGGGCTCAGTCGATCCTGCTCTGGATGCTGAGGTTATCGCTTTAGGGTATACCTTCTACTCGGAGGTTGGTCTAAAGGGTGTGCGCGTGGAAATCAATTCCGTTGGTACGCCGGCCGTGCGCGCAGCATTCCGTGAGCGCTTGCTCGCTTTTCTAGAGCCAAAGCGCGAACTGCTGTGCAAGGATTGCCAGTCGCGGATGGATCGCAATCCGCTGCGTGTCCTTGATTGCAAGGTTGATCAGAAGCACTTTGAAGATGCGCCTTCCATATTGGCCAGCTTGGACGAGGAATGTCAAATTCACTTTGACAAGGTCCAAATGCATTTGAGCGATATGGGGATTCCTTTCGAGATTAACCACCGCCTTGTACGCGGTCTTGACTATTACACGCACACAGCCTTTGAATACAAGGCTGAAGGCATCGGAGCAATCGACACGATTGGCGGAGGCGGCCGCTATAATGGGCTTGTATCCGAGATCGGCGGACCCGATCAGTCAGGCGTGGGGCTTGGACTAGGATTAGAGAGAACGATTCTATTGCTTCAGCACCAGGAAACCGAGCTTCCGTCGTTTAATCAAATCGACGTTTACCTCGTAGCGCTTGGCGAAGCCGCCGACCGTGAGGTGACGAAGCTGGTTTACCAGCTCAGACAGCAAGGCATCAAGGCAGAGCGTGATTACCTTGGCCGGAAGATGAAGGCTCAAATGAAGTCGGCTGACCGTCTGCAAGCCCGGTACACCGCCATTCTGGGCGATGACGAGCTAGTGCGCGGAGAAATTGCACTGAAGGATATGACGAAGGGTGAGCAGCGATTCGTCGAATTAACCCAGCTTGCTGATGAAATAAAAGGTTAAGCTTCACCAATAAACCATTCTAACTAAATAAGGAGATTGAAAACAATGATGTTAAAAACCCATCAATGCGGCCTGCTGACAAAAGCGGACGTAGGTCAAACAGTAACCTTGAACGGCTGGGTACAGCGTCGTCGCGACCTTGGCGGCGTACTATTTATCGATCTTCGTGATCGTACCGGTATCGTACAAACGGTATTCAACCCGGATTTCTCTGGTGATGCGCTTGCGATCGCAGACCGTGCCCGTAACGAGTTCGTGCTTGCGATTCAAGGAACAGTCGTTGAACGCGACGCTGAAACTTACAATGCGAACCTGGCAACGGGCGAAATTGAAGTGCGTGTCACGAAGATTGAAGTGATGAATACGGCGAAGACGCCTCCATTCCCAATCGAGGACGGCGTTGAGGTAGACGAGTCAATTCGCTTGAAATATCGTTATTTGGATCTGCGTCGACCAGAAATGCAGCGCACACTCCTGCTTCGCTCGAAGGCAGCGAAGGTGTTCCGTGATTTCCTTGACAGCGAAGGCTTCCTTGACATTGAAACGCCTATCTTGACCAAAAGCACTCCGGAAGGCGCGCGCGATTATTTGGTGCCAAGCCGCGTCCATGAGGGCGAGTTTTTCGCATTGCCGCAGTCGCCGCAAATTTTCAAGCAGCTGCTGATGGTTGGCGGTATCGAGCGTTATTATCAAATCGCCCGCTGCTTCCGCGATGAGGATCTTCGTGCTGACCGTCAGCCGGAATTTACACAGGTCGACATCGAGACCTCTTTCCTTTCGCAGGATCAACTGCTTGAGCTCATGGAGCAGTTAACGGCTAAGCTTCTGCGCGAAACGGTTGGCGTAGAGCTAGAGCTTCCATTTCAACGTATTACGTATGCAGACGCAATGAACAAATACGGCTCTGACAAGCCGGACCTTCGTTTCGGTCTTGAGATTGAAGATATTACGGATATTGTCTCGGGCAGCGATGTAAAAGTATTCGCAAGCGTGGCGGGAAGCGGTGGCGTTGTAAAGGCGCTGAACGCGAAGGGCTGCGCAAGCTGGAGTCGCAAAGAGCTGGATGACCTGCAACCGTTCGCTGCTCGCTACGGAGGCAAAGGACTCGCTTGGATCACAGTAAAGGATGGCGAATGGCGCGGACCGATCGTTAAATTTCTGAAGCCGGAAGAAATCGCTGCGTTGACTGAGCGTCTTCAAGTGGAAGAAGGAGACCTTCTCACATTCTCCGCGGACAAGAAGAAGGTTGTTGCAGACGTGCTTGGAAACCTGCGTTCCAAGCTGGGCCGTGATCTTGGGCTGATCGACGATTCGAAATTCAAGTTCGCCTGGGTTATGGACTTCCCGCTGCTAGGCTGGGACGAAGACTCGAAGCGTTACGTTGCTGAGCATCATCCGTTCACGCGTCCGAATGAAGATGACCTTCATTTCTTTGATACAGACCCTGGACAAATAAGAGCGCAAGCGTACGATCTTGTATTGAACGGCTATGAAGTAGGCGGCGGCTCTATGCGTATTTACAAACGCGAGGTTCAGGAGCAAATGTTCAAAGCGCTTGGCTTCAGCATGGAGGAAGCGCAAGAGAAGTTCGGCTTCCTGCTCGATGCGTTCGAATATGGCACGCCACCGCATGGCGGCATCGCATTCGGCTTCGACCGTCTCGTTATGCTTCTGACTGGCCGTACGAATCTGCGCGAAACCATTGCCTTCCCGAAAACGGCAAGCGCGACAGACCTGCTTACCGATGCGCCGTCTGAGGTAGAAGCTTCGCAGCTGGAGCAGCTGCATATTCGCACGGTTATTAAGCCAAAGCAGCAGCCGGTTGCCGCTGCGAACGCAGCAGCAGATAGCAGCGATAAATAAATTCATTAAGCAAAGGAGGCGGCAGCACGATGCTTCATCAATTTTCACGCACGGAGCTGGCCATCGGGCCGGAAGGGTTAAAGCTGATGAAGGAGAGCACGGTTGCCGTGCTCGGTATCGGCGGCGTCGGCGGTATTGCCGCGGAGGCGCTGGCTCGCACGGGTGTAGGAAGAATTATTCTAATTGATAAAGATGTCGTTGATATTACGAATGTCAATCGTCAGGTTCATGCGCTTACGACAACCGTGGGCCAGCCGAAGACGGATCTGATGCGCGACCGGATTAAGCTTATTAATCCGGAGTGCGACGTGATTGCGCTTCGAATGTTCTACACAGAGGAAACGTATGAGCAGCTATTTGCCTATCCTCTCGATTACGTTGTCGACGCGTCTGACACGATCATCTATAAGGTGCATTTGATCAAGCAATGCTTGGAGAGAAAGATTCCGATTATCTCAAGCATGGGTGCAGCTAATAAGATGGATCCGACCAAGTTTCAGGTTGTAGATATATCTAAGACACATACCGATCCAGTTGCGCGCGTCGTTCGTACAAAGCTGAGAAAGGATGGCATTAAGCGAGGCGTAAAGGTCGTATTCTCTTCGGAGCTGCCGATGAAGCCGCGCGAAGATGTTACACAGCGGATTGTACCTGAGAATGCGCCGGAAATCCGCAAAGCGAAGCAGCCGCCGGCAAGTAACGCGTTCGTTCCCCCGGTTGCAGGTTTGATTATGGTAAGTGTTGTCGTTAAGGATATGCTGGAAACAGGCGGAATCGAGCTATGAATGAAGCATTGGTCAAAAAGCTGAGATTACAGCCGGAGATGAAGGCCTTAGTGAAGAAGTCTCCATCTGACCGGTATTTGAAGGAGCTTGATCTGGAGTCACCTTTTGAAAAATAGCCTAAAGAAGAATAAGCCGGCTAAAGGACTGAGTGTAATAACTCAATTCTTTAGCCGGCTATTTTTTGTAATCTTTAAACATTAAATAATCTTATTGTTGCGTCTCGTCTTGTTTCTCCGCAGCGAATGATTCGATGCTTTGCTGGCGTCGTTCATTTTTCGCTTCGATTGTTTGCTTCTCGTCAGCAGAAATTTCACTTGCATGCTCGTCTAAGTAATTTTTCGCTTCCTGCAAATTAGCTTCGGTATTATCGATATGCTGCTGCAAGTGGACAGCGTTATCCGCCCGGTTGTCTGGTTTAGCCATTGGAATCCCTCCATTCTGATCATAGGTACCTAAATATAATGACCCGAATCGCAGCAGATTATGACACAAATCTGCTTGTATGCTATGATCGAAAGAACAGAAGGGAAGAAGGTTGGGGAGCATAATGGATTTATTTTCATATCAAGAAGCGGAAACGCCGCGCGCAAGACTGCTTGCAGATCGCATGCGGCCGCAGACGCTGGATGAATATATAGGGCAAGAGCATATTGTAGGTGAAGGCAAGCTGCTTCGAAGGGCGATCGAAGGTGATCAGGTATCATCCATACTGCTATACGGCCCTCCGGGCTGCGGCAAAACCACTCTCGCTCATATTATTTCGCTGCGTACTGAAGGGGAGTTTGTAAAGCTCAATGCGGTCGATGCCTCGGTGAAGGATGTACGAGAGGTTATTGAACAAGCGAGAACCAATAAAATGATGTACGGCAAGAAAACGATTCTGTTTTTGGATGAGGTGCATCGTTTTAATACGGCTCGTCAGGACGCGCTGCTGCCAGCTGTCGAGCAGGGCATTATTATTTTTATTGGCGCAACAACAGAGAATCCGTTCCATCATGTGAACGGAGCCTTACTCTCACGGTCGACCTTATTTCAACTGGAGCCGCTTGGCGAAGGACATGCCTATGAAGCGATGCAAAGAGCGCTATCGGACCGGGAGCGAGGTCTAGGCTTCATGGATTTGCGTGCGGATGAGGAGGCGCTTAGACATATCGCTGCCATGGCGAGAGGAGATATCCGACGAGCGCTTAATGCGCTTGAGCTTGCTGCAGTGACTACGCCTTCTGAACAGGACGGGTCTGTGCACATTACGCTTGAGGTTGCCCAGGAATCGATTCGCAAGCCTACGATTCGTGCCGACTTGTCTACGCAATACGATGTGCTTTCAGCTTTCCATAAAAGTGTGCGAGGCTCGAGCGATGCTGCTTTGTTCTGGTTTCTGTATGCGGTAGAAAAGCTGGGTATGGATCCGATGACGTTTCTACGCCGTCTGATCGTGGCCTGCAGTGAGGATATCGGCTTAGCTAATCCGCAGGCAATGATTCAAGCGGTAACGGCGATGGATGCGTATCACAAGATCGGCTGGCCGGAGGCCAAGTATAACATTTCGCAGGCGATTCTCTTTGCAGTGGAAAGCCCCAAATCGAACGCTACAGCCATTGCCATTGGCAATGCGGAGGCGGCAATCGAGCGTGCCGGCGGGGCTGAGGTGCCGCTGCATTTGCGCGATACGCATTATCGCGGAGCGCAGCAGCTCGGTCATGAGGGCTACAAATATCCGCATGATTTTCCTAATCATTATGTGAAGCAGCAATACTTGCCGAACGCCTTGGGCGGTATGAGCTTCTACAAAGCGTCGGAGCAGGGCATGGAGGATAAAATCAGGCAAAATCAACAGCGGCGCAAAGATCATTGAAGATCGCAAAACAAAAGGCTGTCCCTCGTCAATGACGATAAGGGCAGCCTTTAGCATGCTAGAAGTGAAAATAAGCAAAAGCAAGTTAACTAAGAGATAGAAAACATAAGACCGAAATAACTGAAAACAGCTGTTAGCAACCCCATTAAGAAAGCAGGGATGAGACGATTGGCACGATACATCCCAATTAATCCGACGGCCATGATTAAGGCTGCAGCAAGCATTAATAGACTTTCCATATGAAGCGTAAATTGCAGCGTGATGTCCGGACTGTAGACTCCTTTGTATAGACCGGTGAACAGCGGTGATGGCGATACGGTCTGCAAGGTTTCCCTGACGGTATGAGGCGGCGCCTGCTGCCCGAGTACAGCTGTTGCGGCAAGCACAAGCAGCGCAATGACGCTTTCGGCTTGAAGAAAGCGCTTTGGATTGAAGGAAGGGTTGCGTTCCGCTGCTAGTTTGTACCCAAATCCATTCGAATAGGCAAAGAGAAGCAAAGGCAAAATGAGCAGATGCTTCAGAAGCAGCGCTTGTCCGTAAGGCAGCATCCATGCGTTTACATATTCAGGGGTCGTGAATGTCATGAGTACGAAACCAGCAAGCAGCGTTACAAGAACAGAGATGATAGCTACCGGAGAGAACCAGCGAAGAAAGGCATTCCAATTGGCGTTATCGTTGGAAAACCAGCTGACGACGAACAATATCCCGATCCATATGCTTACGGCAAGAAAGTGTGCGGCGTGCGTAATGAGTCCGCGGAAGCCATACAAGGATGAAGCATGACCTGCATATCCAAGCCAAATAATAAGCAAAAAGGTGACAAACAATGCAACCTTCGGCATATGCTTGTCGTTGCGGAAGGCTTTGAGCCCTAAAAGGAATGCAAGACCGGCAGAGCCAATAACCGTCCAGATCCACGCCTTTCCGGTATTAATATCAAGCAGTATGCTTTTTAGAATCGAGCTGTAGGTCATGCCGAAATCAGCAGCTAATTGCTGTGCAAGACTATGTATGGGCAAATATGACAGGATAGGGATGGCTATTGTGCACACAAGAAGCAAGCCAAACGGGACATGCACGGAGGGCTGTTTGCCCTCCGGCACGAGCCGCAGCAGTAAGGCCCCAGTTAAAATAGCAAAGCAAATATATAAAAGGCCTTCACTGATATAGATCATGCTTTGCGCCTCCGCAAGAATAGGATGAACGCAGCGGCCACAATAATAACGCCAATAATGACAGCAGGCGCATAGCCGGTGCCTTCATGGTTAGCTGTAGCTTCTGCTGCTTCATCGCTTGCTAGATCTGAGGCGTTTGTTTGGTCAGCAGCATCCGGCGCTGGAGCTGTCGTTTCAGCAGGTGTCTCGTTCGTTGCTTCGGGTTCCCGTGAAGGCTCGGCTGCAACAACAGGCGCATCAACTGTAAAGTTGTAATCACCCTCCACGGCATGTCCATCTCCGCCGATAATCGTCCATTTTACTGTATAAACATCATTTGGCAGCGAAGCCGTTAATGCCTTGCTCATGGTATTTCCATCAACGACTGTATCTGCCAGCTCTATTTCTTCCCCCGCCGCATTAAGCAGCTTGAAATTACTCAGCTTTTCAATTTTTGTGTTAAAGGAAAGCTCGACAATCTCCGGTGAGACATTCACCGTTCCATCCGGTGCAGGATCGGCAGTTTCTAAAGTGGAGTGCGCCAAAACAGTACCGGGCACGAGCCATAGGGTAGCTAACAAAATGAGCATTATTCGTTTCATATGTGGACCTCCTGACTTATTTTCTTATTAAGCTGATTGCATTATACCAAATTACGATAGCAATGTTCTAAATATAAAATGATCATTTCGTAGCGGCTTTATGAACATTTAAGGAACGTAAGCAGACGATCTTGGCAGTCGAATCAAATGAATACAAATTAGCAAAATTGATTTAGCATTCTAGTGCAGCCTGGATCCATCACGTATATTGGCAAGCCTGAGGTGAATAAACTTAACCTACAGCAACACAAAGATCATTGTATTTTTGTCCCCAAAGGAGGTGCGGCTGTCATCGCTTCAGAAGCATCACGAATGCGATTGGCAGCAAACTCGTGAGTAATCCTTTGCCTCTAAGCTTGTCGTTCCCCCTCATTTTATTGTTGATAGGGATGAATGGGTTTTTCGTGGCTGCTCAATATGCAATTGTAAAGGTACGCGGCAGCCGATCCCAAACGCAAGCCATCGATGGTTATTCGCGGACAGTGCTTGCCTCTCGTTTGACTAGCCATTTGGACGCCTATTTATCGGCTTGCCAGCTGGGAATTACGACAGCCTCACTAGGTCTTGGCTGGCTAGGAGAACCTGCAATTGCCAGAGTAATCGAGCCTGTATTTATTCAAATAGGTGTTCATAACGAAATGCTGCTTCATTCCATCTCGTTTATGATTGCTTTTGTCACGCTAACTGCTCTCCATATCATACTTGGTGAATTAACGCCTAAAACAATTGCGATTCGGAAATCGGAACTCGTTACGCGATTGGCAGCTAAGCCGCTAGTTTTATTCTACAGACTTATGTATCCGTTGATTTGGCTGCTGAACCTGACCGCTAATCAGCTTCTTAAATCGCTCGGCATCGAGCCGGCGACAGAGAAGGACTCCGCGCACACCGAGGATGAAATTCGGATTTTAATGAAGCAGAGCCACAAAAGCGGACTCATCGATCATACAGAGCTTACGCTTGTCGATAATATTTTTGACTTTGCCGAAACAAATGCTAAGGAAATTATGATTCCGCGGACAGAAATGATCTGTTTGAGCACAAATCTTTCGTTTGCCGATAATCAGACATTGGCTTTGGAGCAAATGCTGACCCGCTATCCTGTTTGTGAGAACGATAAGGACAATATCATTGGTTTTGTCCACATCAAAGATTTACTCAGGGACAGATCGCAGGGACTGCATGACATTAGACAAATTACGAGACCGATTACAACTGTGCCCGAGTCGATGCCCATAAGCACGCTGCTTAAGCTGATGCAGAAGCGGAAATCGCAAATTTCAATTTTAATTGATGAGTATGGCGGGACATCCGGGCTGGTGACGCTGGAGGATATCATGGAGGAGATTGTAGGCGAGATACAGGATGAATTCGACGAGGAGCGGGAGCCGCTTGAGCGGATAGATGAGCATACCTTTTCAATCAGCGGACTAATGCTCATTGAAGAGGTGAACAGCTTCTTTGGTCTTTCTATTGAAACAGACAGCTATGACACGATTGGCGGCTGGATCTATTCTCAGATTGATATCCCGCCCTCTATTAATCAGCGCATTGAATATGCGCGCGATGTTGAATTTATAATCGAAGAAACGGATCATTTGCGCATAGCCCGGATCACCATTCGCAGAACGGGGGCTCTTATAGAAGGGAGTGGTGAGCAAAAATTTGGCTAATGGGCTCGTCTCAAAAAAAAGGCTGTCCCAACGGCTTCTGTTGAAGCGTCAGGACAGTCTTAGCTATTTATGCCTGCTGAGCAAGTAATGCTTCTGCGTTTATTTTTTGAACCGTTTCGATCGTGCCGCCGCCAAGGCAAACATCTCCGTCATAGAGAACGACTGCTTGTCCAGGGGTGATTGCCTTCTGCGGCTTATCAAATACGATATGCGCGGTGCCATTCTCGCCCATCGTAACTGTTACCCCTTGATCGGGCTGACGGTAACGGAATTTAGCGGTGCAGCGGAGTGGGCCGCTATAGGATGAAGGCACAATCCAGTTCATGCCGCTAGCGGTCAAGCTTTCCGAGTAGAGGCTCGGATGCTGCTCGCCTTGGACAACGTATAGGATATTGCGCTCCAAGTCCTTGTCAGCTACGAACCATGGCTCGCCGGAGCCTGTGCCGGAACCACCGATGCCAAGCCCCTGACGCTGACCTAGCGTATAATACATAAGACCGTCATGCCTGCCCTTCTTCTCGCCGCTTCGAATATCAATCATATCGCCTGATTGCGCCGGCAAATAGCCGCTAAGAAAGGTTTTGAAGTTCCTCTCGCCGATGAAGCACACGCCGGTGCTGTCCTTCTTCTTGGCGGTATACAGTCCAGCCTCTTCGGCGATGCGGCGAACTTCCGGCTTCGGCAAGTGACCGATCGGGAACATCGCCTTCTCAAGCTGCTTCTGACCCAGCGCGCTAAGGAAGTAGGTTTGATCCTTATTGGAATCTACCCCGCGAAGCAGCTTGGTTACTCCATCAGCGGAGCGCTCTACTTGCGCATAGTGCCCGGTTGCCAAATAGTCTGCGCCGAGCTCCATCGCCCGCTGCAGAAAATCGCCAAACTTGATCTCGCGATTGCACATGACATCCGGATTCGGTGTCCGTCCCCGTTTGTATTCATCCAGGAAATAGGAGAATACCTTGTCATAATATTGCCGTTCAAAATTAACGGTATAGTAGGGAATACCGATTTGATCACATACGCGGCGTACGTCTTCCGAATCCTCTTCCGCCGTGCAATGACCGAACTCGTCGGTATCGTCCCAGTTTTTCATAAAAATGCCTACAACATCATATCCCTGCTGCTTAAGCAGCAGCGCTGTGACGGAGGAATCAACACCGCCGGACATGCCGACGACCACTCTAGTTGAAGCATTTGGTTTTTCCATCAATGAACACCACCTTGTTAAATCAAATACAATCTTATTGTAACACAGGCATAAAACTTTTTCATGAAGATGACAACCTTTTTGCACACGTTATGTATTGGATATGTTAACATATATGTGTTATAGGAATACAGTGATTTAACAGATACTTTGGACATGCTGCTTTCACGCACGATTCCAATCCAATAATGAATAAAAGAGGTGCCACATTGAAAATATCGACGAAGGGCCGCTATGGCTTAACAATTATGATGGAGCTTGCGTCTAAATTTGGTGAAGGCCCGACTTCACTCAAGAGCATCGCAGAACGAAATCAGCTTTCTGAGCATTATCTGGAGCAGCTTGTCGCGCCGCTGCGCAATGCCGGTTTGGTAAAAAGCATAAGAGGCGCTTACGGCGGCTACATTTTGTCCAAGGAGCCTGAGACCATTACTGCCGGCGATATTATTCGCATTCTGGAGGGGCCGATATCGCCGGTCGATTTCACGGAAGAAGATGATCCGGCAAAGCGTCAGCTATGGCTCCGCATTCGCGACAGTATCGCAGAAGTGCTCGATTCGACGACCCTTGCTGATCTGATCACATATGAAGAAGAAGGAAAAACTGACAATTATATGTTTTATATTTAGAGGATGATATCGAATGAAAACTTATTATTTTGATCATGCGGCCACCACACCGATGCACCCTGACGTTGTAAGGACGATGGTCGAGCTCATGCAGGGTCCAGGCGGAAATTCGTCCAGTATGCATGCTTATGGCAGAGCGGCAAAGCAGCATCTTAACCGTTCGCGTGACCGTATTTCGGCTGCTTTAGGATGTAAGCCAGCAGAGCTGCTTTTTACGTCAGGCGGAACGGAGAGCGACAACGCTGCCTTAATCGGCGCTGCAAGAGCGCAGCGCAATAGAGGAAAGAACCATATTATAACTTCAGCGGGCGAGCATCACGCCGTTCTACACACATGCGAGTGGCTAAGAAAGGCAGAGGGCTTTGCGTTGACGGTGCTTCCCATTGACAGCAGCGGCAGCACCGATCCTGAGCAGGTCGAAGCAGCTATGACACCGGAGACTGGCCTCGTCAGCATCATGCATGGTAACAATGAGGTGGGCACGATTCAGCCTATAGCGGCAATTGGAGAAGTTGTAAAAGCAGGCGGCGCGCTTTTTCATGTCGATGCTGTGCAGACGCTGGGCTGGATGAGCTACCGCTTAAATGAGATGCCTGTGGATCTCATGAGCTTCTCAGCTCATAAAATTAACGGCCCGCAAGGCGTCGGCGCTTTATATGTAGCGAATGGGACGTTGCTTGAAGCGATTCAGCATGGCGGCTCGCAGGAAAGAAAGCGGCGTGCAGGAACCGAAAATGTAGCCGGAATTGCCGGCTTTGCAAAAGCTGTTGACATTTATGTGAACGAGCGAGAAAAGAAGCAACCTTTTATGGACAAGCTTCGTAAGAGATGGATAGAGCTGCTTCAAGACCATGTGGAAGTACCAATTGTAATAAATGGCAGTGAGAAGCAGCATTTGCCGCATATCGTGAATATTAGTTTTATTGGCGTAGATACGGAAACCATGCTGATGAATCTAGATATGGAAGGCATTGCAGCGGCAAGCGGCTCGGCCTGCACATCGGGCGCGCTGGAAAGATCACATGTTCTGCGGGCAATGGACTTGCCTGACGAGCGAATTTTATCGGCTGTAAGATTTAGCTTCGGTTTGGGGAATACTTTGGAGGAATTAGAAGACGCCGCACAAATCGTTGCAACGATCGTCAGGCGTATTCGTAATAACTACTAGGAGGACTCGGTCCAGCCGTGATCAAACTTCAGCAGCTTATTGGACTTCCTGTCATCGTAATCCATTCAGGCAGACGGGTCGGAACCGTCAAGGATGCTTGGTTCGATGAGCATTGGCGGCTTTGCGGGATCATACTGGACGATGCCAAGTGGCTTCATTCCTATGTGAAGATTGTAGCGTGGTCCGAGGTGCTATCCTGCGGCGAGGACGCTGTTATTATCGCAAGTGCAGAGGTAGTAGCTCAAATGAAGCCGAAGCAGTTGCTGCGCTCGTTCTACACCGGATTAGTGAAATTAAGGGATTTACCTGTTGTAACTGTCCAAGGATTGCAGCTTGGACGCGTATCGGATGTTTATTTTTACCCAAATCAGGGTACACAGATAGTAGGCTATGAGCTTACGGACGGTTTTGTTTCGGATTTGATGGAAGGGCGCAAATGGCTGAGAGCGCCGAGTGATCCGGATGCCGTGTTGCTCGGGGAAGACGCGATTATTGTTCCGGCTGTCAGCGAAGCGGAATTGGAGCCTGTCGCAGCTTCCAATTCAGAGGATAGGGAGAAATGAAAGATGATGAGATGCCCGAATTGTAATTCAAAAGATATCGGAAAAATTGGTTCCCATCAGTTTTATTGCTGGGGCTGCTTCATTGAACTGACGGTAAATGGCGACAAAATGTCGGTGTACCAGGTCGAAGAGGACGGTACGTTAAGCTCGCTTGACGACTTGTTTTTTGAAGAAGAAATAACACAGATTCACGTAAACTAGCTTGAGTGTATTTATAAACTGGTATGAAATGAGACGGTCATTGACCGTCTTTTTTTGCTGTGTAAGGATGATTTGCACCGCTTGTACATATACTGAATTAGTTCCTATTTGTCCGGCGAGGACAAAGCAAGGCGAAGCTGGCTCGGGGGTGAGGACGGTGGAACGTTTTACGAAGAGCCGTCTATTCGTATGGCTGATCTATATTATACTGGGCTTGCTGGCCATCTATCTCATGATGCTTATAAAGCCGCTTATCGTGAACGTATATGTATTCCTAAGAGCCGTTCTGGCGCCTTTTGTCATCGCGATGATAATTTCATATGTGCTGAATCCGGTCGTAACGCTGCTGCATGAGCGAAAGGTGCCGCGAACGATCGCGGTGCTGCTCATTTACGCTGTTTTTTGCGCGGTCATAACGGTGCTGCTTGTGAATTTAATTCCTATGTTCATTAATCAGGTACAGGAGTTGAACAGGCATGTGCCGGAGCTGTCTATGCGGGCACAGAGCATCGTTACCGATATTAATAACACTTCCTTTTTACCGGAGAGCATTCGAAGCGGAATGAACAAGGTATTAATCCATATGGAGAAGAAGCTTTCAGAGAGCTTGTTTCATTTTGTGAACAATATTGGTTCGATGGTGAATGCTGTTTTCATCGCGTTCATTATTCCTTTTCTGGCTTTCTATATTTTGAAGGATTTCGACGTGTTCGAACGTACGGTCATTACATACGTGCCAAAGTCCCATCGTAAAAATACGGTCAGGCTGCTGAAGGACGTCGACGATGCGCTAGGCAGCTACATTCGAGGACAATTTTTAGTATGTATTATCGTAGGCATTCTCGCGTATTGCGGCTACTTGTTTATTGGCATGCCGTACGCGCTTCTGCTTGCCGGCATTGTGGCAATTACGAATGTTATTCCTTATTTGGGTCCTTTCTTTGGAGCTGCACCGGCTTTGTTGATGGCATCGACCGTGTCGTTAAAAATGGTCATTCTCGTGGCGATCGTCAACACGGCGTGCCAAATCCTCGAGGGGAACGTCATATCTCCGCAGGTAGTGGGTCGGACGCTGCATATGCATCCGCTGTCTATTATTTTTGCCCTGCTTGTCGGCGGAGAGATTGCCGGGGTTGTCGGAATGATATTGGCTGTGCCTATCTTCGCGGCATGCAAAGTTATTGTTCAGCATATGTTCGCTTACTACGTGCGTCGAAAGATTATTTGACAGGCGTAGGGGGTGTAGCTATAATTTTTATATTAATAGTAAAATCGTTGACGAATTGAAGTACGCCATTGCCCGTCAGCCAGAGAAAAAGCCTCTTCGCCATCGCTCCTTGTCGAGTCGATCGCGTCGGTTGAGAAGGCTTTATGACGAAGAGTGGCCGAAAGCTCTTTTCGGAGTGTGAACGAACTTCACCGGGCGGACCCGTTATTGTCCAATGAAGGCGATTATGTCTGCTCGAAGCAGCGGCATAATAACCAGGGTGGTACCGCGAAATCATTCGTCCCTGTCAATGACAGGGGCGTTTTTTGTGTTTTATTATTCGAAGGAGGCAATTACAAATGAAAGCTAGTGAAATCCGTGCAAAATGGCTTGCTTTTTTTGAAAGCAAAGGCCACAAAATCGAACCAAGCGCATCGCTCGTTCCGCATAACGATCCGTCCTTGCTGTGGATAAACGCAGGCATGGCGCCGCTCAAGGCATATTTTGACGGCCGAGTTATCCCCGACAATCCGCGGATTGCGAATTCGCAAAAATGTATTCGCACAAATGATATCGAGAACGTAGGCAAGACGCGCCGGCACCATACTTTTTTTGAAATGCTGGGCAATTTCTCGATTGGCGACTATTTTAAAGAAGAAACGATTACATGGGCATGGGAGTTCCTCACTGGACCGGAGTGGATTGGCTTCGATCCGGATCGGTTGTCGGTAACGGTATATCCGGAGGATGAGGAAGCATACAGCTTCTGGAACAACAAAATCGGCATTCCTGCCGAGCGCATATATAAGCTTGACGAGAACTTCTGGGATATCGGCGAAGGACCTTGTGGACCTTGTACGGAAATTTTTTATGACCGCGGTGAAAAATACGGCGATTTGTCTGATCCTGAATGCTGGCCAGGCGGAGAAAATGAGCGTTTCTTAGAAGTATGGAACCTGGTATTCTCGCAATTCAACCATAACAAAGACGGCAGCTATACGCCGCTTCCAAACAAAAATATTGATACAGGAGCAGGACTTGAGCGGCTCGCATCGATTTTGCAGGATGTGGATTCCAACTTCGATACGGATTTGTTCCGTCCAATCATCGATCGTACCTGCGAGATTGCGAAAGTTAGCTACAAAGTCAACGATGAGCATGATGTCGCGCTTAAAGTCATCGCCGACCATATTCGTACGGTTGCCTTTGCTGTTGGCGACGGCGTCATGCCTTCAAATGAAGGCCGCGGCTATATTATTCGCCGTTTGCTTCGCCGCGCAGTCCGCTACGGGAAAACAATCGGGATCGACCGTCCGTTTCTCCATCAACTGACGTCGGTTGTCGGCGAGGTGATGGGCGTCTACTATCCGGAGGTTGTAGAGAAGCGCCAATTCATCGAGCGCGTCATCCGCACGGAGGAAGAGCGTTTCCACGAGACGCTCTCCGATGGTCTGGCCATGCTGTCTGAGCTCGTAGCTGAGGCTGCCAAAGCGGGCAGCAAGGAAATAACCGGTGACGATGCATTCCGATTGTATGATACGTACGGCTTCCCCTTCGATCTGACGGAGGACTTTGCCTTTGAGAACGGGATGACAGTTGATCGTGCCGGCTTCGATGCAGCGATGGAAGCGCAGCGTGATCGCGCTCGCGCAGCCAGACAGGACACGGGCAGCATGAAGGTGCAGGGAGGTCCGCTTGGCGAATTCACGGTTAAAAGCGAATTTGTTGGCTATAATGAACTCGTAACAGAGTCTCAAATTATTGCCATTGTGGCTGATGATGTACTGGTGGATTCTGCGGAAGCAGGCAGCAAGGTGCTCGTCATTCTTGACCGTACGCCTTTCTATGCGGAAAGCGGCGGACAAATCGGAGATAAGGGAACAATGAAAGGCAACGGCTTTACTTTGCAGGTAGAGGACGTAACGAAGGCTCCACACGGTCAAAGCGTTCATCATGCAATAGTCACATCTGGTACCGCTCGAACTGGAGAGTCTGTGGAGGCTGTCGTTATTAGAGCAGTGCGTGATGATGTCATTAAGAATCACACGGCAACCCACTTGCTTCATAAGGCGCTCAAGGAGGTGCTGGGCGATCACGTCAATCAGGCAGGATCTCTTGTTGAGGCTGAAAGGCTGCGGTTCGACTTCTCCCATTTTGGAAGCATTACATCTGAAGAGCTTGTAACGATTGAACGCCGTGTGAATGAACAAATTTGGTTGGGCACTAACGTTACGATTGATACAAAATCATTAAATGAAGCGAAAGCAATGGGCGCGATGGCCTTATTCGGTGAGAAATATGGCGATGAGGTGCGCGTTGTTCAGGTGGGCAGCTATAGCTTAGAGCTTTGCGGCGGTTGTCATGTCAGCAATACAGCGCAAATCGGATTGTTTAAGCTGCTCGGAGAGAGCGGTATCGGATCGGGTGTGAGAAGAATTGAAGCCGTAACAGGGAAACATGCGTATAACTATTTGGAGAGCCAGTTAGACCTGCTCGGACGTTCGGCATCCTTATTGAAATCGAATACGGCGGAGGTGCCTAAACGTATTGAGTCCTTATTCGGTCAAGTGAAGGAGCTTTCACGCGAGAATGAATCTTTGCAGGCTAAGCTAAGCCGTATTGAAGCGGGATCACTGGAAGCGAATGCCAAAACCATCGGTGACGTTACGGTTCTATGCGCCAAAGTAAGCGCGCCGTCAATGGATGCGCTGCGCGGCATAGTGGACGAGCTTAAGCTGAAGCTTGAGTCAAGCATTATCGTGCTCGGTGCGATTGCCGATGATAAAGTGAATTTGGCTGCAGCGGTATCCGCTGATTTGGTCAAGAAAGGCTTTCATGCAGGCAAGATCGTAAAAGAAGCTGCTGTTCATTGCGGCGGAAGCGGCGGTGGACGTCCGGATATGGCGCAAGCGGGAGGCAAAGATACGTCTAAGCTGGATGATGCATTGAAACTTGCGGAAGAACTGGTTCTCACTCAAGCAAATGTGATATGATAGAGAAGAATAGCGGTTTGGAAAGCGAGGTGCTGGCGATGAGTTCTATGGACCAAACAATGAAATTTAACGTGAAGGCGGAAGGAGTTGAATCTTCTCAGGACATTCTGCTATCTGTGCATGAAGCGCTTCTAGAGAAAGATTATAATCCGATTAACCAGATCGTTGGGTATTTGCTGTCCGGAGATCCCGCGTATATTCCGCGGCACAACAACGCCAGAAGTCTAATTCGCAAGAAGGAACGAGACGAATTGATCGAGGAGCTTGTCCGGTTTTATTTGAACCACAAGAAAGAATAACACAGGGTCAGGAGCCGGGCGAGAAATGAGATTAATGGGACTGGATTACGGTGATCGCAATATTGGCGTTGCCGTCAGCGATGCTTTTCGCTGGACTGCACAAGGAACCGGAGTTGTTGAGCGCAGACGCAATGGCGGTGAATTTGACCGCATCGCTGATCTTGTCAAGGAGCATGAGGTCAGTGAGATCGTTGTTGGTCTGCCGAAGAACATGAACGGTACAATTGGGCCGCGTGGCGAAATTTGCATCGCATTTGCAGAACAGCTTCATCAAAAACTAAACATACCTGTTCACCTTTGGGATGAAAGGCTGACAACGGTAGCAGCGGAACGTACGCTTATTGAAGCGGATGTCAGTCGGAAGAAGCGCAAGCTTGTCGTAGACAAGATGGCGGCAACGCTTATTTTGCAAAATTATCTCGATTCTAAAGCGAAAAGGTGAGGATAACCATGACAAAAGAAGATTTGGAATACGAAGAGCCGGAAATTATTTATATCCCGGATGAAGAAGGCAATGAAGAGGAATTCGAAGTCATCATGAAATTTGAGGTTGATGGTTCCGATCAGAAATATATGATGGTCGTTCCGCTCACTGGCGAAAATGACGAGGAAGATGAAGTATATGCTTTCCGTTATGAAGAAGAAGGCGACGATTTGAAGCTCTATACAATTGAAGACGAAGAAGAATGGAACATGGTTGAAGAAACGTTCAACACGCTTCTTGGCGAGCTGGAGGAGCAAAATTAATGTCGGGAACAGAACATATGCCTCCAAAAAGGCTGAACAGCCTGAAGGAAGCGTTTGGAAATGAGATAGAGCTGATCGCGGAGGACGGGAGTTTAGAGGTATACGACATTATGGCTGAGTTTCAGCTTGGCGACCGTGTCTATGCTGCTCTTCAATCTGTTCAGATGCGTAAAGAGGATGAGGTTGAACTGTTCCGCATAAAGGATGCCGGCGATGAGCTTCAGCTTGAAACGATCGAGGATGATGAGGAATGGGAAGCAGCCTCTGAAGCCTATGATGATTTATTATTCTCAGGCGACGAGCAGCCGTGAGAAGTGACAAGTAGATATATATTCGACAAAAGGGCGGCTCATAACCGCTCTTTTGTTCGGATAATAGGATCAAAAGATATATGGATTGAGTACAAAGAGGGGGGTTAGGGTTAGATATGTCATCAGAGCAGCAAACCGGACCTAAGCGCAGTAGAATCACGATGTGGGTTGTTTTGAGCTTGCTCAGTATTATGATTATTGGAGCGGGGAGCGTTGCGCTGTACATTTGGAGCAGCTTACAGCCTACGAAGGCAGGCGACGAGATAAGGATTGATATACCGAGAGGAACGTCAGCGAATCAGGTGGCGGAAATACTAGAGCAGCAAGGCATCATTAAAAATGCATTCATCTTTAAATATTATTTGAGTCTGAGTGATCAAGGCAGCCGTTTTCAAGCAGGCTTATATATGCTTAGCCCTGGAATGGAGAACGATGCGATTATCGCCAAGCTGAATGCCGGAGAAACGGTACCAGCCGAGACGATTCGCTTTACGATACCGGAAGGCTTCACAGTGCTGCAAATTGCAGATAAGCTGGCTGCGGAGAATCTGATTGACAAGCAGAAATTTATCGATCTTGTCGCGATGCAAACCACTTGGGGCGATGCGGAGGCTGCACGTTCGATCCCGGATAACGCAGACCTTCATCAGCGTCTGGAGGGCTATTTATTCCCAGAAACCTACGAGATGAAGTCAGGAAGCACGGAAGAGGATATCATCAAACGTATGCTGTCAGAGCTTGACCGTAAGCTTACACAGCTTCCGGAGGGCTGGCAGGATGAGCTGGAGAAGAAGGGAATGTCGATGCATGAGCTCCTAACCATTGCCTCGCTTGTCGAGCGTGAGGTCGTCGTTGATGAGGAGCGCGCGCTCGTTGCCGGCGTGATCCACAATCGTATTGCTGACGGCATGATGCTGCAAATTGATGCTACGGTGCAATATTCACTGGACAAGCCAAAAGAAAGACTGTTTGAGAAGGATCTTCAAGTCGATAGTCCTTACAATACTTATAAAGTAGATGGGCTGCCTCCAGGGCCGATTGCTAGCCCAAGTCTTGCCTCAATTGAAGCTGCGCTGTATCCGGAGGATACGGAGTATTTATTCTATGTGACAAAAAAAGACGGAACACAAACGCATTTATTCGCTAAAACCTATCAGGAGCACCTGAGAAATATTGAAAAGAGCAATCAAACAGCGGAATAGCAAGGGAGAGATTACATTATGGCGTATAAGCCGGAATTGTTGGCTACCGCCGCATCGATGGAGGAGCTGGAGCGGCTGATGGCTGCAGGAGCCGACGCTTTTGTGATCGGCGAGGCACGGTACGGCATGCGGCTGGCAGGAGAATTCAGCATCGGCATGATTGCCGAAGCTGTCAAGCTGGCGAAGCAAAGAGGTGTTCGAATATATGCTGCGGTTAACAATCTGATAGACAATGAGACAGCGGATACCCTGCAGGATTATATCGCCTCGTTAGCAGAAGCGGAGGTAGACGCAATCGTATTCGGTGATCCGGCTGTCTTGATGACGGCTAGAGTACATGCCCCAGGAATGGCGCTGCATTGGAATGCAGAAATGACCTCGACCAACTATGTGACAGCTAATTATTGGGGACGCAGGGGAGCGACAAGGTACGTTCTTGCTCGCGAGCTCAATATGGAACAGGTAATCGAAACGGTATCCGGAACTGAGCTTGAGCTACAGGTACAGGTGCACGGAATGACTAATATTTATCATTCCAAGAGATCGCTAGTGAACAGCTACATGGATCATCAGTCGGAGCCGGAGCGTCTGATGCAGAAGGATAAGGATAGAGGCCTCTATGTCATCGAGGCCGAGCGGCAGGATGAGCGGTACCCGATCTATGAGGATGCGAACGGCACACATATGATGAGCTCGGATGATATTTGTATGGTCGAAAATTTGCATGAGCTGATGGAAGCGGGCGTACACAGCCTGAAGATTGAAGGAATCATGAAGTCAACCGCGTATAACGAGATCGTTGTTCGAGCTTATCGTCAGGCTATTGACGCTTATATAGCAGATCCGAAGGGATATTCCTTCAACGAGGAGTGGCTGGAGTCGATACAGGCGGTACAGGATCCCAATCGCGAGCTGAGCTATGGATTCTTTTTCAAGGAGCAAGTATATTGATAAGCTAAGCTTTTGTAGGAGTGGATTAGAATGGCTGAAGTGAAGACAACCCCGCGCTACCAAGGGAAACGGCATCGGCTCGACAAGCCGGAGCTGCTGGCTCCCGCCGGAAATTTGGAAAAGCTTAAATTTGCGGTTCACTATGGAGCTGATGCGGTCTATATTGGCGGACAAAAATATGGCCTTCGCTCGAATGCGGATAATTTCAGCTTTGAAGAGATGCGAGAAGGCGTAGAGTTCGCTAATGGCTATGGCGCTAAGGTGTTCGTAGCCACAAACATTTATGCCCATAACGAAGATGTTGAAGGTCTGGAGGCGTATTTGCGCAAGCTTGAAGAGGTCGGAATCGCTGCCATTATCGCTGCCGACCCGGCGATCATCGAGACAGCTCAACGTGTTGCACCGAAGCTGGAGGTGCATCTAAGCACGCAACAATCGACGCTGAACTGGCAGGCAGTGCAATTTTGGAAGGAAGAGGGGCTGCCTCGGGTCGTGCTTGCCCGTGAAACCAGCTTCCAGGATATCGCAGAAATAAAGAAGCATGTTGATATTGAGATCGAAGCTTTCATCCACGGAGCAATGTGTTCTTCTTTCTCTGGGCGCTGCGTACTCTCGAATCATTTCACGGACAGAGACTCCAATCGCGGCGGCTGCTCGCAATCCTGCCGCTGGAAATATGATTTGTATGTAGACGATATGCCCCTTTATCCGGAAGAGGAAGACAAGTTTACGATGGGCTCTAAGGACCTATGCATGATTGAATATTTACCTGAGCTTATTGAGGTCGGCGTGGACAGCTTTAAGATCGAGGGTAGAATGAAAAGCATCCACTACGTGGCAACGGTGGTCAACGTATATCGCCAAGCGATTGACGCGTATTTCGAGAATCCAGAGCATTTCGTGCTGAAGCAGGAATGGATCGAGGAAATCAATAAAGCGGCTAACCGGCCGCTGAATACGGGCTTCTTCCTTGATACGCCAGGAGCGGAGGATCATATATACGAGCCGGAGGAAAAAGCCGCTCCCTATGATTTTGCCGGCGTTGTGCTTGATTATGATGTGAAAACAGGCTTTGCAACCGTACAGCAGCGCAATCATTTCAAGCGCGGACAAGAGGTTGAATTTGTCGGACCGGGAGGCACATTCTTTAAGCAGACAGTGAGTGAGATCACAGATGCAGACGGGAATGAGCTGGATGCGGCAAGGCATCCGCTGCAGCACATCCGGATTCGTACCCTTAAGCCTGTGAAACCGATGGATATGTTACGTAAAAAAGTTGGAAAAAAGTGAGCTTCACAGGGATAAATGTGGAGAGCCTTATTTTTTTCAAAAATAAGGCTCTTTTTTTATTATTATTATTATAAATCGATTGCCGCCTGCCGATATAAAATAATAGGCTGTAAATACATATTTCGGCAAGATTCGCTAGCAACTAATGAACTAAATCTGAATGACAATTCTAAAGGCGGTGTCTTACCCAGTGAAAAACGCAGATGAACAAAAGGCTAAGCAGTCAAAGAGCCAAAAACAGGACAAGGAGCAGGGCGGAGAAAAAAAGGAAAAGTCCGAGCTGGCATTGAAAGCGCAATCAGGCTTGAAGGTGCTGTCCAAGGCAGCCAAGTCGGTATCGGGTACCGTTAAGGATACGAAGCTGTCTAATCCGATTAAATCGGTCGGTATGAAGCTGTTTTTAATTATCTTTTGCAGTATTATTGCATGTGTATTAACAATAGGTCTAATGGCTTACAACAGATCAAAAGATATAATAGAAAATAAGGTATCTGAAGCAAGCTTTGAAACGGTTAAACAAGTATCAAATAACTTGGATGTAATCTATAAAACATATGAGGATTTATCGCTTCAAATATTGATTGATAAGGATTTTCATGATTTTGTTCGTGAAATGCTGGACAGCGGCGATGATTATAAAAAGTTCGAAGCTTCGCGCAAGCTAAGCGAAAAAATGCAAAATTACATCATGGGAAATAATACGATCACAGGTATTATACTGCTTCCCATTAATCCTGAGCTGGGTGTCGTGACAGCAGGATCCGCAGCAGCTACCAATGCGGATAAGCTGGTGAAGTCCGATTGGTTTAAGGAAACGCTGGAGAAGGGCGGAAGGACGCATTGGATATCACCGCAGCCGGATGGTTTAGCCGGAACGTCCGATGCTCCGAGCATCGGAATTAGCCGTGTAATTAAAGACGGTATGTCTAATGAGTCCTCCTACGTATTATTGATTGAAATTAGTCTTGATTCTATAAGCAACCGCTATAGCGATGTGCATCTGGGTGATGGCAGCGAAATCGCGATCGTGGACAGTAGCGGAAACTACATAACGGCTACAAATCTTACATTAATAGGTAAGCCGGCCCAGGTTAAATTGCCGTTAGAAGGCGAACAAGCCATTGAAGGATCTATCAAAGTAACATCCACGGATGGTGCGGAAGTGCTGGCGGCCTACAAAACATTTGAAACGATGAATTGGAAGCTGGTGGGTACGGTTCCGGTCGATGAGCTGGTAAAGGATGCAAGAGCGATTCAGACGCTCACTTGGATTACGGTACTGATTGCAGCCCTGCTTGCGATTGCAATTGGTTTCCTCGTTATTCGTACTATCGCACAGCCGCTTGTGAAGCTGCGGAATCTTATGAATGAAGGTGCAGGCGGAAACTTGACTGTCAGCTCGACAATGAAGAAGCGTCAGGATGAGATCGGTGAGTTAAGCGACAGCTTTAACTTGATGATGTCTCAGATTAAGGCGCTTGCGGTACAAACGACACAATCTGCTGAGGACGTTCTCCTAACAGCGACGGATTTGACCGAAGCATCTCGGAAAACAGCCCTTTCCGCAAAGGAAATTGCAGTTGCAACCGAGGAGATTGCGGGCGGAGCAACAAGCCTAGCGGTTGAAGCGGAGAAGGGCACGGACCTTACAGCAAATATTGATGTTCAAATGAAAATGGTCATTGATGCTAATCAAATGATGGTTCAGTCAGCAAATGAAGTGGAGAAGGCTAGTGAGCAGGGGACAGCTTATATGGGCGTTCTCATAGAAAAAACAGGCATGACGGAGGAAATGACGCGTTCGATGGTAGAGAAGGTTAACGCGCTTAAGGAAAGCACAGGCTCCATCGTAAAAATTTTGGACGTGCTTAATAATCTTACAAAGCAAACGAATATCCTCTCTTTGAATGCAACAATTGAAGCCGCGCGCGCTGGTGCTGCCGGTAAGGGCTTCATGGTCGTAGCGGATGAAATTCGCAAGCTTGCTGATCAGTCGCGCCAATCCATCGATGTAGTGGGACAAATCACAGCAAAAATTAGAGGCGAAATTGACGAGACGGTGCATGTTCTATCGGATGCCTATCCGCTGTTCCAGGAGCAAATCGGTTCGGTTAAGGAAGCAAATCAAATTTTCTTGACGGTACAAGGCCAAATGGGTCAGTTCGTAGAGAAGCTTGATCTGGTTACGGATTCGATCAGCCAGCTGGATCAATCGCAAGCTGTATTAGCCGAAGCAATGACGAATGTGAGCGCGGTGGCAGAGGAGTCTTCGGCAACTTCTGAGGAGGTTGCTTCCTTAAGCTCAGAACAGCTAAGTATAAGCGATGGTATGGTTCGCTTATCGGAGAAGCTGGATACGGTATCGCGTGAGCTGAAGGACTCGTTGTCGAAGTTTAAAATTAATTAGTGCCGTTTCGTTTACGGCGAATCGTATGAATAGAGAGAGTCGTTCAGAGGTCGTTTCTGAACGACTCTCTTTTAGTTGTCATTGATGTTGTAATTATTTTGGCTGCAGGAGTTTGGCAGCCGAGCATAATTTGAATCAGGAGGTTTGAGGGGGACTTTGTTAAGGAAAAACTAGTAGAGAAGAAGAAAAAACATTGCAATGGTGGTGGCTAGGGTTGTTAAAAAGAATTTGGATGGCTGCATTGCTAATGACCATAATCATGCTGCTATATATTGGCCGACTTGCGTGGGTACAGCTTATACCGGGCAGTTCTTCCGCAGCCTTGCAATCGAGCGGCGTTAAGCGCGGCGGCTGGCAGCGGGTGTCAGTCATACAGCGGCAGAGAAATATGGTGCTGGATACGGGACGCGGTGATTTTTATGATCGATTCGGGTCGGCAATTACAGGGGAAACCTATTCGTCTATCGCATTTTTTCCGGTACGCAAGGAGGCTAGGGGGGATGAAGAAGCACTAAGGGGGCTGGCTAAGCTGCTGGATGTGCCTTTGGATCGACTGGTTGAGGAGTGGGATTCTGTTCGTGAGCCGATTTTTTGGAAAAAGGATGTGGAACGGCTTCCCGTGCGATTAACTGAGGAGCAAGTAAGCCGGATTAAAGCGTTAAAGCTTAATGGGATTCGAGTGCTGCCCTATCGAAATCGCTATCCGCTGGGATTTGAACCGAAGCATGTCATTGGTTTCACGAGCCAGCATCCTGAATGGCTGCAGTCCGAGCATCCTGACGATCTTGTTAAAGGCAATCGTAAGCTTACAGAGCAGGTAGGGGGAGCGGGACTTGAGAAATCGCTCGATCAGCTGCTTCATGGCGTTGGAGAAACCTCAGTTTCATATTTTATTGACGGTAAAAACGGACCGCTTCAAGGCCTTGATTTGCGGGTTACGCAGCCGAGAAATCGCTATTATCCACTGAAGGTAGTTACGATGCTGGATTTGGCTTTGCAAAATGAAATCGAGGCTTATGCCGATAAACACGGGCTGAAGGAAGGCGCGATCGTCGTACTGGACGCGAATAACGCAGACATCGTCGCAATGGTGTCTCGCCCAAAGCTGAAGCCAGGACATTTTCAATCGTCTGACGGAATGGAATGGGCGAACCATGCTCTGAAGGCAGCAGCTCCCGGCTCTGTGTTTAAGCTTGTAACAGAGGCAGCTGCTTTGGAGGCGGGTGTAGTGCACAGGCATGAGACATTTGTGTGCAACGGCGAATACGGCAAATACGGCTTGTCCTGCTGGAAGGAAGGCGGTCATGGCAGACTGACGCTTGAGGAAGCGCTTGCGCAATCCTGCAATATTGCTTTCGCGACCATTGCGGAGCGTCTTGAGGCATCGCAGCTTCAGCGCACGGCCGATGCACTTGGTATCGGGCATAAGGCTGGCTGGCATCGGGAGGAGCCCTTCGGTCCGTTCAAAGCGCCCCTCCGCTTGCTTGAGGAGGAGGAGGCAGGGCAGCTGTTTGCTTCAGTAAGGGGAGGTATTAAAGAGAGTGAGAAGGAAAAACGCGCGGCTGCGCTCGCAGCCGTCGATGGCGGAGTGCTCGCGCAAAGCGGAATTGGGCAGCGTGATGTAAGAATGTCGCCGCTGCAGGCGGCAAATTTGATCGTAACGCTGCTGAATGAGGGGCGCGTGATGGAGCCGCGCCTCGTCAGTGAAATCCGCTACGCCAACGGCCAGCGGATGGTGAAGCTGCCCGCACAGCGGGCGCAGGGCAGCAGTGGCCGGATCAAGCCGGCCACTGCCCATGCGCTGCTGCGCGGCATGGAGGCGGTCGTCGACCATGGAACAGGTCGTTCGATCCGCCAAGGGCTGTGGGCGGTAGCCGGGAAATCCGGCACCGCTGAAACAACGCGGGCCGGAATCGCTCGCAACCATCAATGGTTTGCAGGCTACGGCCCGGCCAAGACGCCGCGTTACGCCATTGCCGTGCTCGTGGAAAACCAGCCGCCTGGCAGCAAGCATCATGCGACCAAGCTATTCCGCGGCGTCATGGACATCGCCGCACGTATGACGAAGCAGCGTGACAGCTAGCCATCCATGCTTGCTGTCACTAAGGGCTGACTCAAAAGTATTAAGGCACAACTGGCCGATTTCTCAAAGTCCGCAAACGCGCCGCAGATTACTTTTTCTCCTCATCCTGTTCCTTCAAGCTGTCTACAAAAGACTCTCCATCAGCCTGACCGTCGAACTCGCCTTGAGGCGTATGGATCCACCGGTGAAAGTAGCCTTGATCATACAGCGCTTTGATGAGTATCATCAGAATCGGCGACAAGATGACGCCGGCAACGCCAAACAGCGATAACGAGATGATCATGAAGGCGAGCATCGTGAAGGCGGATACGCCTAGGGAGTCTCCTGTAATTTTGGGCTCGAGAATTTGGCGCGTAAGCACAACCACGAGAAACAGCGCGGAGAGCCATATGGCAAGCGAAACTTGACCGACGATCAGTAAGTATATGATCCAAGGAATAAAGACAGTCCCTACGCCAAGCAGCGGCAAAATATCAAAGATGGCGGCGACTACCGCAATAACGAATGCATTGTCCACGCCGAGCAGAATTAAGGCGATCAGGATGACGATGAACGTGATGCTGATCATTTTCGCTTGCGCTTTAATGTATAGGGCAATGCCCTTGAATACATTGTTGCGCAAAAAGAAAAACGCGTTTTTGAACGTTTTTGGCGTTTTTTCCTCTGCGGTCTGTTTCCAAGTCGTAATCTCGATACTTAAGAAATAAGCTAATATAATCCCGACGATAAAGTTGAAGACAAAGGTGGAAACTGAGGATACATACCCAACGATGTTCGACAAGACGTTTTCCGCAAAATTTCCGAGTGTCGCTGATGCCCCTTCGATCAAGTTGGTGGCGCGCTGCACCAAATCCCACTCGGGCGGCAATGTGCCAACCCTGAGTTGAAGCTCATGTGTAAGATTCGCGATTTGTACGGCCAGCATTTTTTGATATTTCGGGAAATTTTCCAGCAACGCATTTCCTTGCATTGTGAGCAGATAGGCTGCCCCCGAGAACGCCGCTAAAATAACAAGCGTGAACAGCAATACGGATATGCCTGACGCAATCGATTTTTTGAGGCCGAGCTTATGCAATCGCTTTGCAAGTGGTTCAATGCATAAGAAAATGACAAAGGAAAAAAATATAGGCGTTGCAATCCGATACAAATAGCTAAAGGTATACATAATTAAAAAGACGGTGAGAGCGATGAGAGCGATGTCAAAAGCGGTTCGCCAGTATTTTTTGTAAAATGGCAGCATGGTCATACTCCTTTTTTCCAAGATCACATTTCCATAAAGATTGTACTATAGTTTATAAAAAGATGCCTATTTTTTATTGCGTTATGCTACAATTATAGCTATTGCTGTTACCGCTATACATTCGTCGACTATTTCATATAACGGTGGGGAAAACAGAATGGAAAATTTGCTGCTATGGGGATTATACGTCGCAACCTTTTATGCGTTTCTCCCAGGCCTGATTAGCCGCACATTCGGCTTTCGCGTCTTTAAAAGGGGCCGCGTGGAGAAGGAAATTTCCTTAACGTTTGACGATGGGCCCGATCCTGTCTATACGCCGCAGCTGCTCGATTTACTCGCTCGCTTCGATGCGAAGGCGACCTTTTTTGTTGTAGGCTCGCATGCTGAAGGGCAGAAAGAGCTGCTGCAGCGAATGAAGAACGAGGGTCATATCATCGGTATTCATAATTATGTTCATAAATCGAATTGGCTTATGCGTCCTCGTACGGTTAAGCGCCAAGTTGAGCGAACAATTGATGTTATCGAGAACGCAGCCGGGGTCCGTTCGACTTATTACCGACCTCCTTGGGGGATCGTGAACGTATTCGATTATACCAATCTGGGTTATTTGCAAATTATATTATGGTCGGCTATGTTCGGGGATTGGCGGAGCCGTGTGGGCGCGGAGCGGCTGAAGAAGCGGATGCAGAAGAAGCTGAAGCCAGGCGAGGTTTTGCTGCTCCACGATTGCGGCTTAACGTTCGGCGCGGATAAGGATGCTCCTGGAAATATGCTTATTGCGCTGGAATCGTACTTGGAGGAAGGTGTGAAGCGGGGCTTCCGTTTCGTAGCCATTGACGAAATGATCAAGCTTACCGATGCCGCCAGAGCGGCTCATACCTCCATTTGGAAGAAATCGCTTATATCACTTTGGTTATTATGGGAGAGCGTCTTCCATGTCGTATTTCGCTTAAAAACAGTCGGTAATGAGGGTGATCCGGCTTTCCATTACCGGGTGACGACTTACAATGGGGAGACCGTTGAGCTTGTCACAGGCGGACGGATTGCCAAAGGAGATCGCATTGCAGAGCTTCATTTCGACAATAAGAAGCTTTCAACGATTGCTGCGACGTCCAAATCGCCGGTTGCTACAGGAATTCGGATGCTTAGAGAGGTAGAACAGGCGCTGCCAGTTCTCGCCAATCAGCTGGCGGCTGATCAAGAAGCGACTGACATCAAAGCAGTTTACGGCGTTACGATGATTCACCGCGGGGCGGACCGGCTCGGCTTTGAAATTTTTCAGCTTCCCGAAGGCTGGTTTGCCAAATCGACGCGACTCTATCTGAGCATACTTATCCGTGTTCTGACGAACACAAAAAATTCGGCGCAGAGCAGCAAGCGCAGGGAGCAGATTTCACCGCGAATGCTGTTTATGCCTGCTGCTACAATTAGAGGCTATGCTACCGCTCAGCCTAATAGCATGTTTGACAAGTCTGAGCGCGAAAACAAAGCTTTAGAGCTATCTATGAGCGCGGAAACCGACGAAGCTGCGCAATTAGGTACGAAAACAACAGCCATTTGATGTTGATAACGGTTTGCTGGAAACCAGCCGGCGCAGAGCCATACTCTGTGACGACTGGTTTTTCTAATTATGATCATATCATTTCGTTTAGGCCGCCTAACGCTACTTCATCTCCTCCAGCACGCTTGCAACGGGTAAATTGCACGAGACGAGTGTAATCACGATAGAATTTCACAATAAAAAGGAGTGCGACTATAACAGTCGGCACTCCTTCTTCTGTATTTGGTAAACTACATCTTCATAACGCCGCCAGTGCTGGCGGATGTTACGAGGTGAGCGTAGCGGGCTAGGTAGCCGCGCTTAATTTTAAGCTCGAAGCCTTTCCATTCGGAGCGGCGTTTCTCAAACTCCTCGTCGCTGATTAACAGGTCCATCGTACGGTTGTTCATATCGATCTCGATGATGTCGCCGTCTTGAACGAAAGCAATTGGACCGCCTTCCGCAGCTTCTGGGGAAGCATGTCCGATACTGATACCGCGGGATGCGCCGGAGAAGCGTCCATCGGTAACAAGGGCAACTTTGGCGCCAAGACCCATGCCTACGATTTGTGAGGTTGGGGCAAGCATTTCCGGCATACCAGGGCCGCCGCGAGGTCCTTCATAACGGATGACAACAACGTGGCCTTCTTTGATTTTGCCGCCAGCTATACCAGCAAGGGCTTCGTCCTGTGAATCAAAGCAAATAGCAGGTCCTTTATGGTAGCCGCCAACCGATTTGTCTACTGCGCCTGTTTTGATAATTGCTCCGTTAGGAGCGAGGTTACCGAACAGAACAGCCAAGCCGCCGCGCTCCGTGTGCGGATTGTCGATCGTATGAATGACATCCGTATCTTGAATTTCGCAGCCGATTACGTTTTCGCGGAGCGTTTTGCCAGTCACGGTCATGGTGTCGCCCTTTATAGCGCCTTCCTTCTTGAACAGTTCGTTCAAAACGGCGCTTACGCCGCCCGCATTATGCACATCCTCGATGTGATAATCGGAGGCTGGAGCGATTTTTGCCAAGTGAGGCACGCGCTCTGCCACTTCGTTAATCCGCTCGATTGGGTATTCAATGCCTGCTTCATGAGCGATAGCAAGCGTGTGAAGCACTGTATTTGTCGAACCGCCCATCGCCATATCGAGTGCGAATGCGTTGTCGATTGCATCCTTTGTCACGATATCGCGCGGCTTGATGCCAAGGTCAATAAGTTTCATCAACTGGCGAGCAGCATCTTTCACGAACTCTTTACGCTCAGGGGATACGGCGAGGATCGTGCCGTTACCTGGCAAAGCTAGTCCAAGACCTTCAGCTAAGCAGTTCATTGAGTTAGCTGTAAACATACCGGAGCATGAGCCGCAAGTCGGACAGCCGAATTGTTCAAGCTCCATGAGCTGCTCGTCGTTGATTTTGCCGGCTTGGTGAGCGCCAACGCCCTCGAATACGCTGGAAAGCGAAATCGAACGGCCATCGGACGTTTTGCCTGCTTTCATTGGTCCGCCGCTGACAAGCATCGTTGGGATGTTGACACGAAGCGCACCCATAATCATGCCCGGAGTAATTTTGTCGCAGTTCGGAATACATACCATACCGTCGAACCAGTGCGCATTAACGACGGTCTCGATGGAATCGGCAATAATTTCACGGCTCGCGAGCGAGTAGCGCATGCCGATATGACCCATTGCAATGCCGTCGTCGACGCCAATGGTATTGAACTCGAAAGGCACGCCGCCTGCTTCGCGAATGGCTTCCTTAACAAGCTTGCCGAACTCTTGAAGATGGACGTGACCTGGAATAATATCAATATACGAGTTACAAACCGCGATGAACGGCTTGCCGAAATCTTCTTCTTTAACGCCTGCGGCACGCAGCAAGCTGCGATGCGGTGCGCGGTCGAAACCTTTTTTGATCATGTCTGATCGCATTCTTTTGGTCGCCATGAAAGTGTGCCTCCTATAAGCTTAATGAAATTCGATAATCTCAAGTTTATCACAATGGACAAGCGTTGGCTATAAGCCAATCCGGCACACACCGGGCTGCAATTTTTAAAAAACATTAAGATATACTTAAACATTGTGATATTGCGTCAAACGGAGGGAGATAGAGAACAAACTTCATGTATAGTAGGCTTATCGAACTCAATGAGGAGCAAGAGGAGGAGCGGAAGGCCGAACAAACGAAAAATGAACTCATTATAAATATGTCGCATGACTTGCATACGCCGCTCACCTCAGTTTTGGGTATTTGGGACTTATTGAGCAGGATCGTAAATATCATTTAATAATTGGGATCACTTTTGGAAATCGCTAGTCTAAGTCCGGATTCGCCTGACCACTGCGTTCGAGACTTATCTCCCTTCGCGGGATCGCCCTTGACCGTCACCACGGTTTCTTCGGCTATGAGCTTGCTGAGCATACCCGATTCCTGCACTGGAAGATGATGCACATAAATGGTGCAGCTCCACCTCATCCCGATAGGTTTTCTTAAGGTTTGGTTACAGTCTCCTTAAGCTGATGCTTCTATACTCATTCGTATAGAAAACAGTAGCGAAAGGGGATTTTTTTATGAGGCGCACATACAAAAGAAAGAGCAGTCCGCTGTTATAGCTTTCAGAAGGAGGTACTAGAAATGATGTTTGCTCATACACAGAGCAGGATTGGCATGCGAATGGCATAACTTAACGTGTTATATATATGTTAAATAAAATAGAGTGATAGGCGATTATAGTTGGATTTTTTTATTTTATGTCATGAAATATAACACAAAAATATTTACTTGCCAATATTTGATGTCTATAATGGAGTTATTATAGGCAAAGAGGTGGAAATATGCAGTTGACCGAACGAGAAAAAGAAAAGCTGCTCATCACAATTGCAGCGGATTTGGCAAAGCGGCGAATGAAACGCGGCGTTAAGCTCAATTATCCTGAAAGCATTGCGCTTATCTCCTCTGAAATTTTGGAAGGCGCGCGCGATGGGATGACCGTTGCGCAATTGATGGAATACGGAACGCAAATATTGAAGCGTGAGCAGGTTATGCCAGGCATTCCAGAGATGATCCATGAGGTGCAGGTAGAGGCAACCTTCCCGGACGGGACGAAGCTTGTCACCGTGCATCATCCGATAGCAGGATAATGAAAGGAAGTAATTCGAATGCTGGGGGGATAATAGCAAGGTGATACCAGGGGAATATCGTACAGCAGCAGGTGAAATCGAATTAAATGCCGGACGCCTGACGGAGAAACTAATGGTCGTAAATACGGGAGATCGTCCTGTTCAGGTGGGCTCTCATTTTCATTTTTTTGAAGTGAATCGCGCATTGAAGTTTGATCGAGAGAAGGCGTTCGGAATGCGGCTTCATATTGCAGCCGGAACAGCGGTACGCTTTGAGCCTGGCGAGGAGAAGCCGGTTATCGTTGTTGAGCTTGGCGGCTCCAAACTGTCTTACGGATTAAATGGGTTGAGCCGAGGCAAGGCGGAAGCGGGCGCTATGCCTGAATCGGTGCGAGAGCGGCTGGCAGCATGGGAGGAAGGGAACGCATGACCAAAATGGATCGGAGAAGCTATGCGGCTATGTTCGGCCCGACAACTGGAGATGCTGTAAGACTTGCCGATACGGAGCTATGGGCTCAAATCGAACATGATTACACCGTTTATGGCGATGAATGCAAATTTGGCGGCGGTAAGGTTATACGCGACGGCATGGGGCAATCAAGCGGGGCTTTGCGCTCGGAGGGCGTGCTGGATACACTGATTACCAATGCCGTTATTATTGATCATTGGGGAATCGTGAAGGCGGATATTGGTATCCGCGACGGAATGATTGTAGGCATTGGCAAAGCGGGCAATCCGGATATTATGGACGGCGTCCATCCGAATATGATCGTCGGCGCGAGCACCGAGGTTATTGCCGGCGAAGGGAAAATCGTGACGGCGGGCGGCATTGATTCGCATATTCATTTTATTTGCCCGCAGCAGATTGAGACGGCGCTTTCATCAGGCGTGACGACGATGATCGGCGGCGGCACAGGCCCGGCAACGGGGACCAACGCGACAACGGTGACCCCGGGCGCATGGCATATGCGGCGCATGCTGGAGGCTGCGGAGCAGTTCCCGATGAATCTGGGTTTTACGGGCAAAGGAAATGCTTCCTTCACCGCACCGCTTATTGAACAAATAGAAGCGGGAGCGATTGGACTGAAGCTTCATGAGGATTGGGGTACGACACCGGCAGCGATAGACGCTTGCTTGCAGGCAGCGGATCAATATGATGTTCAAGTCGCTATCCATACGGATACGCTTAATGAAGCAGGCTTTGTTGAGGATACGCTGGCGGCAATCGGCGGCCGTACCATTCATACTTACCATACAGAGGGGGCGGGCGGCGGTCATGCGCCGGATATTATTGTGGCGGCCGGCGAGCTGAACGTGCTTCCGTCTTCGACGAATCCGACGCGGCCTTTTACGATTAATACAATTGAAGAGCATTTGGATATGCTGATGGTCTGTCATCATCTGGACAGCAGCATTCCGGAGGATGTGGCGTTTGCTGATTCGCGAATTAGGCCGGAGACGATCGCGGCTGAGGATATTTTGCATGATATGGGCGTGTTCAGCATGATTAGCTCAGACTCGCAGGCGATGGGGCGTGTCGGAGAGGTCATTATCCGAACGTGGCAAACCGCTGACAAAATGAAGAAGCAGCGTGGTCCGCTGTCGCCAGACAACGAGCAGTACGATAATTTCCGCATTAAGCGTTACATCGCGAAATATACGATTAACCCTGCTATCACGCATGGCGTATCGCATCTGGTTGGGTCTCTCGAGACTGGAAAATTCGCTGATCTTGTCCTATGGAGTCCGATGTTCTTTGGCGTAAAGCCGGATCTGGTGCTGAAGGGCGGCAGCATCGCATATGCGCAAATGGGCGATCCTAATGCATCGATCCCGACACCGCAGCCTGTATTCGGGCGTCCGATGTTCGCTGCCTTCGGCAAGCTCGTATACAGCAGCTCGATTACCTTTATCTCGCAGGCTGCTTATGATCTTGGAGTCGCGCAGGAGCTGGGACTGCAGAAGCGGATCGAGCCGGTAAAGGGTTGTCGGTCTGTTACGAAGAAGGATATGATTCACAATGATGCAACGCCTGATCTCGCGGTTGATGCGGAGACCTATCATGTGACGGTCAATGGAGAGCATGTGACCTGCGAGCCGGCTGAAGTGCTGCCAATGGCGCAGCGTTATTTCTTGTTCTAGGAGCGGGTGCTGTCAGGAAAGCGGCTTATTACGGTTTGAAGGGAGAAAGCGGCAGCATGAACGATAATGTCAGATGGCTTGCCATGCAGCAGCTGCTGGATTCGGCATTGCCGATTGGCGGCTTCTCTCATTCCTTCGGCTTAGAAACATTGGTTCAGGATGGCAGGATGAACAGCTCCGCCCAGCTGTATGCGTATGCTTCTGCCATGCTGCTTCAAAGCTGGGCGAGCTCGGATGCGATGGTCATCAAAGCTGTCTATCGTGATGCTCCCGCAGCTGAATGGGAGCGCCTTTGGTCGGTGGAACGGATGGTTCACCTGCAAAGAGCGGCCTCAGAAACCCGAAGCGGTGTCGAGAAAATGGGAAGGCGTCTTCTCCAGCTTGCATCGGCTATACATCCTCAGCTGGATTGGAAGCCGCTGATCGAAGCGCTGCGCGTAAGCAGATGCTTCGCTTCGCATCCTCTTACGCATGGTTATGCCTGCTGGCAGCTCGGCATATCGGAGGAGCGGGCGATCCAAGGCTATTTATACGCTTGTATCGTTACCTGCGTGAACAGCGCGCTTCGACTGATGTCGATCGGCCAAACGGAAGGGCAGTCGTTGATTGCAAGATTGACGCCTTTAATAGAAGATGCTTTGACTGTTGCGCGAGAACTTGCGCCGGAAGAGGCTTATGCGAATATGCCGATGGCCGAGCTGGCGATGATGCGGCATGAGCGACTGTATTCAAGACTATTTATGTCATAAACAATTCATTTCATGGAGGAATGTACAATGTGCCAAGGACAAGGACATACGCATCAAGAATGGGAAAGCCCGGCAATAGACAGCTCGCGTCCAATAAGGATCGGAATCGGCGGGCCGGTAGGCTCGGGGAAAACCGCGCTTGTCGAGCGGCTGACCCGTGAACTTCATACGCGATATAACGTCGCGGTCATCACAAATGATATTTATACGAAGGAGGACGCTCGCATATTATTTCATACGGGCGTGCTGCCGGAGGAGCGCATTATCGGCGTGGAGACAGGCGGCTGCCCGCATACGGCGATCCGCGAGGATGCTTCGATGAATTTTGAAGCGATTGAGGAGCTGGAGCGGCGCTTTGAGAACCTGGATATGATCTTTATCGAGAGCGGCGGCGACAACCTGGCTGCGGCGTTTAGTCCTGAGCTTGTTGATCGGTTCATCTACATTATCGACGTCGCGCAAGGAGAAAAAATTCCGCGCAAGGGCGGCCCAGGCATCATGCGCTCCGACCTGCTCGTCATTAATAAAATTGATTTGGCGCCTTATGTTGGCGCGAGCCTTGAGGTCATGGAGGCTGATACGATCAAGATGCGCGGCAATCGTCCGTTCGTGTTCTCCAATCTGTTCGGCGGCGACGGCGTAGATGAAATCGTAAGCTGGCTGACGCATGAAATTGCGCACGCCCGCGGCACGGAGCACTCCCATATCATTCAATTGACAAATACACCGGCTGATCAACATTCTGCTTCTTAAAGGAGCTTGATCGAATCGTGAACAGAATGGAAGAGATACGCCCGAGGGCAGTCGAGCAGTCTATGCGTACTGCCTTACTCCGGGCATCATTTGCTAGCCGCAGCGGTCAGACGCTGCTTGAGCATAAATACCATACTGCTCCGATCAAGATCGCCAAGGCATTCCCGCTTGAAGGCCAACTTGGCGTGATTGTAATGGACGTATCACCCGGCCTGCTTGATGGTGACCGTTATGAGCTGGAATGGACATCGAGGCCCAATTCTCATGTCATGATAACGAACCAGTCTTATATGAAGGTGCATCCGAGTATGCCGGGAGGCGGTTCATCAATGCTGCAAAGCTTCGTGCTGGAGGAAAATGCGATTGTCGAGCATATGCCGGAGCCCATCATGCTCTATAAGAACGCAAGGCTGAAGAACGAAACGCAGGTCCATCTGAAGGCTGGGGCTATATGGATGCAAGCTGATGTCCTATGCCCGGGGAGAACGCTGCGGGGGGAACGCTTTGCGTATCGGAGCTACAGCAACAGCTTATCCGTTTACTACGAGAAGGAGCTTATTTTTTCGCAGCGGCAGCGGATTGAACCCGCTAAGCAGTCCATTACCGCGCCAGGCTGCTGGGAAGAAATGACCCACTCCGCGGCGTTCTATCTGTTCTCCGATCAGATTGACGGTGCGCTGTTAGAGCAGCTTCAGGAATGGCTGGATGTTTATTCTTCACCGATTGGACATCCGATCGTCGCCGGGGCCTCGCTAACGCATCGTCATGGCATTGCTGTCTCAGCGGCATCCACAGCAGCCTGGCCGCTGCAGCAAATGATGAAAGAGCTGTGGGCTTCAGTCAGAGGCCTGCTGCTTCATAAGCCGCCGCTTCGATTTTTGCAGGGGAGTTAAGGCGGGTTTTCAATGAGAGCTTAGTAAAGGTCATCCAGCGTTGCTGGTTGGCCTCTTTTTGTAGAAGGAGCTTCGTGGCATTTGCACGTTGACGCATGAGGAATGAAAAACTATACTGCTGTAGATATCATATGATTCACAGTCAAGTATAGGGGCGGTGACAGATTGGAAGATTTACAAATGGACAGGCTGGAGCTAATGAAGCGGTTGGACGAGTCGTTCCGTCAGGTACGCAGACTTATCAATGCGGAATGGAATACCTATAATGTCCATGGGCTTGGAATGACTCATGGAAGGATGCTGGTTATATTGGCGCAGTCGGGTCCGCAGAAGGCATCGGCCATGGCGGAGCAACTGCTGATCACGAGCGGCGGAGTGACCGGCATCGCGGATCGTCTTATCGAGCTTGGTTTTGTGAAACGGGAGCGCGGCGACCAGGATCGGCGCGTTGTGATGCTGCATATTACGGCAAAAGGCATGGAGGCTGTTGAACTCATTGAGACGGTACGTTTAAAAATGATGCATAAGCTCTTTGATGGAATGTCGATTACGGAGATGGAGCAGGGTCTTGACCTCTTTGAGCAAATGAGCCGAAATATGGAAATCAGTAATGTTACAAATTCGTGACTACTATAGTAATATATTATGATATGGGACTGACCACATTTTCGCTGCGCGCGATATTCGACGTGAAGGGTGCATACTACAACAAGGATATGGTCGGATTGCCAAAATGGGATATTCCGCTCATTAAGGATATTCCATAGCTGGGCGAAGTGATTTCCGGTCATTCAGGCTGCAGGGCTTCGCGATGCCGACGCATTTCACGATGATGCTGCCATAAATCGTAACGATCGCAGCCATGCTGTTCTTTAAGGACAAAAGCTATATGCAGGAAGCACGCAAGACTAACGAAAGCTCGCGTTAATTAAAAGGAGGTTGACAGCATGAATAACAAGGCAGAACGATTGAAGAAGGTTAACTATGTGAAAAGTACAGGGGTATCGCCTGAGCTAGCGCATCGCGTGCCGCCTGGCCAGATCGTAACGGAACGCTTTCCGATCCTGCATGAAGGCGAGGTTCCTCAATATGATCTGGGCAGCTGGTCGCTGCGCGTATTTGGCGAGGTAGAGCAGGAGCGTACGTTCAGCTACGAAGAGCTGATGGCGCTGCCGCAGACGAAGATGGTGCGCGATATTCACTGCGTTACGCGCTGGTCGAAGCTGGATACGGAATGGGAAGGTGTGAAGTTCACGGACCTGTTTCCTCTGCTAGGTGCTAAGCCGGACGCGAAATATGTGATGATTCATGCAGATGAGGACTATGATACTAATTTACCGCTTGAGGATGTGCTGCATGAGGATGTGATGCTGGCGCATCGCTTTAACGGCGAGCCCCTGACAGATAAACACGGCTGGCCGCTGCGTTTAGTCGTTCCGCACCTCTATTTCTGGAAAAGTGCGAAGTGGATTCGCGGCATCGAGTTCATGAAGGAGGATCGTCCCGGCTTCTGGGAGCGCAACGGCTTCCATAATTATGCCGATCCGTTTAAGGAGCAGCGATTCTCGGGAGAGGATCTTATGATACCTGAGGACGAATGGATGGGGAAGGATTTCGATTAATTGGCGGTTGAACGTGAAATGGACGCCGGATTAAAAGCGGTATCGAGGCTTGCTTCGAGGTGAGCCGCCTTTAATTTTTGCTTGAATTATTCCTTCTGATTCTGCACGCTTGGAAGTGAGAAGTCCCCATGCGGATTCGGAAGGAACAGGAGGAAGCGAGCATGGAGCATCGTACTTTATTTAAGCGGGAATGGCTGGAGGATGAGGTTCGTCCGCAAGCGAGCGCCTTTTATTTCAAAAATTGGAATGAGTTCGCGATGCCCTTCCATCGTCATGATGCGGTGGAAATCATGTATGTAATTAACGGCGTGTGTCAAATTGAATTAATGGATGCCACCGAAGCCATATCGGTTGTAACCTTGAAAAAGGGCGAGTTTGTGATACTTAACGCGAATGTGCTGCACCGTCTGATTGTGGACAGGCAAATGCCCTGCCGTATGCTGAATATCGAATTTAATACGGCGGCGGGGTCATCCATCTTTCCTTCGATCCGGCAATTAGCACAGCACGAGTACGATCTGGCTGAATTGCTAAGGGCGGGCCCGCTCTACTTCGTGCTTAGAGATACGGACGAGGTCTATCACACGCTCAAGACGCTTGTGCTGGAACTGGACAGCCGGGGCAAGGAAACGGGTACAATGGTTGATATGCTGTTCAGCCAATTGCTTGTTCAAATTGCCCGGATTTATCGCCAATCGCTATTCAGCGGCTCTCAGCAGCATGATATCTATGTGAACAAATGCATACAATTCATTCATCATAACTATGATCGTGATATACAGGTGAGGGACATTGCGGCTTCCGTCAATTTACATCACGGCTATTTGCACCGTATTTTCCGAGCGCAGCTTGGACAGACGATAACCGAATATTTGACGGGGCTAAGAATGGAAAAAGCCAAGATGCTGCTGCAGCAAACTGATATTCCTATCGTAGATATATGCGATTATATCGGTGTGGGCAGCCGTCAATATTTTCATGCTTTATTCAAGAAGAACACGGGCGCTACTCCTGTGCAATATCGCATTCAAATGACGGAGAGGCAAGAAAATGATTCAGGTAACTATGTCGAGATAAAGTGACGATTTCTGACAGCATGTTCGTCATCAGGTCACTATTTTGATAACGCTTTCGATAAATCGTTGTTACAATGTAGAGGAGCTTATACGACTCTATTAGACGATAATCGGAGGCTGATTGGCATGTCTACTTTTAAAATTGCATTTATTGGCGCGGGCTCAATCGGGTTCACGCGCGGACTGCTGCGCGACCTGCTCGCGGTGCCGGAGTTTCAGCACATTGAAGTTGCTTTTACGGACATTAATGCGCATAACCTGGAGATGGTATCGGCGCTCTGCCAGCGAGATATTATTGAGAATGGCTTGTCAATTTCCATCCAATCGACGACAGATCGGCGCGAGGCGCTTAAGGATGCCAAGTATGTAATCTGCACCATACGCGTTGGAGGGCTGGAAGCATTCGTTACGGACGTTGATATTCCGCTCAAATACGGCGTTGATCAATGCGTCGGGGATACGCTCAGCGCCGGAGGAATAATGTACGGGCAGCGTGGTATTGCGGAAATGATGAATATTTGCCGCGATATTCGCGAGGTTGCCGCAGACGATGTGCTGCTGCTCAACTACGCGAATCCGATGGCTATGATGACTTGGGCATGCAATAAGTACGGCGGAGTAAGGACGATCGGGCTGTGCCACGGCGTGCAGGGCGGACATTGGCAAATCGCTGAAGCATTCGGGCTGAAGCAGGAGGAAGTCGATATTATTTGTGCGGGCATTAACCATCAGACCTGGTATATCCAGGTTAAGCATAATGGCGAGGACCTGACCGGCAAAGTGCTGGAAGCTTTCGAGAACCACCCGGATTTCAGCCGTACGGAGAAGGTGCGGATCGACATGCTGCGCCGCTTTGGCTACTACAGTACTGAATCCAATGGGCATTTGAGCGAGTATGTGCCATGGTACCGCAAGCGTCCTGAGGAAATTATGGAGTGGATTGACCTTGGCTCGTGGATTAATGGCGAGACAGGAGGCTATCTGCGCGTATGCACGGAGGGGCGCAATTGGTTCGAGACCGATTTTCCGAATTGGATGAAGGATCCTGCGAATGAATTCAAAGCGGAGCTTCGCAGCCACGAGCATGGTTCATACATTATTGAAGGCTTGGAGACAGGACGCGTATATCGTGGTCACTTTAACGTGGAGAACAATGGAGTCATTGCCAATCTGCCTGCGGATGCGATTATCGAAGCTCCAGGTTATGTTGATCGCAACGGCATCTCGATGCCCACCGTCGGAGACCTTCCATTAGGACCTGCAGCTGTCTGCAATGTAAGTATATCTGTGCAGCGTTTAGCAGTAGAAGCGGCCATTCATGGCGACGAGCTGCTGCTGCGCCAAGCGTTCATGATGGATCCGCTGGTAGGCGCTGTTTGCAATCCGAAGGAGATTTGGCAGATGGTGGACGAGATGCTTGTCGCGCAGGAACAATGGCTTCCTCAATACGGCGAAGCGATTGCTGCAGCGAAGAAGCGCCTGGCCGAAGGGCCGCTGCTGCCTACGCGTGACTACCAGGGGGCAGCCCGCCTCAAGGTGAAATCCGTAGAGGAAATGCAGCAGGACCGTGAGGCGGCAAACAAAAATGCAGCAGAGTCGGATAAAGGGAAAGAGCGTGTCTAACGGGGAGCATATTTGAGCTCGATGGCCTCGAGCTTCGTCCCTGGCGGGCTCCAGGCCGGCGGGCCGAACTTTTTCAGATAGCTGAGCTTATTTATATAGTCGTCGACCGGCTGCTCCTCGTCCAGCTTTCGGAACAGCTCCCAGCAGGCAATGACGTCATTCAGCGCCCGGTGACCGCCAATAAGCGGGATGCCATATCTATTGGACATATCCTTTAGCGTATGCGGATAAAAATGCCTTGCGCGGCTTATCGTTAGTGTATCAATAAAGCTGTTCCCGAAGGAGCGGCCGGCTATGCGCTGCAAGGAATGATGGAGAAAGCCAAGGTCAAAGGCGGCATTATGCGCAATCAAAATATGATCGCCAAGCATCCGGTTTAAAATACGGAAGGCAGTATCCTCGTCCATCCCAGTCGCGGTCATTTCGTCCGTGATGCCGGTTAGCTCTGAAATTTTCGCTGACAGCTTTCCGTCATAGCGCACTAGCGTGCTGAATTCGCTCGCTATTTCTCCATTGACGCAGCGAATCGCGGCCATTTCAATGACTCGGTCCTTTTGCGGATCGAGGCCGCTCGTCTCAAAGTCGATGACGGTGTAAGAAGGTGTACTCATCGTTGCTTCACCACTTTTTCTAGGTATAGGGTTTAATTTCTTACGTTAATTATTCGATAAAAAATGACAATAACCTTTTCGCGCGCAAATGAAACGCCCCATTGCCGGCTCCTTGTTGAGCTTGCAATGGGGCGTTTGTTGTTTTTTGTGAATGACTTATGCTAACGGTTAGTGATTGTTGCCTGAAGCATTGCCTTTTTTATCTTTCGTTTTCGTTGTCGTATTTTTAGTCGCATGACCTTGCTGCTTCGCCATCGGTATACCCCCTTTACTAAGAGCTGCCACTAGTTTGTGCAGAAATTTCTCCTTTTAGCATTCAACTATGCCTCTTTTAAAGGTTTTGCTCCCCCGTCAAAATATGAATTGT
This sequence comes from Paenibacillus praedii, assembly GCF_049725345.1. NCBI lineage: Bacteria > Bacillati > Bacillota > Bacilli > Caryophanales > Paenibacillaceae > Paenibacillus > Paenibacillus praedii. The sequence goes on along the minus strand of NZ_JBMWAM010000021.1, from coordinate 23,536 downwards.
AATTCTTTTTCAATCCCTTTCAAGTGCAGTTTGCAGGTCTAAACACGTGAACTATGATCAAAAACAAAGGATAGGTTCCCTATGGTGCTGTATATGGAAGCAAACAGACAAATTTGAGCAGGAGAGCGCTTTCTTCGGCGGCGGTCCTTGCGCACCTATGATAAAATGAATAAAAAGACAAAGTTAACCAGTTGATAAACAACGGGGGCTGCCGTAAATGAGCACAGGGTCGGGGATGTGGGCAAGATTGAATGTGTGGAGCATGCTGAAAGGAGCGCCGCTGCCGCCTGAACGCAGGCTGGGCAAGGATGCAATCACAGCGTTAATGATTCACTGCTGTTTTCAGTTTGGCGCTTCGATGTCAGGATTGTTTCTTAATTTATACTTATGGCGGCTGACGCAGGATCTGGTTGTGAACGGGGTTTACAATGTCGTCGTATTTTTGATCACTCCGCTGGCCTTCGCGCTCGGGGGATGGATCGCGAAGAAAAGGGACCGAATGGTTACCTACCGACTCGGCATTGTATTGATTGCGGTTTTTTATTTGATGGTTGTTATCGCTCAAGAGCAGGTCGCACAATATTATATCGTTTTTGCCATATTTAACGGTCTAGCCGCGGGCTTGTATTGGACGGGATATTTAGTCATTCAATATGACGTATCGACAGAGGCGAACCGTATTCGATTTCTTGCCATTAATATGGTCGTGTTTAATTCGGCTGGTCTGGCAGGACCAGCGCTGGCGGGGTTTATTATTGAGCGCAATGAGGGACTGCAGGGGTATATTTTTATATTTATGCTTGCCTTTATTATGTTTCTAGTCGCTGCAATTGTCAGCTTCCGAATACCGATGGTACCTTCGCATCATAAAGCCTATTATTTAAAGTTCATGGGGTTGGTGATGAACCGCAACCAGCGATGGCTAAAATCGCTGTACAGCTTTTTCATACTTGGGCTGTTTCAAGGCATCATGCTGTTTTTACCGAATATCTTGTTGTTTCAAACGGTTGGCCGCGAGGACTGGGTCGGTTATTTGGGCGTATTCTTTTCCTCGCTGACCGTAGCAACGGGCTATGTGATCTCACGAAAAGCGCAGAAGGAGCATGTCCGCAAATATGTTACTTTATCGACAACAGGAGTGGCGATTGGGTCGGCGCTGCTGCTTATTCAGGTCGAGTTTTGGTCTGTGGCAGTGTTTATGATTCTTTTCTCGATCTGCAATCCGCTTGCGGTCAACACGCTTACCTCTTATTATTACCGGCTCATGGGGACGCTTCCGCTCAAAGGTCAGCTGCGTGTCGAATCCGTCGTTATGCGGGAGCTGTTTCTAAACGCGGGCAGGGTGCTCTCCATCACGCTGTTAGTCGTCATTGCCAAGGATCTGCAGTCGATATGGCTGCCAGCCGTCTTGTTCACGATGGCGATGCTGCAGTATTTTTTGGTGCTGTGCATCAAGGAAAAGCAGGAGGAGTCGGAAAAGGTTAGCAGTGCATAAAGGAAGATCGCTTCTTATCTGCCGTGTCCCAGCGAGATGAAGCGATCTTCTGCTTTTATTTGTCTTATACACGTTTGCAATTCAGAAACAAATTGAGGATGACTTGCTTCAGCTTATCAGCATGATGACGGCGATGTTTTCGCCGGCAGTTCTTAGGGCATGACAAACCTCAAATCCATTCATGCCAGGCATCATCACATCCAAAATGACAACCTGCGGCCGAAAGGAGGCGGCTTCCTGCAAAGCGCTCTCCCCGTCATGAGCTGATCTGACATCAAAGCCCTCGTTCACGAGCCCTAGCTCGAGAAAATGTACGATGTTCGGCTCGTCATCGACAAGCAATATTTTAATTCCATTAAAGGATTTCATATTATTCCCCTCTCGTTGCTGCTACAAAGTCTATTATCGGTTTTTTTAAAGGGAGTTGCACTTGTTTAATTAGATTTTCAGCAAACTTTCGATAGCCCCTTTCGTATTCGTAAGGCTGGCTTTGTTCCTGACGGAGAGTGCCATTGTTTCATACCCTATACATATGGGATAATTATGAAGGCAACGAAGAATAGGAATGGAGAATAGGCATGAATAAATTCAGCATTAAGAAAAAGGCGGATTTGGCGCTTCTTATCTCAGCAATCGGTATTCTTGCGGCCTTCCCCTTTCATGATACCTTTTTAGGAGGCTTATTATTTTCGCTGTTCAGCGCGGCCACGATCGGCGGCCTGGCCGACTCGTTCGCGGTCAGCGCCTTGTTCGGCAATCCGCTGCGCATCAAATGGCCGCGATGGATGGGCACCAACATCATTGCGCGTAACCGGGAACGACTGATCGGCGAGCTCGTCACGATGGTCCAGAATGAGCTGCTGACGATTCCGAATATTAGAGAGCGGCTGAACGAGTACAATATTGCGAACGTTATCGTTACTTATTTGAAGCAGCATGGCGGAGAGGCAGACGTTAACGATATTTTGCAGCAGGTAGCGGATGACGTGATTACGACGATCGACCTGCAGGAATTGGCCAAAATGGTGCAAACGTTTATTCTTGAGCACGCGGATCACATCCAGGTTGCTGATCTGGCTGCCGATATCGGCGACTGGACGATCCGAAACCGTTATGATGACAGAATCATTTCCTTTTTGCTTCCCGAGTTGATCAAAATCGTAAAATCTGCGCCGTTCCGCGAGATCATGGGTCAAATCATTGATTCGGCTATTCGCTCCTATGAGGGAGATCAATTCAGAAGGAAGCTGATTGATTTTACAGCGGGTCTGGAAACAGCTAATATAAGCGGTAAAATGCAAGATTGGATCGTATCTTTCCTTGCGCAATTCGCCTCAGAGGACCATCCGCAGCGTTTGCAAATAAAGCAGTATATGGAGCAGTTTGCCGTTAGGTTGCGAACGGACGAGAAGCTGCGGGATCGAATTGAGGAAGGCAAGAAGAATCTGCTTCAGTCGGTGAAAGCCGAAATCAGGTTAGATGACTACATTCAGAAGGGGCTGGAATCGATTCGCCTTGCAGCAGAAGCAAATATGCAAGGCGAGCTGGAGCGTTATCCATGGATCAAAGACAGAGTTCATCAGGGAGTAGCTTATTTATCGGAAAATGAATTGCTGCTCGCTCGTCTGGATCAATATATAAAATCAACGCTGCTGAAGTGGATGGAGCAGAAGCATTCGTCTATCGGCAAGGTGGTAGCTGATAAGCTGAACACCTTCTCCGAGGAGGAGCTCATCTCACTGGTGAAGGAAAAGGCGGGCCGCGATTTGCAATATATACGAATCAATGGAATTGGGGTCGGCGCGCTCATTGGCGTTATTTTATTTCTATTGACCTTCTGGATAGGAGATTAACACGATGGCCATGAGAAAAAAAGCAAACCGAAGTCTTATTTTTCTAGCTATCTTATTCCTTGCGTCTGCTTGCTGCGTATATTTTTTCCCTAATCAATGGTGGGCCCGGATGCTGCTGTATACCTCAGAAGCCGGTCTGGTTGGCGCCTTAGCGGATTTATTCGCCATTACCGTTTTATTTCGCCATCCATTTGGCTGGAAATGGGTACCGCATACCGCGATTGTGCCAAAAAATCGTGATAAGCTGATCGAGGGAGTCGCAAGTATGGTGGAGCAGCAGCTGCTGAGCAAGGATCTGCTCAAGGATAAAGTCAAACAGCTATCTCTAGTTGAAACTGCGATCGCATGGGTAGACCGCCGTCCGGCAGGATCGGTAGTGGAGCAGCTGTGGACGCTAGTATCAGGCATGCTGGCTAAGGTTGATCTGAAGGGTATATCCATCAAGCTGGATGAGCAGGCTCGTAAAGGATTGAGCAATGTGAACCTGTCGTCCTATGCCGGCAAAGCGCTGAAATGGGTACTGGATAAAGGGGATTTTCAAAGCTGGCTTAGTCAAATTGTCGAATATGCCGCTAAGCGTGCTGCTGCGGAAGAGACGAAGCTTGTCATTCGCGAATTGCTCGGAAGAGAAAAGGAGAAATTCGTGAATCAGGGCAGCATCTTCTCCAAATGGCTCAAAAAAATGGCCGTAGAAATCGCCGAGTCGACGAACGCCTTAAATTTGGATGACGCGACGAATGCGCTATATGAAGATTTGCAGAAGCTCATTCAGGAAATGCGAAGCCCTCAGCATGAGCTGCGCGTCCTGCTGGAAAAAATGGTGTATCAGCTATCCGATAATTTGCAGCACCGCGAGGATGTCGCCGCTGCTGTTCATGAGTGGCGGGATGAGGTGATCGATAAAATCTCGCTGCTTCCTTCAATCGAGGCGATTGTCGGCAATTTCAGACGGCTGCTGACGCAGGATACGGGGCTGCAGCTTGCGACACTGGATAAGCATACCGTGAATCAGTCAGATATTAAGCATCTGATTAATCGTTTCGTTGAGACCTATTGGGAATGGTTCAAGTCAAATGAGGAAACAAAGGATTGGCTGGAGCAATATGCGCAGAAGTTTGTGCACAAAATCATTGAGACAGAGCATGCCATCATCGGCCTGATCGTCCGCAAAACGCTAGACAGCTTCACGGAGCAACGATTGGTGCAATTTATAGAAAGCAAGGTTGAGACCGATTTGCAGCGAATACGCATCAATGGAGCTTATATCGGTGCGGCGCTCGGTGCTGCATTTTATATTTTGCTTTACGGCGTTTATGAGCCATTGTTAAATTGGCTGCAGCTTGTATAGAGAGCAAAATAAACCTTATTATATTTGAAAAAGAAGCTGTTTAGAAAGCTATGAACGTAGCGATCAGACAGCTTTTTTTTGAAAAAAAGATTATCAGAAATCGCGGGATAAAGGACGAAACCAATGCGAATCTATTGTACAATGTGATCGTAGCGACCAAAGCTGCGGGTATTCGTGCTCATGCGGTATAATAAGACGAAGGCGATCGGAGGCAGTCGCGACCTCGCTTTAACTAACATCGAAAGAATAGGATGAATGGTCATGCTTCAGCTATTTATGAGAAGTGTGCGCGATTTCCGCGCGACGTACAAGAAACATCTTTTGTTCGAATATTTGTTTATGCTGCTTACAAGCTTTGTATTCATCCCGATCATCTCGTTTATATTTAACCGGATCATTCGTGCTGTTGGTTCAGGCTCCGTATTGAACGGCGAGGTGTACAAGATTGGCCTGAGCTATTCCGGCATCCTCGGTCTTGTTTTGATTGGTCTAGTCGCTGTTTTCGTGCTATTTATTGAATTTGGCGTCATTATTACCATTGCGCAAAAAAGTTATTTTGGCAAGGATATACTCATTGCCGATGCAGTTCTCACGACCTTGCGTAAAACGCCTAAATTATTCGGCTTGGGGTTGCTGCAGCTCTTATTCTTTTTGCTGTTTCTTATTCCGTTTATCGATTCACCGTTATCCTCATCGCTTTATGCTCAATTTAATACAAATATATTTGTAAATAGCCGTATTCTGGGGACGACATATTTAAAGCTTGCCATTTATGCGCTTTTATTTCTGGCAGCGGTTTATACGGTACTGCGCTGGATCTTCGTGCTGCATTACATCATGATCGAGAACCAGTCGATTCGGGCTGCAATAAAGAGCAGCCTAAAGCTGACGAAAAGGAAGCGGCTGACTATCTTTTTGAATCTTTTTTTATTGAATGCCTTCCTATTTATGCTGGGTTTCGTGACGATCTCCTCTGTCGCTTATTTTCCGTCTTGGATAGATATGAATGTGCTCAAAACGATAACAGACCGTTACTCCTTAACGCTTTCCACCGTATTGACGTATATGTATACGCTTCTGCTCGTGCCCGTGAACATTATTTTTCTGACTCGGCTATTTTATAACTATCGGCGCGCGCAGGGCATTATGCCAAGCGATCAGCTCCGGTTGTATCACAGCAGGGTGATCGGTCCGATCGAGCAGCGAGTGGTCGTTTTTTTGAAAGGAAGAACGAATAAGCGTATTGTATATACATCGATTTTTACAGTATACCTAGCCATTGCTTTTATTTTGGGTCACGCAGCGAATGATCAGCTGGTCTATGTCAATTGGAGCGTTCTCGTCTCTGCGCACCGCGGGGATATGCAGGAGGCGCCGGAGAATTCCATGGCAGCCGTTCGAAGCGCGATTGAGAAAGGCTTCGATTCGGTCGAGATTGACGTACAGCTGACGAAGGATGGAATAGTCGTGCTTCATCATGATTATACGCTTAGGCGTATGACCGGTTCGACCAAACGAGTGAGCGAGCTGACCTACGCGGAGGTTGCGGAGTTAAATATCGGCAATCGATTCGGAGAGCCTGAGGAGGCTGAGCGTATTCCGACGCTGGCGGAGGTGCTCAAGGAAGCGCAGGGCAAGACGAAGCTGCTCATCGATCTTAAGCCCTACGGTCCCAGCGAAGAGCTGGCCCGCCAGGTTGTCAGGCTGATCGAGGAGTACGATATGGTGCAGGACTGTTATATTCAGTCCTTCGATCGGCCGACGCTTCAATATATCAGGCAGTTGGATCCGGAAATCAAAATCGGTCAGATTTTATATTTTGCGATAGGGGATTTATCTTTGATTGATGTGGATTTCTATACGATTGAGAAGGTTATGCTGACAGAGCAATTCGTAGAACGTGCGCATGCAAGCGGTCGTGAGGTATGGGTATGGACGGTGAACAGCGAGCGGAATTTAAAGGAAGTGCTGAAATACCGGATAGACGGTATTATTACCGATTTTCCAGCGCGCGCGCGAAGTATGGTTGAGCTTAATCTGTAGCAGCTTTAGAAGAGGGGCAGGGGCGCAAAGCGTAATGACTCAAATTGAAAATTACAAGGATGACATCCGTTATCCGGTACCCGGTTTTTCGGCAGAGCTGATCAATTGGTTCAGCCGGTAGAGAATGAGAGGAGTGGATGACGTTGCATAGCAGGAAGGTTCGATGGATAACCGCGTTTTCCGCGGTGGCCTGCCTATTGTGGGTTTTTGGCTTGGGTTGGACGGTGAAGGATTATTTGTTTGGAGCAGGGACTGCGGCTGTCCAGCCGTCAACAGGTACAGATTCTACAGTAGTCTCCAATGCTATGACAATCGTCGCATTGGGAGATTCGCTGACAAGAGGGATGGGTGATATCGAGGGCAAGGGTTATGTCGGTTATGTAGGGGACCGGCTGAAGCAGGAGGGCTTAGACATCACCTTAGTCAACCTGGGTATAAAAGGATTAACCTCTTTCGAATTAGTCGAGCAAATCAAGCAGAAGGAGATCGAGCGTCAGATCAGACAAGCGGATATGATTCTGATGACCATAGGCGGCAACGATTTGTTTTTAGGCGGGCAGTCGCTTATGGATCCTTCTGAGGAGAATATACGTGGGCTGGAAGAAGGCTATACAACGAACTTGAATGTCATTCTCTCAAGCATACAGACTGCCAATCCTGATGCTATTGTATACGTATTAGGACTATATGATCCTTTCAACGAGCTGGAGAGCGGGGAGCTGACGTCCCGCGTTGTGCGAGGCTGGAACTACAAAATGACGGAGACGATGGCGGGCTATCCAAACGCCGTATTCGTGCCAACCTATGATCTGTTCCAGCGCAGCGTAAGCCATTATTTGTTCAGCGATCAGTTCCATCCGAACGAAAAAGGGTATCTTCTCATGGCTGACCGGGTCGCAGCCTTGATTCTCGAAGCGGGAGGGCGACAGCCATGAGTGAAATTACGTTGTCCGTCAAAGGATTGCGAAAGGTCATCGGAAAACGTACGATCATCAAGGATTTAAGTTTTGAGCTGAAGCGGGGCGAGGTGTTTGGCTTTCTGGGGCCGAACGGCGCGGGCAAAACGACAACGATTCGAATGCTTGTCGGACTGATTAAACCCACTTCCGGCACGATTCATATATGCGGCTTGGATATTGCCAAGCAATTCACCAAGGCAATGAGCCACTTGGGCTGTATTGTTGAAAATCCGGAGCTGTATCCTTTTTTAAGCGGAATGGATAATTTGAAGCATTTTGCTGTGATGCTGAATGGAATTGGACAGGAGAGAATCGACGAGGTTGTTCAATTAGTTGGCATGCGGGAGCGTATCCATGACAAGGTAAACACCTATTCATTAGGCATGCGCCAGCGGCTCGGTATTGCGCAAGCGCTGCTGGGCAAGCCTGATGTGCTTATTCTGGACGAGCCAACGAATGGACTGGACCCATCGGGGATACGGGAAATGCGCTCATTTATCCGTTTTTTGGCGGAGGAGGAAGGGCTGACCGTTCTCGTATCCAGCCACTTGCTGCATGAAATTCAATTGATGTGCGACAGGGTTGCTATTATTTCAAAAGGCGAGATTATTAGAGTGGATTCGGTACATGCGCTGCTGGCCAGCGAGGAAAGGTTGATTTGGCGTATAACGCCTTATGCATTAGGGAAAGCCGTACTTGATGAGCTGACGGAAGTATTGAGCGAGGATGAAGAGACGTTGACCACGCTATATGACGGGCACTTGGTTGGCGAATGGAATCGGAGGCTGGTTGAAGCGGGAGTAAGCGTGCTGGAGATGAATCGCAAGCTTCCGGCTCTTGAAGATCTATTCCTCGAGCTGACGGGAGGCGAAACGATTGATTAATCTCGTGCAAAATGAAATGACCAAGCTGCTCGGCAAACGGCGGTTTATGATCATATCGGTTATTATCATTGTCCTCCTCTCGATGTTCAGCTACGCCCAGGCGAGGGAATCCGAAAGGATCAGGGAGCGCTTGGGCAATGTAGATTGGCGCACAGAGCTTCAGCAGCAAATCGTGGATTGGCAAAACCGGCTTAGCAGCGCGGGGCAATGGCGGGAGCAAATTCAAACCCAAATTGGGCAATCGCAATATTATTTGGATAACGACATTAATCCGTCAGAGCCTGGAGCTCCTACTTTTATCAGGGGTTTCGTGCAAAATTCGGCTGAACTGTTGCTGCCGCTGCTCATCATGATCATAGCCGTCGACATCGTTTCATCGGAGCGAAGCATGGGCACCATCAAGCTGCTGCTGACGAGGCCGGTCAGCCGTTTCCGAATTTTACTTAGTAAGTATTTGGCATTGGTTTTGTCCGTATCTCTCGTTATTTTTATATTCGGCTTGCTGTCCTATATCATTTCGGCCATCATGTTCGGCAATCAGGGGTGGGCCGCGCCTGTGCTGACCGGCTTCAAAATAGAGGCCGGTGAGCTGAACACCGAGGATGTGCGACTGGTCTCGCAGTGGCAATATATTATACAGCAATTCGGCTTAGCCTGGTTTATATCGCTTGTCGTAGGCACGCTGTCATTCATGCTTTCCATTCTGATGCGCAGCAGTGCCGCCGGTATGGGGACGATGCTGGCTTGTCTCATCTCTGGAGCCATCCTTAGCAGCATGGTGTCTTCCTGGGAGTCGGCCAAATACCTGTTCATGGTGAACCTTGGCCTGATGGATTATATCAGCGGGTCTGCCCCGCCGATTGAAGGGATGACGCTCGGCTTCTCGCTGGCAGTGCTGGCGGCATGGATGATCGGTTCGCTTGTCGTATCGTTTACGGTGTTTATGCGCAAGGATATTTATTAAGCTGTTCAAGATAAACGATACCGTCCTAAACTCCTTCTTCCATTGCATAAGCATGTAACAGAAGAGGAGCGTGATAAGGATGACGATGGACAAGACTCTGCGAAGATATTACCAGCAGAAGCAAAAGCAAAAGGAAATGGAGCAGGAGCTTAACAAGCTTCGTAACGAAATATTGGCTTACTGTACGGAGCAAGGGGTGAGTGAGCTGGAGCTTGGCAGTTACAAAGCGAAGATCGTCATGCAAGAGCGGAAAGAATACGATGACGGCAAGCTGTTCGAGGCGCTGCCGGACCCAGGAATGTGGCGGCTGATGTCTAAGTCGGATACCGCCAAAATCGCAAGCCTGATTAAGCTAAACGTCATCTCGGAGGAGTTAATCAAGGAAACCTATTCCTTGAAGACGGTAAAGCTGCTGCAGGTGGATAAGAAGTAGAGGGTAAGAAGCCCGGCCGGAGGAAATTTCGGCCGGGCTTAATTGATCCCATGGAACATCCCATCGGACTGGACTTTTTGAACGAACATTAACATGAAATAGTTGCAGGTGTATAATAATCGTATTTCAGCTTACTTCACGATAGAGTTTAGGTTCCCGATTCGGTATATGAGATTATGTAGCATAATAACTCAGCTATTTTATCGACTAAACTGAATAATTTACACATCAATCTGAATTCCGTCTCATGTTGCCTCCGATTTAGCTTTGTTACAATGAAAGCGAATACAAATATGAGGTTGAGAGGGGATCAATAAAATGGGTAGAAACAAGGCATTATCCCTTTTGCTTACCGGCGTGCTGGCAATTACGCTGCTTGCGGGCTGCGGTGGCAACAGCAACGGTGGCAGCAACGGCAATTCATCTGTAGAAGCGCCATCGAACACGACTGGTTCCGATGCTAAAGGGGAGCAAATAACACTGCAATATTGGAACGCGGATGATCCCTCCATGGCGCAGACTGCAGAGGGGAAAATCAAGCAATTCGAAACGGAGCATCCGAATATCAAGATCGAAATGCAGTATATCAGCTATGAAATGCTGCATGACAAACTAGTCACCGCCATCAACGCTGGCGATGCGCCGGACGTTAGCTGGGGTCTTCCTGAGTGGCTGGGCGAGTTTTACGCGATCGATTCACTGCTTGACCTAAAGCCGTATTTCGACAAATGGGCGGATAAAGACAAGCTTTATCCGAATGTGGTTGAAGCTCTCACCGTCGATGACCAATTGCTCGGGATGCCGAATTACCTGGGAATCCGCGCGCTGCTTTACCACGAGGATTTGCTGAAGAAGGCAGGCTATGATGCTCCGCCCAAAACTTGGGACGAACTGATCGCAATGGGGCCGAAGATTAAGGAAGCAACGGGTTTGCCAGCATTCGGCATCACAGGCACTGGCGTCCGCATCCCTCAGGAGCTGATCGCTTACCTGGCACAGAACGACCTGGAAATCGCCACCAAAATGGAAGACGGAAAGTACAAAAATACGTGGAATGATAATCCGGATCAAGTTCAGAGAGCGGCTGAGGTTTTCCAATTTTATAAGGATTTGGCGGACAAAGGCGTTATTGAAAGCAAGACGTGGGGATATCAGGAATTGGATACGAACCTTGCATTGGAGCAATATGTAATGGGCGCCAACGGAGCTTGGATGGAACAACGGATAAAAGAAAATCCGGATCAAATGGCAGACATCAAAGTCGCGCCGCTGCCTACTAAGCTGAAGCCGGCAACCTATATGGAAATTGTGCCTTATTTCATCTATAAGCAAACCAAGCACCCTGAGGAAGCGTGGGAATTCCTAAGCTACATGATGGGTAAGGAATATCAGGAGGCTGTGCATCCGACCAATTCGGCCCGCAGTGATGTCGTGAGTGACAGCCAGTGGGGCAAGGATTTCATGGCGCTCAGTCCGACGGGCGTCGTATTCCCTCCGATCTCGCTCGGGGGTGTCACTCAAGCTATGATTGATTCTTTGGCACGTATTCTGCTTAAGAATGATAAGCCGGAGGATGTAGCGGCTTGGTTGTCCGACGCTGTCAATGACAGTTTGAAGAAATCCGGCCAGCTCAGCTCGAACTAAGAAGCGGTCAGGCGAGCAGCATGGCGCTGAACTCCAATTAATCAGCTGCCATGCTGGCTCGATCCATGTCAGGGATGAAGGTGAGACGATGAAGATAAAAATGGAAAAAGACCACACGACGGCGGTAGCGGCTCCCCCAATTTCCAAGGGTCGGACTAGACGTCAGCTGAAGCGTGAACAACAGGCCGGCCGATACGCCTTATATTTCGTTCTGCCGGCTTTACTTTTTCTGCTTCTGCTCAATGCGTTCCCGCTTGGCCAGGTCGTATGGGACAGCTTTCAATATCGAAATATGGTGAATGCAGCCGAGCGCGGCTTCGCGGGATTAGCCAATTTCGTTAACGTGCTCAATAGCGAGTATATCGTAAGAACTTTTTGGAATACGGTCCTCTGGACAGTCCTCTCGGTGGTAGGCGAATTTATTGCCGGTATTATAACGGCGCTTGCGCTTAATCAGCCTGTGAGAGGCAGAGCGTTTTTCCGCGGAATCATCATTGTGCCTTGGGTCGTACCGATCGTGGTTGCCGGCATGATGTGGACATGGCTGCTTACCCCGGAATATGGAATTGTGAACAGCTGGCTGGTCAAGCTCGGCATCATCGATAAGCCTTATTATTGGCTTGGTGAAATGAATACTGCCCTGCTTGCCATTACTTTTGTGAACATATGGAGAAGCTTTCCTTTCTATACAATTAGTTTGCTCGCCGGCCTTCAGAGCGTATCCAGAGAAGTGCTGGAAGCAGCGGCTATTGATGGTGCGGGCATAATGACACGATTCTGGCGAATTGTCATGCCGCAGTTGAAAACAGTTTCGCTCACGCTGATCTTTATGCATATCATCTGGACGGCGATAAACTTCGACTTCATCTGGATCATGACCCAAGGCGGTCCGTATTACGCTTCGGAAACGCTCCCGATTACGATTTACCGCTATGCGATGAAAGAGTTTGATATGGGAGCGGCATCTGCCTTATCTTCTATGATGCTTGGATTTATGATGATTGTCGTTGCCTTATTCTACATGTCCACGATGAAGAAGCAGCGTGAGGAGGGATAGAAATGGTAACCAGCCATAGACAAAAAAGATTATTGCAAGTTCTGACCTATACCGTGCTGCTTCTGTTTGCTTTCTATTGCTTGTTTCCGTTCTTATGGATGGTCGATACGGCCTTAAAGCCGACCGATCAAATCCGAGCGGCCAACCCAACCTTCTGGATCGATAGTCCGACCTTCAAGCATTTCGAGAACGTCTTATACAATTCGAAATTCAGCACCTACTTCGTCAATAGCTTGAAGGTTGCGCTTTCCACGACGATCATTGCGCTCGTTATTTCGATTTTCGCTGGGTATGCACTTAGTCGTTACACCAGGTTTCGCGGGGTCAAAATGGTTGGCGTGGCGATGCTTCTGTCGCAGATGATTCCAGGCGTACTGCTTATGATTCCGCTCTACGTGACGATGAAAAATATCGGTTTGATCAATACCCATGCATCGCTGATTATTGCGTACTCAACGTTTATGATTCCGCTGTGCACCTTCATGATGAAAAGCTTCTTTGATTCCGTTCCTTACGAGATGGAAGAGTCGGCGGAAATCGACGGTTGCGGCAAAATCGGCATTATATTCCGAATTGTGCTGCCCGTATCGATTCCCAGTTTGATTGCGACTGCGTTGTTCGCATTTGTCAACGCCTGGAACGAGTTCGTGTTCGGATATGTGTTCATTAACGCTGACGAGCAGCGCACATTAACGCCAGGCATCATGCTCTTCAAAGGTTTGTATATGACCGATTGGGGCAGTATTTCGGCCGCATCGGTGCTCAGCGTTCTGCCGGTCATTATCATTTTTGTCTACATGCAGCGCTTTTTAGTAGAGGGTATGACAGCGGGAGCCGTGAAAGGGTAGCAGGATAAGAATAAGGATATGAATAGAGGTCTAATAATTCAATCAGGAGTGATTTACATGCCAGACAAAAAGCTAAATATCGCAGTTGTCGGTTTGCAATTCGGAGGGCAATTCGCCCCCATCTATCAGCTTCATCCTGCAGTTGGATCTGTAGGCATATGTGATACGGACACACAATTGCTGGATCATTATGGAACGAGCTTCGGTTTTGAAGATCGATTCAGTTCTTTGGAGGAGGTCCTTGATTCGGGCAAGTATGATGCAGTCCATCTGGTGACCCCGATTCATTCGCATGCCAGACAGACGATCCAGGTGTTGGAGGCGGGACTTCACTGTGCTTGTACGGTTCCAATGGCAACTACGATCGAGGAACTGCACATGATCGTTGCCGCGCAGCGGGCCAGCGGTAAAAATTTTATGATGATGGAAACGGCCGTCTACACGTATCAATTTCTACATGCGCAAGAGATGCTGGCGCGCGGCGAGTTCGGCCGTATCCAATTCCTGCGGGGCGCTCACTACCAGGACATGGAGAATTGGCCTTCGTATTGGATGGGTCTTCCGCCCATGCATTATGCGACACATGCCATTGCGCCGCTTCTTGCAATTAGCGGTGCCCGCGCAACCAAAGTTCACTGCTTCGGCTCGGGGGAGATGCGTAAGGAGCTGCACGGCCAATTCGGCAACCCGTATCCGGTTGAAACGGCCATTTTCCAGCTGGATAGAGACGGACTGGCTGCTGAGGTAACGCGCTCACTGTTTCATACGGCAAGGGATTACATGGAAAGCTTCAATATTTACGGCGAGAAGGCTTCCTTGGAGTGGCATATGGAGAAGGACCCTCTTATGCTGTTCAAGATGGGACCGTTAACGGAGGGCAGGGGCAGGGAGGTCAGCTATGAACAGATTTCTCCACCGCCGAGGTCGAATTCGCTGCCGGAAGAAATTAGCCGCTACATGGTGCACCAGGATCATCTTGACGAAAATAATCCACATCTTTCCGTGCTCCAGGGCGGCGCGCATCATGGATCCCATCCCCATATGGTCCATGAGTTTGTGCAAAGCATAGTAGAGCAGCGTAAGCCTATGGTGGACGCCGTCACTGCGGCTAACTGGACCGCTGCCGGTATCTGTGCGCATGAATCCGCCATGAATGGCGGCAAAGAAATACTTATTCCCAGCTTCGAATGAGTAAACCTGAATGAATTCCATTTATCCCTATTTCGATTTAACAGAGATAGGGATATATTTACATTAAGCATTAATGACACAATCCAATGCGGTGGGACGGGTAGGTATGCGAATCGAGAAGGTATTTGGCATGAAAAAAATCCGGGTAAAAATTGTTTTGTCCATGCTTACGGTTGCCTGCATTCCACTTGGCATACTTGCGGGTATTTTGCTGTATCAGGTGTCCCAGCAAATTGAGGGCGATCTTAATCACGTCAGAGAGCGCATGGAACAGGATGTTAAAGAGAAGATTGAGCAGTACCACCAGGATTTTTACGAGACAGCGTATCGAATTTATTCCAACACCGCCCTGCTGGAGAGCTTGGCGAACGATACGAACTACGAACCGGACGACAGCCGGACATACGATACGGTAAGGGATATGAATGCTTTTTTCTTGAACATCTATAATTATCGGGTCAAAGATATCGTCGGCCTTTATCTGGTCAACTCCCATCAGCAGACGGTCGGCTATTTCATTCCTGAGTTATCCAAGCTAGGCAACCGTCACGATGATTATATTCACCAGGTGGGCTCTTACGTGCAGGTGCCGATCGGACAGCGCTCGAAAACCCGGTTTGTCCAATCACGTTATTACGGAGAACCGGTTATTCAATATATTTTTCCGGTTAATTTCCGTGGAGATCAGGTCGGAACGCTGGTGATTGACGTCAAGGAATCGAATTTTCACATGATGATAGAGCGATACAATACGTTTTATGCCGGACAAATTGTTATTACAGATGAGAGCAATGTTATTCAGTATCATACTGACAGCGAAAAAAGAGAATTGAAGCTCGACCGCAGCCATGGATCGAATGATCGGATTTTTATTGAAACGCCGATACCTGTCGCAGATTGGAAACTAATCTATATTTACAAGATCAATCCTCATCTTTTGCTGATCCGTAATTTGGCTTTTTCTTTGGTGGGATTATCCTTTTTGCTTGCAGTCGGATTTTCGCTTTATCTCGGATACAGCATAACGAAACCCATCATTCATTTACATCGCAAAATGCACCAAATTCAGATCGGTGACTATAGTGCCCGTGCTTCGATCGGATCGAAGGATGAAATCGGGTTTCTCAGCAACCAATTTAACCGGATGGCCGGTGAGATTCAGCAGTTAATTGAGAACGATCTGCGGCTGCAGCTGTTGAACAAGGAGACACATATCCGCGCACTGCAAGCGCAGATATCGCCGCATTTTCTATATAACACCTTACAAACGATCACCAGTATTGCGATGGTTAATCATGTGCCTGAAATCAAGCTCATTTGTCAAAGCCTCGGAAATATGTACCGCTATAATATGAACATCAGTAATGAATCAGTGCCCTTGCAGGATGAAGCGATGCATGTCCGCAACTACCTGACCATTATTAATAAGCGATATCCGCAGCAGATCCGCATTCGAATCCAATTTGATCAGTCAACCAAGGACTGCCTAGTGCCCAAGCTAATCCTTCAGCCGCTGGTTGAGAACGCGGTGGAGCATGGATTGATTCCAGCGAGGCGGAATCGAAAGCTGATTAAAATTTCCGCGAAAAAAGATACAATTAACGGAATTTTGAATATCAGCGTACTGGATAACGGAAACGGCATTCAGCAAGAGGTTTTGGAGGAGTTGAACCGGAATCTTCAACATGCGGCAACTAGGAAGGAACCGGGCTTGAACAATGGTTATTCGATCGGTATCGGTAATGTACATATGAGAATCCAACTGCTCTATGGGACAGAGTACGGAATTGTACTATACAGTAAAGCGGGCAAAGGCACCTGCGTGATGATCCGTTTGCCTTTGTACCAGGAATAAGGAGGCCGTCATGAAAATACTCATTGTCGATGATGAGACAGGGGTGCACGATCAGTTGCGAAACTCGGTGCCATGGTCAACGATGGGCTGGGAAATCATCGGAGATGCATATGACGGTCAAGAAGCGTGCCGGCTTACGCAGGAGCTTCAACCGGATATCGTCATTAGCGATATTAAAATGCCCCTCATGGACGGCTTGACGTTCATGGAAGCGTTGAAATCGATAAACTTCTCAGGGAAGGTGATCGTACTGAGCGGTTACGGCGACTTCGAATATTCGCGTTCCGCTTTCTTGCTAGATGTATTTGACTATCTGCTGAAGCCGCTTAACGAAATGCAACTGCTTGTTACGCTGAACAAGGCGGCTGAACAAATCGAGAGTGAATCTAAAACAAGAATCGATCAAATTGATCAGCGGGCTGTGCTCAATAAAGGCCTTCTCCTCATGCATGACGAGTTTTTGACGAGCATTGTTTCTGGCTCTATTCGCGATGAGAATGAAATGTTCGTCGGTGCCGATTCACTCTCAATTGAGCTTCTAGAGAACAAATTTGTCGTCATTGTTATCCAACTGACCGATACGGAAAATATCGTACAACAGCGGTATGGCGGAAACCGTTCGGTTTTCTATTTTATTGCCCGAAATATTTTGCAGGAGTGTCTTGGACAGGAATCATCGGCGATCTTATTCCGGAATTTGATCAAATCTCACGAGTTTGTCTTATTTTATCCGGATGACAGCTTGAATTCGGAGCGTTCCATGCGGTTTGTTCGTAAAGCAAACGATGCGATGTTCTCCTGCCTTAGGACGGCTGCCCGATTCGGAATCAGCTCCGTGAAGCAGCGGCCGAAGTCGATTTCGGATGCTTATCTGGAAGCATTGACAGCTGTAGAAAGCATTCGCATAAACAGCCGACAGGTGGTTGTCCAGTATTCGGCGGAGCAGATGCAGGAGTCAGGGAAGCGTATGAATAAATCTCCGCAATGGGACAATTTTCTCCGTCTGCTGGAATCGCTTCTGGAGACCGGATCGCTCCCGCCTAACGTTAATCTGCTAGCTAAATTAGACGAGGCGTTAAGCGATTCCGTTCTTGGCCTGATGAATGGCCAGGAGATGAAGGACTGTATCTCTTTACTATTGGAGAACGTTGCGAAGGGGTTTCGCAAGCCGATCGAGCCGCTGTTGGCGCCGATCCACCAGGCGAAGCTAAGTCTTGAAGGGTGGAATATCCAGTCCTTGCGGAAGCTGTTGCAGCAAATCGTTGGTTACGTGGAGGAAGAATTGACCGCAGATCGGACGCTGAAGAGCGGCAAGCAATTGGTAGAAATCGTCAAGGAATATACGATAGACAATTATCAAAGCGTGTCCTTGGAGGAAATCTCACAGCGCTTCTACCTGAATAAAAACTATTTTTGTTCGCTGTTCAAATCCGTCACCGGCAAGAATTTTACGGAATTTCTAACCGAGGTCCGGATGGAGCGAGCGAAATGGCTGCTTATGAATACGCAGCATAGAACCTACCAGATTGCGAGCCTTGTCGGGTACGAGGATCAGAGGTACTTCAGCAAGGTTTTTAAAAAATATACAGGGGAGCAGCCTTCAGAGTTCCGGGCGAGGAACTGGGTTAACGTATAGTCTTATATCGTCAATATGAAAGCGTGCCGCGGCCGGCACGCTTTCATTGTATTCTTATGGACTAAACGAAGTATTTCTTCACTAATTGCTTTGGAGTAATTCCCATCTTGCGTTTGAAGCACTTAAGGAAATAGAAATAGTCGTTGAACCCTGTTTTCGCTGCCGCCGCCGTGATACTCTCCCCGTGGATGAGCAGGTTATAGGCATGGTGGATTTTTAGATCAATCATTTTTTGATGAATCGTCGTGTTGAATTGTTTCTTGAAAAGGTTGTTTAATTGCCGGTAGGACAAATGGAATTGCTTTTCGAAATCCTCTGATTTCAACTCTGAGCTGTAATGATCAGCGATGTATTGAAAAATACCGTCGGCAATGCGCTGCCCCTGGAATGCATCCGTATGCCGACGCTTCATAAAGGTGCTGATTTGATACAACAGCGCCTTCAATTGCGTGTTCAGAAACGCTGGACCGACGTCCTCCAGCTGGTGGCGGCGCTCAAGATAGTCGATGTAGGCAAAAAGGTCAAGGTCGTCTGGAAGCTGGCCGGCAATTGGGAGTAAAAGGTCGTCATTGCAGAACCGATCCGGCAGCATGTACAGCTTCGTGCCATGCATATGGAAATGGACAAAGAACACGTTATGTGTGTCAATCTCGATCCCGCTATGAGGCACGTCGGGAGGCAGCAAGAAGTAATCTCCTGTGGTCAGCCGCAAATGGGTTTCACCCATTTTTATCGTTCTCGTCCCTGAATAAACGATGCCAAGCACCCAGAAGGAAACAGCGCGACGAGGATGGACATTCGATGCTTTGATGCGACCCATGGTGTGGATCAGCGGATTTCCTTCGAGTAGGCACCAAACTGTATTTTTTTTCATTAAAAGTCCTCATTTCCCTTTGCCCTAAAACATCAGGTCATCTATTTATCTCACAAGACTATTCAGTTGTAAATGCACTCATTTATTGAATTTATGGAATTTCGTTTTTTTACATATAATCTATCCTTTTGTTCATGGTTAATCGGTGGTAGAAACGATATTCTATCCTTAAGGAAGGAAGCAAATTTTATTATAAAGGAGACATTGTAATGTCTAATAAAAGAGTACGAGTGGCTTTAGTCGGCCTAGGGTTCGGTGCCGAGTTTGTCCCTATCTATAAGCACCATCCCAACGTTGAGGAGATTGTCATTTGCGACGCCAACGAAGATATTCTGAATGAGATTGGTGATAAATTCTCCATTCAACGCCGCTACACGAATTTTGATGACCTTATCGCTTCAGACACCATAGATGCCGTACATCTCGTCACACCCATCCAATATCACGCCCCGCAATCCATAGCGGTACTGCAATCCGGCAAGCACTGTGCCTGCACCATTCCGATGGGGTTGTCGATGGAGGAGTTGCGGGATGTGATCGCGGCGCAGCGGGCTTCAAACAAGAACTACATGATGATGGAGACGGCTGTGTACACCCGCGAGTACCTCATGGTGAAGGAGATGTACCAAAACGGTGAATTCGGGAGAATTCAATTCCTGCGCGGTGCGCATTATCAGGATATGGATGGATGGCCTGCTTATTGGAAGGGACTTCCTCCGCTCATGCATCCGACGCATGCTATCGCTCCGCTTCTTGATTTGATCGGGAAGAGACCCGTTAAGGTGAGTTGTGTAGGCTCCGGCTCCATGCGTGAAGAGCTTGTCCGGCAGTACAACAACCCATATCCGATCGAAAGCGCTTTGTTCCAGCTTGAAAACTCGGATGTCGCGCTCGAGCTCACACGGTCGATGTTCCATACGGCGCGCGATTATAGCGAGTGCTTTAATGTTTATGGGGAGAAAGCAACCTTCGAATGGCAGCAGCTCGAGCACGAGCAGCCAGTGATCTTTCGGATGGGTGAGTATGACGGCAGGCGCGGACGTCCTTTTACGATTGAAAGGATCAGCGCGCCGGATCGTCAAGAGCTGTTGCCGGAGGAAATCAGGCGGTTCACGCAACAGGGCGTTTACGACGAATCAAATGAGCATCTATCCTTTATTCAAGGCGGTGGACACGGCGGTTCCCATCCGCACCTCGTCAATGAGTTTATCGGCAGTATCATCGAAGAGCGCCAGCCGCATATAGATGCTATTACTTCCGCGAACTGGACAGCGGCGGGCATATGCGCGCATGAATCCGCCTTGAATGGTGGTATATTGGTCGATATTCCAAATTTTAATGCGTGATGATATGGATTACTGTTATATTAAGATGATAAGAGTCTAAAAGATATTAGGAGGGTTAAGATGGCTAAGATCGTTATTACCGGTGGAAGCGGCATGCTCGGCAAATGGGTCGTCAAGCATTTTGTAGAGCAGGGGTATGAGGTCGTTAATGTGGATACGCACAAGCCTGCTGAACCGTTATGCCATACGCTGCTTGTCGATTTGAACAATTTAGGGGAAGTTTACGGTGCACTGGCGGGTGCCGATGCAGTTGTTCATTTGGCTGCTATACCGGCTGCGCATATTAAAACGAGCGAAGTCACCTTTCAAAATAATGTAATGTCGACTTATCATATTTTGGAGGCGGCTGCCGGTCTTGACATTAAAAAAGCGGTTATCGCGTCCAGTGAGTCTTCATACGGAATCGTTTTTGCGGTAAATCGCTTCGGCCCGCAGTATGTTCCGGTTGATGAAGAGCATCCACAGCTTCCGCAGGACAGTTATGGATTGTCTAAAGTCGTCAATGAGCTGACGGCTGACATGTTCCACCGACGAACGGGCATGCAAATTGTCTCCCTTAGATTAGGCAATGTTATTGAACCTCCGGCTTACGAGAATTTCCCGTCTTTCATCCATGATCCCGAGCAGCGCGACCGTATTTTGTGGAGCTATATCGATACGCGGGATGCTGCTGAAGTTTGTCAATTGGCTATCGAAGCGGAAGGACTGGGCTCCGTGGCCATTAATATTGCGGCAGATGATACGAGCATGGCGGTCCAAAGCAAGGCGTTGATGGCGGCAAAATTTCCAGAAGTGACGGAATTCCGTGAAGCGTTCAACAGTCACGAAACGCTGCTTAGCAACGAAAAAGCAAAGAAACTGCTAAACTGGCAGCCAAAGCACGCTTGGCGAGATTACGTTAAAGGCCAATAAATGCAACGGGTTGAATATGTAAAGCGATAGTCTTCATTATTTATAATACAGAAATCCCCGCTGGCCTTTTTTGAAGGTTTGCGGGGATTTTATTTGCCGAAGTTAAAAAATTCTCCTATGCAAGTTAAGTTTTCCCCCTGTTGTCCATGGAAATATCTTCTATACTTACTCTATAGGCGCCTTATGCAATACTAATTTCAAAATCCATCAATCGATATGATTCAGGGAGGAATTTATTGTGAGTAAAATTTTGTCTGGCTTGCTTGCACTATCTGTATTTCTCGGTGCCGCCACAGCATCAGCCTCACCTATTTCCACTTCAGCAGCTAGTCAATCGAAACAACAGGAGCAGAAATGGATAGGCGCGTGGGCAACCAGTCAACAGCAGACTTATCCTAGCGGAATTTCTAACGATGGTTTTAAAAATCAAACGGTAAGGATGATTGTGCATCCTCATGCGTCGGGGTCTGAATTGCGTCTGCGCTTTTCCAACTATTATGGCACACAGCCTCTAACGTTTGGCGAAGTTAAAGTTGCTCTTGCAGACGAAGAAATGAAAACGGTTACAGGTACGGATCGATCCATCACCTTTGCAGGAGAATCGTCGGTAACGATTCCGGCGGGGGAAGAGATATTCAGCGATACTGTGACATTCAGCGTCACAGAGGGCCGCGATCTGGCTGTTAGCGTCTACATACCCGGCAACAGCGGGCCTGCAACCTGGCATTCCTTATCCAACCAGACTACTTACTATTCGACAGAAGGCAATCAAGTCTCCGAGCATGACGGGGCTTCCTTCACTGAAGCCGCTAACTCCTGGTTTTGGCTAAGGGGCGTCGATGTGCTGACCGACGATCCGAATGCCCGTGTCATTGTGACGCTGGGCGATTCGATTACGGACGGCGATCTTTCGACTTTAAATATGAACCATCGTTATCCGGATTACCTTGCCGATAGACTGCAGGAGCATTTTCCCGATCAGGAGTTTTCGGTATTGAATGCGGGCATTTCCGGGAATAGGATAACAGCGGATCTGCCTCTTAACGGTCAGCGAGCGATTGATCGTTTGGAACGCGATGTGTTGTCGCAGACAGGTGTGACAGATGTCATCTTATTGCAGGGCACCAACGATATCGCGAAGATGCCTCACAATTACGATGCCGATGAAATCATCGATGGCATGAAACGAATCGCGAACCGTGCGCATGAGAAGGGCCTGCGCATCTATGCGGGAACGATTCTTCCATTCCGGGATGCAAGCTATTTGCAATACGAATGGACGTTTACGGAGGAAGGCGAGATTACCCGCAAAAAAATTAACGAGTGGATTCGCTCGAACGATGTTTTCGATGGTGTGATTGATTTTGATCAAGCAATAAGAGATCCTAAAGATCAGGAAAGAATGCTTCCAGCATACGATAGCGGCGATCATGTTCATCCTAATGATGCGGGTTACAAGGCAATGGCGGAAGCAATAGATCTTTCCCTATTTGAAGCCGGACAGCCGAGCAGCCCCGCAAAGGATAATAAACTAACTGTATTTATCAACGGTGATGAGCTTGCTTCACCAGCCAATCATTTGGCGGCATCAGGAAAAACCTATGTATCTGTAGAAAAGTTTGCTGATTTCTTCGACAAAGACTTTTCGTATCATAAAGATACAATGACGGTAAGATTCAATGGTAAAACGATTGGAAACGTAAAGACCATTGATGGCATTCCAACCGTATGGATTCGAGATCTTGCGGCTGCAGTCGGAGCTGAAAGTGTTAAATGGGATAAACAATATTTAGATGTGTATGTTTCGGTACCTGCGACGATGCAGTGATTCATTCAAACTTTCAAATTCAAAAGCAGAAAACCCGCAGACCTTGCGGGTTTTCGTCATGGAAAATTAAGACTTCAAGAAGCGGAAAAAAATGATATTTGAATAATAAGAAGGCAGCCGTCATTAAGCAACCTTATGAACTGCACCCCAATTGTTAGACACCATCTAACGATTGGAGGTGCAGTTTTTTTGACTAAATTCAATCTAGAACTAAAAAAAGAAGCGATCAATCAATATCTGTCGGGAACTGCTGGGGCAAAGAGCATTGCGAAGTCCTTAGGCGTCAATCATGAAGTCCTGCGTATGTGGATCAAGCAATACGAATATCATGGCCTGAAAGCCTTTGAAAAAAGCTATACAGCCTAC
>NZ_JBMWAM010000020.1:0-80944 GCF_049725345.1 Paenibacillus praedii | reverse complement strand
CCTCACTCCTCTTCCCTGTATCTCGATTAAAACACAAATGACCCACAAGAGGGTCACTTTTTTAAAGTGTCCTTCTTATGGGTCACAGTTCACCCTTATAGACTGGTTCCTTTCTTTATTAAACTCTATCTAGAGACCTCAACGATACACACAATCATAAGACTCACCTCGAGTAATCGAGGTAGGACGTAATTCAAAAGAACTCCCAACAGGAAACCGCCAAATGCGATACATGTAAGCCAGTTATTTATCATAGACATCCCCCCCTGAATACTTGCCAAGTTACAATGTCCCCGTGGTCACATTGGCATTCAAAAGGTTACCCTTCATCTGAGGCAGAACATTTTTATACTAGCATATCTTCAAATAATTGTTCAAGTGCATTCTTATACTATAAACAGTAAAAAACTCCTTATTGCTCTGCCTTCTATTCAATATTGATCGTAATCCTCGAGCTAGTTGAGATTGTGTGTAATCTTGTAGCAATAAATTAATAATCCACATATTCACTTTTTTTCTATTCACATGCAATGTATGGTATTTGTATATCCCAGGATCATTTGAAAGATCATATAAGATTTTAGTCAGTTCATCACTCAACTCAAGCATTGGATACTTTGAATAGCTTTTCATTGTCTCATCATTGTATGTAAAGTTTTTTGATTCATTGAAATTAGTATTAATGAACCGAACATTATCAAAAATTGTGTTGGTGAAATCAACATCCTTCATTTTGCATCCAAAGAAGATTACATCTTTTAATGTTGCATCTTTAAAGCTTGTCTTTTTAAGATTGGCATAAATAAAATCCACACCTATTAAAGTAGCACTTCGAAAATTACACTTTGTAATGCTAGAAGCCCTAAAGTTGACATTTGCAATAACAGCATTCTTGTAAATTAGATTGTAGATATTTGATTGGTAAGCATATTTATTTTTAAATCCTTTGTATTTCACTGGCGAGTTAGCCAATACAAATCTAACTGTTCTTCCCATGCCTTTTCTTCTGTCTCTTTTTTGCGCTTGTTTCCGTTTTCTTTTAAGTTTTCCTCTCCCCATCAGACAACACCTCTTTGTTTCCAAAAACCTGCAAAAAAAATGTATACGAATATGAGTATGTTATTCTTTTTAATGGCGCCTAGTTTACTTATCAACAATAGCTATTACCAGCGATACAAGCGTTCCCAATATGCCAACAATGCCTAAAAATTGAACTATTGGAGATTGATATAATTCATTAATCTTATACTTGAGTTGATTGTTCTCTGTTCTTAATTTTTTACGCGATACTTTGTTAAGCACACTCGAAAAAAAATACACCTTACAAATAGTTGAATTGTGTAACTTCACGAATTCTTTTGCTTTGTAGGCTCTAACTTCTTCTTCACCAGTAAGAAAATTCCTATCTCTACCACCATTCAATTCCATCAAATTTAGCATTTTAGGATCTTTAGCGTAATCTTTCCCGTATATTTTCCTTGTTATTTTAGATAGATTATGTCTGTTTTTTTCATTTATGTGATAAGCATCTATTTTTGAAAGAACCTTATAACGATGTTCTAATGTTTCAAATCCAAAATTAATATTAGTCATATTCCAATGAATCCATTGCGCCGCATTTCCGCGGTCAGCCGCAAATGAGAAAAATTTACTAAGCATCTTCTCTTCAATTACATCATATTGTTCAAATATATTATCCCGTGCAATTCCAAGTTCTTCAGCAACAAGGTGCATAGAGAAGCTATATAGTTGTTTACTCTGTTGGTGTAACACTGCAATAGAAGTAATACGTGGCGAATATCCTTCATTATCATCACTCAAATTTTGACACGAGTAATGAATAAAGTAGATGTTTTCTTTATCTAACCATAACTTTTTCAACTTCTGTCTCTGTTCGTTCAAAACATCACCTCGTACTAAGCATCCTTATAACTGCATCTTCTTCTCTTATGTTAATTCTCATAGACAAATTCATTTATTGCAACCATTAAAACAGAAAAGGAGCTTCGATTCATATCTTTAATCAGGTGCTATTCCAACTACTTATAATTGAATATAGCATGCCGCTAGCCCTATGTATAGATAATTGACGACTAAGCCACAATTACTAAGCGCTTAACTAAAATGATCTTATCTATACATCATTTGTCGGAACTCCGAAAAACCATATTGATATATCATAAGCATTACGGCTACGTTTTTTGTAACTCATTCGTTGATTTTGTGTTGATTGGCTTATTGAATGGAACCAAGTTGTTAACTTAATACTTGCATCGTTTGGAGTGGAGCAAGCATCAATAACATATTTAATGTTACATGGGCCGGTACAGCCACTCCCACAAGGAGAGGGCTGATCGCCCTTCTTTGTGTGCGTACAGCGGCGAGGATCAACATGCTCGGTGGGCTGCACGATACATGAAGGAGCATACCAACAAGCGCTCGGCGCGTGGTTTCCTGAACATGTTTACAGAGAGCAAGCGTTGACTCCGTATTGACTTCGAGCATAAAAAATACATCGCCCAAGGCACTCGGCCCACATGGCGATGTATTCAAGATCCGCATACTATAAATGCCTCTCAGCTCTTATTCTTCACCCGTCTCAACCGGATTGCTAGGGTCGCTACTCCAATCACTCCAACTCCCCGCATACAGCTTCACATTGCGGAAGCCTGCATCCTGGAGCGCAAAGACATTTGGCGTAGCCGTCACGCCCGAGCCGCAGTAGACTATAATTTCGTCATCGCGTGACAAACCTGCGAAGCGCTCCGCTTGCTCCTCCGGCGACTTCCATGAGCCGTCAGCATGCTTGCCTTCGTTCCAGAAGCGGTTGATCGCGCTTGGAATATGACCTGCAGCAGGGTCGAGCGGCTCCACCTCGCCGCGATAGCGCGGAGCCTCTCTAGAATCGATGAGGACAACGCCAGGTTTACCAATTTTCGCCTTCACCTCGTCTTGGCTGACCAGCATTTTCACACGAACGGTTGGCTCAAACCTGACGCCCTTCACAAAAGCGGGCACTTCCGTACTGACCGGATAACCAGCGGCCTGCCAACCTGCAAAACCGCCTTCCATTATATAAACCTGTCCGTCATGGCCCAGCCATTGAAGCAGCCAGCGCAGACGGGATGCCATGGCACCGCCCTGATCGTCATAGGCAATAACCGTTGTGCCTCGGCCGATGCCGATACGTCCAAGCAGGCCTGCCAGCACCTCCGGTTCCGGCAGCGGATGGCGGCCGCCTTGTCCATCCGGCCGCTTCGGCGAGGAAAGGTCATGGCTTAAATCCATATAATAGGCGCCGGGAACATGAGCCTCAGCATATGCCCTTTTGCCCGCTTCCGAATCATTTAACGCATAACGGGTATCGACGATGACTACACCGTCCTTGCCCAATTGTTCACGTACCCAGTCTGCTTTTTTATAATAAGTCATTTCATTCAGCTCCTCTGCTATTTATATTACACCCAAGCATCATTCGGATAACCACGCTGCTCCCAATACCCGACATGGTCGCCCTCGATAAGCTCTATCCGATTTAACCATTTCACTGATTTGTACGCGTACATCTTCGGCACAATAAGCCGGACCGGTCCGCCGAGATCGCTCGGGATCGGTTTGCCGTCATGCATAACCGCCACCAGAACCTCATCCATGTCGAGCTGCTCAAGCGACAACGCGCTCGTATATACACGATCGCCGGAATACAGCTTCACTGTTTTCGCGTTAGACTTCACGCCTGCCATCGCAAGAAGCTCCTTGATCGGTATGCCTTCCCACGTATTTTTGTAGACGGACCAGCCCGTCACGCAGTGAAAATCATTGACCTGCACCGAGCGCTTAAGCGCCACGAACTCTTCCCAGTTCCACTTGAAGCTTCTATCTACCAGCCCATCGATCGTAAAGGACCAATTCTCATTCGAAAAGCTAGGGATCGGCGTTACCGTATACACGCGAAATTGTCCCTGCGCGCCTCCGCCAATCGGCGGGGCTGACGCGGGCAGCGGCACTGGATCAGGCACGAGTGTATTCGTATTGTTCTCGATCAGCTTGTCAATCGTTTGGCTGCCTCCGACGCTGCCAAGCGAAGTGCCAAGCCACTTCAAGAAAGGCGGCCCAAGCGTAGCAGCGAGCCCCAGTCCTATCGCTCCGCGAATAAACGCCCTGCGCGTATAGACGGGCTGCGGCATGCCTGCCGGATGGACGGCGTCCTCCTCCCGCTCGCTTTGGATAGTGCGGCGGCTTGGCTCCTTGAGCCATTTTGCCCGCGTAATCGAATGATAAATAATATAAGGAAGACCAATCCACGTAAGCAAATCATGGATCACCAGCGCCACGTTCGACACGCTTGGGCCGACTGCCTGGAACTGCCATAGCAGCACACCAGAGCCGAACCAGCCCAGCAGCAAACCAAGCACAACAAGCACGTTAAAGCGCTGCCAAGGCTTTTGCTTCAACTGCTTCCAATGCTTGCCCGCAAGCAGCAGGTAGTAAATAACCGGAAGGATAGAGGCCATTCCCACGACAATGTGCAGCCACTTGATCCACACGCGCCCCTCGCCGAGAAAGCCCCGCCAGAAGCCTCCCACCAGAATGAGTCCCGTCAATGCCAAAATAACGACAATCCAACCGTTCCAAGCATGAAGCGATACGAGTTTTTTGCCATAGCCCTTGCGCATACGGTCGATCAATCCGCTCATCTGCAACGTTCCCCCTTTTTACGATATGGCCGCTCTTACTCACCAATTGCTTCACAATATAAGGACGCACACTTTTGTTCATAAACTACCTTTATTATACCGCTGATGAGCTGCAGATACGACTGCATTCCCCGTGCAGCTGCTTCATTGTACATTATGCAGCAGAATCTCACTTCTTTCTGCTTGTCTTGCCTATTCCCTATGATTCTATTGCAAATGTGCTTCCCCATTCACCCCAATACAGCCTCCCATCGCAGTATGCGATTCGCCAGCCAATACGTTCACCGCTCACAGCTTAAAAAAAGCCGAGCCCCACCAGGTAACATTACCTGAACAGGCTCGGCTTCTTATATGATCGTCCATTAAGATTAGTCCCACCTCGTCAACACGATCGGACCATCCTTCGTGACGGCGACCGTGTGCTCGAATTGCGCAGCCCATCCGCCATCCCTAGTTCTGGCGGTCCAGCCATCATGGGCAATATAGATGTCGGGACGCCCGGCCGTAATGATCGGTTCGATCGTAATGACCATCCCTTCCTCCAGCTCGATGCCCTGCCCTGGCATTCCGTTATAAATAACCTCCGGATATTCATGCATGCTTCTGCCGATGCCGTGCCCGGCAAAGGCGGTTACCACCTCGAAGCCCGCAAGCTCCGCTCTGGATTGAACCGCATAGCTAATATCGCCGATCCGATTGCCGGGCACCGCCATCTTAATCCCGTCAAGCAGCGCTTGCTCCGCCGCGATGAGCAGCTTCTCCGTAGCGGAGGTCGTTCTGCCTATCGCATAGGTCCATGCGGAATCGGCCTTCCAGCCGTCTAAATCAGCCACCATGTCAATCGTCACAATATCTCCGGTCTCGAGAGGTTCAGAATCGGGAAAGCCATGGCAGACAACCTCGTTCACGGAGGCACAGGTGGCGAACGGATATCCCTTATAGCCCTTCTGCGCCGGCGTTGCTCCCCGATCGAGCATGAACCGCTCGACGAAACGATCGATCTCCTGCGTAGTAACACCCGGCGCAATCCTCTTCGAGAGCGCCTTGTGACAGGCAGCGACGATGCGTCCGGCCTTCCGAATACCGCGAATATGTTCCTTCGTTTTCAGATCCACTGCCATGTGTGTACCTCCTCAAAGTTTTGCGTGAGCAAAATCCAGCTTCGTAAGCATTCACTTAGTTACGCGCAAGCAAAATTCAGCTTCGCAAACACGCACGCAGACTGCTCTACTTATAGCCTATTCCTGAAAGAGGCGGCAAATGCCCAAACTATAGGGAAGACTAGGTTGAAAATATGAAAAAAACTATCCCTCAGCAGCATGACAGCTGGCTTGAGGGATAGCCGTTAACTTTTCATTTATTCGAAATCATCATCATCATCTTAAAAATCAAGATGATAATCTACAACCACTCCGTTCACGAGCAGCTTCGATCCATCCTTGCTCTTGCGCCCATTGGCCGGAACGATGACAACAAGCAATGCCGTGTCCGCGGGGATCGTTATGACAGCTTCTCCGCTGACGTCCGTTTGCAGGAATGCATGCGAAACGGCATCATAAATATCCGAAGCATTCGCCCCTACCTTTAGTCTTACCCGCTTCTCTTCCACATGAGGGTTATAGTACAAATACGTGGGGTACGCATCGTTTCTGAAATAATCGGTCTTCAAGCAGTCCAGCTGCAATATAGCCGGGTCATCCGTGTACCCAATAATGCCCCCGAAAATGCCGACATGCGAGGAGCCGTACAAGCCCAGATCAATCGATCCCCAGCTGTAGCGGATCGCATCGCCCGTCGCATAAGGGGATTGGTGGTCCCATTTCTTGCGCAAGCCTTCATAGGCGATGACATGCTTCGGATCACTCTTGAAGAAATAGCACGATTGCTGAATGCCCGGCAAAGCATCGGGATAAAACAGCCGCGCATTATTAGACGCGTTCAGCATCCATTTGCCGATATCGCGGGCAAACCGCGAATCATAGCGGACGAGCGGGATAAAGGAAGCCGCCAACGAGAAGGTATTCGCAGCAAAAGCATAGCCGCTGGACTCTTCGTCTAAATCATCCGAAGCATTGTCCTGCATCTGGTCCCAGCGCTGCCCCCAATCGGTCAGGCTGCCGCAAAGACCGTGCGCGTCATAGTCGCCCCACCTTTCCGCAATAACCCCCCAGCCAGGACGGCATGCACTGTCGCCGTCAAAGCACCAGTCCAGCATTTTCGCTACATCGTATTCCCGGCCGAGCTCCGCATTCATCCGGGCTGCCGTATAAGCGCCGTATGGCAGAAGCAGCTCATAGAACGGATTATCCGTTGAACGCTGCAAGTAATCCATGCACCAATCCGCGCCTTCCAAATAACGCGGATCGCCCCATTTCACATAGGCCATATATTGCAGCCAGGCAACTCCCGCTGCCGCTTCCGGCTCCTTCCACCGTCCGTTGTCGACAGGCTTCCGAAGCTTGAAATCATAGGCAAGGTGATTAAAATCGGCCGCGCCGTCCTTGCCGCCCAATTCATAAGCAGCTTCATGCCATTTGTCAGCCGTTTGCCGCATAATTGACGTAAGCCGTCCGACACCGGGGTAAAAATGCGAAAGCGAATAATGCAGAATATGCGGATAAACCTCATACCAGAAGGTGTTCCCCGATTCGGCATCCGTCCGGTTTAACACCAATAACTCGCCATTATCGGTATTGTAGTAGCTCTCGCACATCTCCACCCAGTTATAGCCGTTTTGATCGCTTTTATCGATACCGGCTATCGTAGCTCCGAGCACGGCAGTGGCGCAATTGATCGCTTCGTGATTGGAGGCCTCTCGGGACGCGCCGATGTAGGAGGGCAGGCCGAACGTAGTCTTGCCCGTGTTTCTTCCCGTCTCATCCCACCAGATAAGCGGCAAAAAATCCCCCTTCGCTTCAAAATCAAACACAAGCTGGTCATAATCGATCGCGGTTTGTTTCCAATCTCTCATTTGAAAAGGGGTAGGCAGGTTTGGCATTTGTTCCACTTTGCGAATCATTAAACGACTTCCTCCTGTCACGAATAAGGTTTAAGAAACGATCTTGCTAGGATGAAAATGTAATCCAGATCGCGGTTTTGTCATCGGATTTTTTGACACGCGGATACTGTATGCATTGCGGATCTCCTTCTTCCAGCTCCGTAAGCTCCCTTATATATCCTTCAAGCCCTTTATCCAATACGCCCCGGGCAACCTCCTCCGCATTAGCCTGCGGGAGGCTGGCAGCAGTCGGCGAGTATAACCCATCGGACATGAGCAGCAGAGCTTTCAATTGTATCCTGTTCATTCTTCCGTATTCTATGTAGCGGGACAATTCAGGATCGCCATTAAGGACCGCGTAGCCTTGCGCTGTATTGGCGCTATACCGGCCGCTAATAATTTGAGGCTTCACGTAAGCCCATAGCTCCTCGCTCGTTCGGAGACCGGACTCTATACCTTCCGCCCAGAGCGCTTTCGTCCGGTTATCGATATGCGCAAGCTGATCATGAGTAACGGTACGAATCGAGCCATCCTCATACACGGCGGCCAGCATGCAGTCTCCTGCCTGCGCATATTCAATAAAGTCCTCTCCGATTCGGATCAGAACGGCGCAAGCTCCCCATACCTCTTCTTTCCGATCCACCTGTATGCCGTACTTCGCCATTTCTTCCCGCAGCTTCCGATTGGCTTGCAGCAGCGCTTCCGCCGGAGTCCAATGCTCCCCTCCGGAAGATGAAATACCGTACAAAGAGTCCGCAATGATTCGTGCAGCATAATGACCGCCGGTTGCGCCGCCTTCCCCCGTGAAAGGGACCAGCGACGTGGCCCCATCGATGACTCCATACAGCGCATGAGAAGGCTGCTCGACTAGCGCATCCTCATTCCAAAGACTGCTTCCTTTCATCGTCAGCTTTGTTATTTTCATGATCTTTTTCTCCTCCATAGTAAGACAGAGAGCAGCAGCCCAGCCAAGGCGAGAGCCGCTCCAACATATAACCGCGTATTAAGGCTGTCATCCTCATATGCAAGCTCAAAGGACCGGACGCCGAAGTTGGCTTTCTCGTCTCCCTCAGCAAGGAACCATACTTGCATTTCGACAGGATCGTCCAGTTCCAGCTGCGAATTGGCTTCCTTCAGCGCATCTCTCAGGTTGTAGGATACTTGACCTGTCTGATCAGTTGGAGCCTGAAGCAGCAGCCCTTCCTTTTGTCCCCGAATATACAGCATAAGAGACCACTGATTCGTAACGCTGGCGATATCAACGGACAGCCCGGGATTTTGCGCAAAATCTACCAGCATGAACGGCGAGCCCACTCCTCCCCGATTCAAGATCGCATCCTCTCCGATAATAGCCGTATCCTGATCGACGATCACGCTTCCCTGCAAGGAAGGAACAGACTGCCACTCCAGCATCGAGACAGCGCTCTGGGCACCTGACCAATCTTCTTCCTGCATAGGCTCATCATCCTGATAAAATAAATCCACACGTTCGAAGACGGCTTTCGCGCCTTCCCGCCCCGCAACGATAAGCCAGAGCTCCACATCCTGAACGCCCAAATAAGACATATCCGGGTGAAGCCGGCGCATTTCCTTCATCACATCAAGAATAAAATGCCCCGTCTCCGTACCGTCCGGTTTAATATAAAACCCCCAAGGCTCGCCCTTCACATGAATTTGCAGCGCCCATTGCGGACTGGCCGACTCCACATCGACAATCGCAAATGGCCGCCTGCTGAAATCAAGCTGAAACGATGGGCTCGTAGTCCCGCCGTATCCTCCGGCCCCATTAGCTTCCTCAACGATGAGCTTCCCTTCATCCAGGACAGCTTTGCCTGGCATAACCTCAATAGGCTCCCAGCTTGCCAGGGCATCCGGTCCGGCTGTCAGAATGGATTCGCCTCCGTCATTTCGGACGAACAGCTCGACCTCCGCCGCATCCTTCTCCCCGCTGGACGATTCCACTTCCGCCCGCAGGCGGTGGAAGCCGTTATTGAATTTCCTCGTATCGAACAATAAACCATCGGAAAGCCCGGTTCCGCTGTAAATCTCCTGGCCGGCAAACGTAACCGTCATATTTTTGATCTTCTCCCCTGCGGGTACGGCTGCTTCTAGCTCAACCTTCAGATCTTCGGCAACCAGCTCTCTCTTCTGCAGAGAGAGGATATTAACCGCAGGCTTAGCCTTCGGCGCGACAAATACGTCGTCAATTAACGTTTGGTTTTGTTCCGACGAAACCTCTCCACCCGCGGGAACGACAACAATGACAGCCGCCTGATCGCCGGACAAACGCACGCTTGTCTGCTCCTTTACATCGCGCGCGATGAAATCACCGCTGACCGAATCGTACAAATCAACCGCGGCATCGCCAAGCCCCGTCACCTCAACCTCGCGCTCCGAATCATAAGGGTTGTAATAGAGGAAGGTCGGATAAGCCTTTTGATGAAAATAATCCGTTTTCAGCGTATCGATCTTCAATATGCCTTCCACGTTAGTTTCTTCGATCAAACCGCCAAGATACCCTGCAAATGAGCCGCTGTATAAGGAAAAATCGGTATTGCCCCACGCATATACCGTCGGATCGCCGCTCGCATATGGCGTTTTTCCATTCCATAGCTTGCGGAGACCCTCATAGGGGATCACATGCTCTGGATCTCCCTTCCAATCCGCACCGGATTGATAGTCGGCCGGCAGCGCGTCCGCGTAAAACAAACGCGATTGATTCGCCGCATTCAGCATCCACTTGCCGATATCCCGGGCATAACGCGGATCGTAACGCACGACCGGGGCGAGCGCGCCGAATGCTGCGAACGTATTCATCGCGAAGGCATAACCTTCATTATCGTTCAAGCTCCCGAGCAAGCCGTGGGCGTCATAATCTCCCCACTTCTCCGTAATCGTTCCCCAGCCATTCCGAGCCTTGCTTCCGCCGTCGAACACCCAGTTCATCATCTTGCTCACATCATACTGCTTGCCCTGCTCCGCATTCATCCTTGCCGCCATGTATGGGGCAGAATAAAGCAGCACCTCATAGAGCGGATTATCCTGCTGACGCTCCAGAAAATCCATGCTCAGCTCGGCTGCCTCCAAATATTTGGGATCGCCGAATTTCGAGTAGGCCATATACTGCAGCATGGCGACGCCTGCAGCCGCATCCGGCTCCGTCCAACGCTCGTTGCGGAAGGGCTGCTTTTTGTGGAAATCGAAGGCCGTATAATTAAAATCCGCCCGCCCATATTTTCCGCCCAGCTCCTGCACCGCTTCCGCCCACTTATCGGCAGTGCCGCGCATAATGTCCTCCATATTCTCGACATCAGGATAATAGTCGGTAAGCGCATAGAACAAAACATGCGGCAGCAGCTCATACCAAAATGTTTGTCCGCTCACCGTTTTCGGGTTATTCATAATCATGTTTTCGCCATTGTCTGTATTATAGAAGGTTTGCAGCATTTTTACATAATTGATTCCATTCTGATCGCTTTTATCGATGCCGACCAGCGTGGCGCTGAGCACAGCTGCCATCATATTGATCGCTTCCTGCGAGCCGTCCGTTCCTTGCGAGAACTTCCCGACGTACGACATAAGCCCGAACGTGTCCTCATCCATATTATGATGCGTCCGGTCCCACCAGCCTACCGGCAGAAATTGTCCCTGCTTGGTGAAATCGAATACGAACTCGTCATATTTAACGGTCGTTTCCCTCCAATCCTTCATTTCGAAGGGCTGTGGAAGACCGGGCATTTGCTGAATTTTACTTATGCGCTTCTGAACAGCTTTCCCGGAAGAGGCTTGCCCTACTTCGGCTGATACGAGTCCCTTCTGAGGCAATGTCGCGTCTATCCCAGATAAACCTATTAAGATGACTAATACAACAATCAAGCCTTTTTTCAACATAGGATTGCGCTTCTCCTCTCGTCATGCCAGCAAATGAAAAACACCCGCCGTTACCGGGGCAAAGCCTCCGTTGGCGGCAGGTGTTTAAGTGAATTCGTTAAGCAGGCTAATAAAAGTTTTTTATGCGATTACTCAATAATGTCTTTCATTTTTTCAATCGTTCCTTGTACGGCTGCATTCACATCATCGCCTTTTTCAATAGGCTGCGTCAGCTTTTCCCAAATCGCGCCATCAATTTCGCCTTGCTTCGGCTGGTTGTTGAAGCCTCTGGCTACTTCGGAAGCTGCGAGGATTGAATCCACTGCATACTCTTTCTCTGGACGGCTTGTTTTAATCAGATCAAAGCCGCTTTTTGTCGGTGCAACAACTTTCCATTGGTGAATCGCGTTTGTCATATCTACAAGCGCCTTTGCTGCAACTGCAGGATTTTTAGTAGCGCTGGACATTGCTGTTACGCCGATCCAGCTGAACGTCACTTGCTCTGTACCTTTCGGAGGCACAACCATACCGATCTTGAAGTTCGTTGTTTTCTCGAAATCATCGCCAGCGCCGCCTACGAACATCGCGACCTTGCCTGTTTTGAACATATCGCCGTTACCCATGGAATCCGCTTGCGCTCTTGCAGGAGCGATTCCGGATTGTACGATTGTTTGATACATTTGCAGACCTTTGATCGATTCAGGAGAATCCAGTGTAATATTGCCTTCTTTGTCAAACACATCGCCGCCGTAAGACCAAGTGTACATAGCCGTAGGGATGTTGTTCAGCAAAGCTCCCCATTCGCCGTCTTTGGTCAATTGCTTGCCGGCTGCGATAAAGTCATCCCATGTCCAGTCGTTTGTCGGAAGCTCAACTCCCGCTTTTTCAAACATATCCTGGTTGTAGTAAAGCACATACGGCTGGGAAATCCATGGCAATGCATACAATTCATTGTTATAAGTACCTACATCAAGCGCACCTTGGAAATAGTCGTCCGCATTATAATTTTCGAGAGTAGACACATGCTCATTAAGTGGAGCGATCGCGCCCAGGCTTGCATATTGGGCGATATATTCTTGAGACAGCCACATGAAGTCAGGAGCTTGCTTACCTGCAATCATCGTTTGCAGCTTCTGGTAGTAATCGGCCGGAATGCTTTGCACTTCAAGCTCATAATCTGCAGCGCTGGTATTCAATTTCGCTACCAGCTCTTCAAACTCTCTCAATTCCTCCGCGCCTGCCCATGTTGCAACTTTCAATTTCACTTTTTCTGCCGGCTGAGCGGAGTTGTCCGCGTTGTTTGCCGGCGCATTGCTGCTTGCTGGCGCATTTCCGTTATTGGAGCCGCCGCATGCCGCTAATACGACTGAGAATGCCAAAATCATAGCGAGAAGCAATCCAAATCTTGCAGTTGCATTTTTTTTCATGTTAAGAGTCCCCTTAATTTATATTTGAATTTGATATCGGCAAACGGCCGATCTCAAGCTTCATACAAAATGAATATCAACCTTTGATTCCGCTTAGCTTAATGCCTTCCACAAAATGCTTTTGCGCCATAAAGAAGACAATCAGAACCGGCAGCAGTGCCAGAATCGATCCCGCCATGAGCGGTCCCCACTCGACCTTCATCACGCCCTTGAACATCGATAACCCCAAGGTGAGCGTAAATTTATCAACATCGTTCAAATAAATGAGCGGGCCGAGCAAGTCGTTCCAGCTTCCCTGGAAAGAGAAAATCCCGATTGTAACAAGTGCGGGCACAGATAAGGGAAGAAAAATCTTGTAAAAAATTTTAAAAGTGCTCGCCCCGTCGATGAAGGCCGATTCTTCCAAATCCTTCGGCACCGAAAGGAAAAATTGCCGGAGCAAAAAGATAAATACGGGCGCCCCTCCGAAAAATCCGGGAACGACAAGCGGAAGGATCGAGTTGCTCCAGCCGATTTCACTAAAGCCGATAAACACAGGAATCATCGTGACTTCCCCGGGCAGCATAATGGTAGCAAGAACTAATAGAAACCATATGTTTTTTCCCGGAAAATTGAATCTCGCGAAACCGTATGCGACAAAGGCGGAAACAAATACATTAGACAACAGCTGGAAAAAAGTAATGACCGCTGTATTCTTAAATAGAACGAAGAAATTAATCTCCGTGATTGCCCTCGCGTAGTTTTCCCAATGCATTCCATCCGGTAAAAATCGGGGAGGAATGGAGAAGATGACATCTCCTGATTTAAGAGAAGTGGAAATCATCCAGATCAATGGAAACAAGGTGCTTATGGAGAAGATCCCCAATAAGACATACAGAATGATGTTTCGCCAAATCCTTTTTTGTTTTTTTCCCATCCCGTAAGAGACCAATCATCTCACCTGCCTTTCCGCTTTTTCTTTGTAGTGACCTCGGATTCGTAATAAACCCAAGCGGAGGATGACTTAAAGGCCAGCAGAGTGAGAAGCATGATGATCACGAATAATATCCATGCCATCGCGGTAGCATAACCCATCTTGAAAAAACTGAAGGCGTTCTCGTACAAATAAATCATATAGAACCGACCCTCGTTCTCAGCCCCTCCGATAATATAAGCGTCTCCAAATTTGCGCATCGCGCCGACTATACCCATGATGAGATTGTAGAAAATAACCGGAGTCAGCATCGTCAGCGTAATATGTTTGAATTTCTGAAAGGCGTTCGCTCCATCTATATCCGCAGCCTCGTACAAATGTCCCGGAATGTCCTGCAGGCCGGCAAGATAAGTCAGCATACCGCCGCCCGCTCCCCACACCGCCATCATTAAATAGGAAGGCATGACGAGAGATCCCTCGGTGAGCCATCCAAGCGGCGCAATGCCAACCTTGGAGAGCAGCAGGTTAATCAAGCCGAAATCCGTGTCCAAAATCCATTTCCAGAGCAGCGAAATCGATACGCCCGACACAATAGCCGGCATATAAAGCGCAGTCCGGAAGAAGTACACGCCCCGCACCTTCGTGTTCACCAGAATCGCGATCAGCATCGAGGTTGCGATTCCGAGCGGCACCGAAATAATGGCAAACTTAATGGTAACCCATAGCGCCTTGCGAAAAGCGTCGTCCTTCATGAGATCGATATAGTTTTCAAAACCGATGTATTTCGGCTTATTGAACGTATCCCACTCTGTTAAACCGACATAAAAGGCAAAGATGAGCGGCGCAACCGTGAAAACAATAAAACCGATAATCCACGGAGAAATATAAATATAGCCTGTGTATTTTTTGAAGCCCACATTTTCTCCCCCTGCAAATGGATTTAACGCTATGTCCTGTCTACATGACAACAAAAAGTATAATGCATGTTGTAACGAGAAATGAAAACGTTTTATATTTATTATTTTAAATTACTTTGAGATTTTGTCAACATTATTTTATTAATAGTAATTACTTTTATTTATTTTGTAATGTTGATTTGTAATCCTTAATCATGTATTGCTTTCGGTATCTCCAATACACGCTTCATTATCGCAAAGCAAAAGAAAACAGCCGGTTAGACTGTCCTCCATCACTCATTCTCTTACACGTGCACGTAGGATGGCGCATAAACCATGCTGTCCAAAATTTCCGTCAGGCTCAGCTCCGCGCAAGCCATCGATGTATCTGCTACGCCGTAGTACATCTTCACCGTATCGCCTTCAACAATCGCCCCGCAGGAAAAGACAACATCTCCGAAAAAGCCTTTCTTCTCGTAAGGAGCGTCTGGCTCCAGTACCGGCTTCTCCGAGCGCGCAATGATCTTCGTCGGATCATTCAGATCAAGCAGTACAGCTCCCATGCAGTAGCGATGCTCCTGCGTTGCGCCGTGATACAGCTCAAGCCAGCCTCTCTCCGTTCGGATCGGAACTGCACCGCCGCCAAT
Source organism: Paenibacillus praedii (assembly GCF_049725345.1). Taxonomy (NCBI): domain Bacteria; kingdom Bacillati; phylum Bacillota; class Bacilli; order Caryophanales; family Paenibacillaceae; genus Paenibacillus; species Paenibacillus praedii. The sequence continues at coordinate 65,496 of NZ_JBMWAM010000020.1, read as the reverse complement.
CCGGCCGCTGTCCCACATGCCTTCGCGCAAGCCGAACAAATGCTTATGATTGCCCCAATAGAGCAGATTGTCCGATTCGGCAATCCAAATTTCCGGCATGCCCACACTTTTCATCGTTGGGCGGTGAAGCGCATAATATTTGCCGCCAATTTTTTCCGGGAAAATGAGTACGTCCTTGTTATCCGGGCAAAAGATCATCCCATGATGGGTAACGTGGATGAAGTCTTTGGTCGAAACCATCGACTCTCCAATTCCGTCAGGAGAAACGACTGAGAAATAAATATAATAATCTTCACCCATTTGCGTGACGCGCGGATCCTCGATGCCAAAAACCTCTTGCTCGTTCGAAGGATAAATAAACGGCTTGCTGTCTACCTTAAAATGATGGCCATCCGTGCTCCGGGCTATGCGGATATAGGAAATCGACGTCAAATAAGCAAAGCCCGCGCTTTGAGTACGGTCCCTTACGACGCGGGGATCCGAAAAATCATAACGTTCATCGTTTCGGTCCAATTCCACCAGATCGACGACGCCCGTCTCCGGATTATAGATCGGCGCCAGCACCTTCGCCGGATCACTGCTCACCGGCTGCTCGGCAACCCGGAGGAGGAGCAGCGTTTCACCGTTATACTCGGCAACGCCTGCATTAAAAGCACCGATGACTTTGAATCCTTCGTGATAGGGCTCGACGTCGGCAGGTGTAATGAGCGGGTTTTCTTCATAGCGGTAGATGTTCATCATAAGCTCACCTCGAGACGTTCAAATTTTAAAAATGGATCTTGGATTGTCATTCTGTGAGCCTCTGCATCGCTGATGCCGGCGTACAAATCGGCGAAGCCGTCTTTTTTCCGCACAAGACCTCCGCTGAAAACAACGTCAACTAAGTCCGTCCGTTTTGACTCGCCGGGCAGAAACTTGTCGCGAATCGCAATAATCTCGATATCTGTATACTCGCCGGTAAACGGGTTCAATGCAAAAACCATCGGATAATAATGGCGGTCACCCGCCTCATCGAAGCTGGCGATGTGGCCGAGAACGCCGACTAAACCGTTCGACAATAAATGGATCTCGTTCGCGCCGCCCCACTCCGCATCAATGAACTGCTCATTCAGAAGAGGAGCTTCTTCCACCTTTTCGATCGTCAGCTCAGCCAGCGAAGCCAGCCTCATAAATCCGATCTTCCCGCGGCCGCCCTTCTCTCCCTGCGGCCTAGTAAGAATAACAATGCTGCCGTCATGCAGCTCGGCTATGCGAAGATCCTTCATGCCGTTCGGTCCGGTGAAGAACAACTCAAGCTCCCGAAGCCGCTTCCCCTTATACATAACCGTCCGCCAGGCAAGCGCACCGGCATTCGTTGGATGAGGATAAACCTGTACGCCGCCAAGAACGATTTCTCCGCCGACTCTCGTATAGAACGGATCCTGCAGCTCAAGCTCCTGCATGCCCTCTCTCGGAATCCACTCGCCGTTCCGCTCGACAAAAAACATAATATGTGAATGCTCGCTGTCTCTGGATTCCACGCGTCCTGCAATAACTTGCTCCCCATCATCCTCAAACGGAGCTGAAATATTATACACATCGCGATCCCCTACTCCTTTGAACAGAAGCTTAACAGGGTTAATAACAGGCTTGTTTTTCTCCAAATATTGCTCCAACAGCGTTGCGCACGTCTTTACTTCATTTTTGATCAGCTTTCCCATCACGCGTTCCCCCTTTATGGTTCCTAACGGTCTCTAAAACAGTGTTATAATTACAAAAACAGTATTTTCACTGTAATAGTAACGTTACTAAAAGATTATTTTACTTTATTCTTGAAATTTAGGTCCATTATTCAATACGGGGAGTGAAAAGTCAATAAAAATGAATAAATTCCGATTTTACGCGTAAAAACTGTTCCTTTTTCGAACCCGATAAGATATAATTTGTAACGTTACAGCTTTTTTTCAAAGAAGGCCCGCTATTGCAATGGGAAGGAGACGGTATAATTGAAACAGCAAAAAGTGACCATGCAAATGATTGCAGATACTTTACATATTTCCAAAAATTCCGTTTCTCAGGCCCTTACGGGAAAGGATGGAGTCAGCGACGATACGAGACAGCTCGTGATCGAAACAGCGCAGCGGCTTGGCTACAGGTATTCTGAAACCCGGAAAAAGAAACAATCCGAGCGAACCAGCAGCATCGCTTTGCTAGCCTCCGATTTCGCTTTCTCCCAAAGAACCTTTTTTGGAGAAATCTATTTATCGATCGAGCAAGAGTGCTCTAAGCGCGGCATGTCGCTGCAAATCCTGTCTATAAATCCGCAAGCAAGGGATGGGCTGATTTTACCGTCTTTTCTGCAAAATCAATCCGTCGACGGGGTATTGATCCTTTCGCATATTAGTACAGACTATATCAATACTGTGCTGGCCACGGGCATTCCTACCGTCCTTATCGATCACCACCATCCCCAAATTCATGCCGACAGCATCTTGACGAACAATCGATTTGGCGGATACGATGCGGTCAGCCATCTTATTGGGCTCGGCCATACACAAATCGGATTTTGGGGCGATGTCTCGTTCTCGCCAAGCTATTACGAGCGTCTGGAAGGCTACTATATGGCCATGAATGAAGCAGGCCTTGCTATTAACTCTGACTGGCTGGTGAAAGATACCGTCGAGGAGTCAACCTATGTCATGGACAGATTATCGAAAATGAGCTCTCTGCCAACAGCCTGGTTTTGCGTAAATGACGGTCTTGGTTTCCTGCTCATTTCCTCCTTGCAGCAGATAGGCTACAAGGTGCCTGATGATATTTCCGTATGCAGCTTCGACAACGGCCATCTCTCGCGAATCAGTACGCCGACGACAACGACGATGGACGTGGATTTGAGCAAATTCGGAAAAATCGCCATGCAGCAGCTCATTTGGAGAATGAACCATCCTGCTGAGCCCTACATCGAGATTCTTCTTCCTACAGCCTTGATCGTGCGGGAGTCGACTAAGAAACGGGATCAGGATCATGGTATTTCTTAAGTTTTTTCATTCGTTTATCCTGCACGTAATAAGAGCTATCCCTCAAGCTTAGCTGCTTGAAGGATAGCCCTTTTGATGATCAACTTATAACTGCTGCACCGCGTCAGACAACTGCCATGATCTCAAAAAAACAAAAAAGCCTTGCCGTCTGTTAAAAAACAGACAACAAAGCCGTCATGTGCAATGTGAGTTTAGCTGACCGAGGAGTTTATTCTGCCTAGTTCATCTTCCACCAACGTCGTTAATTCATCCTCATAGCCGCCGGTAATCCGGTACTTTCGAATGTATTCCTTAACAAACTTGCGCGGGTCCTTAGGCTGAAAAATTCTAGTGAGTTCCTTCAGGCTTTCCTTGACTTCATTCTGGCTATGCTTCGCCATGAAATCATCTCCCCTTTACGTTCGATGGTCGTCCTAAACTACTGTATACGAGACCGCAAGCGGCGATTATACCCCTAGAACCCTCCCGGTGCAGGCAACTCCATGGCCAAACTGTCACAATGTTTGAAGTTTTCTTACTATTATAACATTTTGATTTCAATTATGAAAGTTAACATTTCTTAATCCTTTGTTGTGGCTTGTTCGGATTGGCTATCCGCATGAAGCTCATGATCCCTTGTATTTGCAGCAAAAGCCTGCTGCGGAGGCGGGGCATCAACTCCCGGCTGCGATGCTGCAGCGAGCCTGTCTTTACGAAACATTCTTAAATATGCGATTACGCCAATAACGGCAACCATAATGCCAAATGCTAAAACAAGCATCGTTACCCAGCCTTGAGCCATGTCCCCGCCTCCTTTCCTCTACTATAATTATCGGAATTTCACAGGCAATTGTTAACCATTTTTAAACACGTTTTTCTTTCCATATATTAGTATACAAAATCCCTTGTCCTCAAGCAAATGCCTGGGTAGAAGCTTTAAATCAACCGATAGGCTCCGCTGCCCCATGCGAGCAGCTTGCCGTTGTCATCCTTCACCTGTGCTTGAAGCGTCAGCGTTCGGTCTGTACGATGCAGAAGCTCCGCCTCGCAAAGCAAAAGCCCGCCCTTGCTGCTCGCGAGAAATTGCGTATTCAGATTAGCTGTCACCCCCCGTCCCTCTTCGGATGCCAGCATCACCACAAGTCCCATTGCGTTATCCAGCAGAGACATGAGCACTCCGCCGTGCACGATCCCAAGCAGGTTCATATGCTGCGGAGCGGTATCCAAACAAATCGTTGCTTTGCTCCTGCTCGCCTGTACGATCTCACAGCCGAGCAATCCCCAAAATGTGGCCTGTGCCCGCTCCGCAAGCCTTGTCAGGTGACCGGCTTGATCAGCCTGCTGTATTAACCATTCCTCATCCATGCCGATCACCCTCCTTTATCGTCAGTCGATGGCTTCTCCTTCTCCTTCGCCTCAGCCTCCTCCTCCTGCAGCTTACGGCGCAGCACCTTGCCGACCATTGTTTTTGGAAGCGCTTCCCGAAACGCATAGTGATGCGGAACCTTGTAGGCAGCCAGCCGCTCCCTGCACCAACGGTCCAGCTGACTCTGCGAAACCTGCCAGCCCTCCTTCAATACAATAAACGCTTTTACCGTCTCTCCTCGATAATCATCTTTAACGCCAATAACCGCCGCCTCCCGCACGGCAGGATGCTCGAACAGCACCTCCTCCACCTCGCGCGGATAAATGTTGAAGCCGCCTGCAATAATGACATCCTTCATTCGATCTACAATGGTAAAATAGCCCTCTTCATCCATCGTAGCAAGATCGCCGGTATGCAGCCAGCCGTTTCGCAGCACCAGATCGGTTTCGAGCGGCTTGTTCCAATAGCCCTGCATCACCTGCGGTCCTCTTACGACAAGCTCGCCCAGCTCGCCGGCCGGCAGCCGTTCCCCTGTAACCGGATGAACAACTGCAGCCTCTGTATCAGGGAACGGCAGACCGATCGTGCCTATCTTGCGCTTGCCCCATATGGGATTGGCATGGGTCACCGGAGAAGCCTCCGACAAGCCGTAGCCCTCAATAAGCCTGCCGCCAGTCATCGCTTCGAACTGTTCCTGCACTTCAAGCGGCAGCGCAGCGGAGCCGCTAATACATACATTAATAGATGAAAGATCAGTTTTGGCAGCAGCCTTATGATGAATGAGCGCAATATACATCGTAGGCGCCCCTGGAAAGATCGTCGGCTGCTGCTTATTGATTGTCTGAAGCACCGTCTCTGTCTCGAAACGCGGCAGCAAGATAAGCGTACCCGCCCGCAGGACAGACATATTCATTAATACCGTTAATCCAAATACATGAAACAGAGGCAGCGCGGCGAGGAACTTTTCTTTGGCATCCTGGGCTTTGTAGCACCAGGCTGAGGTTTGTATCGTATTGGCCACCAGATTGCGGTGCGACAGCATGACGCCCTTCGGTGTTCCCGTCGTGCCTCCCGTATATTGCAGCGCCGCCAGGTCTGAGCCTTTTGGAGGGTCCGGCAATGAGATGGAAGGCGCTTTCACAGCGAGCAGCTTCTTGTAGCTGATCACGCCAAAGCTGCCGTATGGAATATCCGCTCGGAAGCCTTCCTTGCGCTGCTTAATGGGGTAAAGCATATTTTTGGGAAAAGGCAGTCCATCCTTGATGGACGTAATAATCGCGTGCCGAAGCTGCGGCAGCGGGCCGGTATCCGGCTGTTTGCCGCGTACACGTGAGAGGCGCGCATAAAGCAGATCAACCGTAATAATGGCCACTGCTCCGCTGTCGTTTAGCTGATATTCCAGCTCCCGCTCCACATAGAGCGGATTCGTCTGCACGACTACGCAGCCTGCCAGCAGCACGCCGTAATAAGCGATGACCGCCTGCGGGCAGTTCGGAAGCATAATGGCCACGCGGTCTCCTGTCTTGATTCCAAGCGACAGCAGACCGGTTGCCAGTCGGACGGCATCGGTATGCAGCTCGCGGTAGGTCAACGTTTTGCCAAGGAAGTGGACGGCCACATGGTCCGGATAACGATGAACGGCATTTAATAAAAACTGCGCCAGGTTTTGGTCAGGGTAGTCCAGCGACGCCGCTACCTCTACCGGGTAGTGAAGCAGCCACGGACGCGGGGAATCCTCGTTTGCAGCAGGCGCATTCGCAGTCGATTCTGCGGATGAACCAGCTTGTGGCTCGAGTGGAGCTTCCCCAGACGAATCGCCAGGGAGCATGGAGGCTAATTCGTTACTCTGTTCCGTGGCAGCAAAGCCGGATGGTGGGTCGGACGGTTCGAGAACCGGCTCGGCGGATAGTGGAGCGGGCGCTGCTGTAATCGGTTCGATCGTCGGTTCAGCCGAAGCATCAGCCTGCGTATCATCTGCTGGCGATTGCTCGGGCAAAAGCGGGTCTTGCGGTCTGAGCGGATCCATACTTGCTCTCCCCCTTTACACGACATAATGCTCATTTCGAATGACACGAGCGGCAATCGTACGCTTCAAAGCTACCGTATCGGAAAGCGGAGCGCGCATCAGCTTCTTTAGCACGGACAGCTGCATTTGCAGGCCGTCCCCCTGCTCCAGCGCGGCAAGCGCCAGCTTCGCCAGTGATTCCACCCGCTCCATCGCCTCTTGGACGAATACGGTCGTCATCGCCACGATATGCTCCATTTTCTCCGCAGCTTTCTCCCCACCGGCTTTGACCATTTTTTGCGCACGCAGCAGCGCGCTCTCCATTGCGTAAATTTGAATCATCAGATCAGCAAGCGCGCACAGCACCTCCTGCTCCTGCTCAAGCTTTATGCCCAGCTTCTGCACAGCCAGTCCGCCGATGGCGAGAAACGTCTTCTTCGCTTGACCAAGCCGGTAAGCTTCCTTGCTCAGCGGTTTATCGAGCGGCGGAATCGGCATCGGCGCAACGAGCTCAGCCTGAAGCGCGCGCGCTTTGCGCATGATCGGCAGCTCGCCTTTGAGCGCTTTTTTCATCAGCGTGCCCGGGATGAGCATTCGATTGATCTCATTCGTCCCTTCAAAAATCCGGTTAATCCGCGAATCCCGATAAATCCGCTCTACCTTATATTCGCGAATATAGCCATAGCCGCCGTGTATTTGCACCCCTTCATCCGCTATGAAATCAAGCGCTTCGGAAGCGAAAACCTTAATAATCGAGCATTCGATCGCATACTCGGCGATGGCCTTTGCTACCAGCATGCCATCGTCCGCATGACCATCAGCCTCGACCGTCTGCAGCGTGGCATCAATAAAGCCCGCCGTCCGGTACAGCATGCTCTCCAGCACGAATGTGCGGATATTCATATCCGCGAGCTTAGCGCCAATGAGCGGATAGGAGGAAATCGCCCGCCCGAATTGCTTGCGCGTATTGGCATAGGCTGACGCCAGCTCGATCGTTTCCTTAGCCGATCCAAGACAGCCAGCCCCGAGCTTGAAGCGCCCGATATTCAAAATGTTAAACGCAATATGATGTCCCTTACCGACCTCACCGAGCACATTTTCAACCGGGACAGCCACATCCTCAAAGTATATAGGGCAGGTGGACGAGCCTTTGATGCCCATCTTGTGTTCCTCCGGCCCGATGCTGAACCCTGGCATTCCCTTTTCAACAATAAATGCGGTAAAATATTCGCCATCCACCTTCGCGTATACGATGAACAAGTCGGCAAAGCCGGCGTTTGTAATATACAGCTTCGAGCCGTTCAGCACGTAATGCTTGCCGCTTGGCGAAAGTCTCGCCGTCGTCTTCGCGCCGAGCGCATCCGAGCCTGAGGCCGGCTCGGTCAGGCAGTATGCCGCAATGCGCTCGCCTGTTGCGAGAGCAGGCAAATAAGCTTTTTTCTGCGCGGGGGTACCGAAGTATACGATCGGCAGCGTGCCGATCCCCGTGTGCGCGCCTACCGAGAGGGCGAACGATGAGGTCCGGGCTAAGGTTTCTCCAAGCAGCGTCGTGCTCACCTTGTCGAGCCCGAGGCCGCCGTACGCCTCTGGCACATCCGCGCCAAGCAGGCCAAGCTCTCCCGCCTTGCGCATGAGCTCCACCGTCATGTCATAGTTCAAGGCTTCCAGCTCCGCATCCCGCGGCGTAATTTCGGCCTCGATATACTGCTGTGCGGCTTCGGCCATCATCCGCTGCTCCTCCGTGAAATCCTCAGGCGTTACGACCGATTCGGGCACACTGTCCTCTACGACAAACCGACCGCCAAAACGTACCGTCTCCGTCATGCATCAGCACTCCTTTCCGTCAAGGCAAAATAGACCGCTTCGACTCATTGCTCTAAGCCATAAACCTCAATGACACCCGCCGCTCCCATACCGCCTCCAATACACATGGTCACCACTCCGAAGCCGCCGCCCCGTCTGCCTAGCTCATGAACGAGCGATACGGTGAGTTTTGTACCTGTACAGCCGAGCGGATGGCCGAGCGCAATCGCTCCGCCATTCACATTGACGCGTTCGGGATCGATGCCGAGCTCTTGAATGATCGGAACACATTGTGCGGCAAAAGCTTCATTCAGCTCGAACAAATCAACGTCCTCTAGCGTAATGCCTGCTTTATGAAGAGCTTTTGGCACCGCCTCGATCGGTCCGATGCCCATCACCTCAGGCGCGACGCCGGCTACACTGTAACTGCGAAATACAGCGAGCGGCCTGAGACCCAGCTCTGCCGCGCGCTCGCGGCTCATGACGATAACAGCTGCTGCGCCGTCGCTCATTTGCGATGTGTTGCCTGCGGTAACCGTTCCTTCACGAGCAAAGGACGGCTTCAGCAGCGCCAGCGTCTGTACCGTTGTTTCCGGCCGCACGCCCTCATCCGTATCAAAGAGAAAGACTTCCTCCCACGGACGCCCCGCATCATTAATGCCCGAGCGGCTGACGGTCATTGGAACGATCTCGGCTCGAAACCGGCCTTCTTTAATGGCTGCGGCAGCCTTGCGATGACTGGATGCCGCAAAAGCATCCTGCGCCTGGCGCGTGACGGCATAGCGCCGGGCCACCTCCTCGGCTGTATGCCCCATGCCCATATAAATCTCCGGCATTTTGTCAACGAGGGCCGGATGCGGTGACAGCTTAAAGCCGGTCATCGGCACATGGCTCATGCTCTCAACGCCGCCCGCGGCGATAATATCTGCATCGCCGAGACGGATGCGCTCCGCCGCATAGGCAATCGCCTGCAGCCCCGAGGCACAGAAACGATTGACAGTAACTGCTGGTGTTGACACAGGCAGCCCTGCATAAAGCGAGATGACACGGGCAAAATTCAGCCCCTGCTCTCCTTCCGGCATCGCACAGCCGATGATGACATCCTCAATGTGCTCCGGCAACAGGCCGGGCAGCCGCTTGAGCGCCCCTTGGAGCACAGCGCGTCCAAGGTCCTCCGCTCTCGTCTCAGCAAGGCTTCCCTTCGACGCTTTACCTACAGCAGTCCGAACGGCAGCTACGATAACGGCATCGCGTGGATGATCCATAAATGGTGATGCAGCTGACATGGCGATTTCCTCCTTTCATTTCCTAGTTCCGCAGCGGCTTGCCGGTCGCCAGCATATGGCTCATGCGCTCCTGTGTTTTGCGTTCGCCGCATAAGCTGAGGAATGCCTCGCATTCCAAATCGAGCAAATATTGCTCGCTTACCTCCGCTCCCGGCTTAATATCGCCGCCGGCAAGCACATGCGCGAGCTTGCCCGCGATCAGCGCGTCATGCTCGCTAATATGTCCGCTCAGCCGCATCGCCTGCACCGCGACCTTAAGCACCGCCTTGCCCTCACGTCCGGCAACGCGAGTGCGCGCTTCGGCCGGCGCCGAATAGCCCGCCCGATCCAGCTCGAGCACCGCCCGCTTCGCCTCGGCGATTCTAGCCTCCTGCCGCATAATAACCTTATCCTGCGGCCTCATTAGCCCTAAGCGGATTACCTCGTAGCCGCTGGCGGATGTTTTGGCTAACGCGATGGTCTCGAACAACGCATTTAAGTATGGCTGCAAATCCGACGGCTGCTTTCCATTCCCTGAGACGAGTGCCCGTTCGGCTGCCATTGCAGCCGCTTCCTTGCAGCCCCCGCCCGCAGGAATAAGGCCCACCCCCGTCTCGACCAATCCGAAGTATGTCTCTGGCGAATAAATAATTTGGTCCGCCGGCAGACAGGCTTCCACCCCGCCCCCAAGCGTCATGCGATGCGGCGCAGCGACTACCGGCCGATCCAGCCGCTTGAGCTCCAGCATGCTGCTCTGGAAAAAGCGAATAATATCCTCAACTTCGTCCCATTCGCCGCTTTGCGCCTCCATCAGCAAAAGCATCAGATTAGCCCCGACGCAAAAGTTCCGTCCCTCGTTCGCGAGCACGAGTCCCCGCCAATTTTGAGAGACCTCCTTCGCGCTTTGCCGGATCGCCGTTAAAATATCGCCCCCAATCGCATTATTCTGCGAGTGAAACGCCAGGCACACCACGTCATCGCCAATATCGATTAGACTTGCGCCGGAGGTGGCGAGCACGGTTTTGCCCGAGGCCTTGAGAGCCGTTAGCGAAATAACACCCTCCTCTTGCTCTTCCAACCGATATTCGCCCGCCGACACATAAACCCGCTGCATCCCCTCCTGCCGGTAAAAGCTTTCATGCCCGCCTTCAATCCAAGCGGTCACCCAAGCCGGTATTGCCTCTCCCTCCTCCTGCATCTGCTTCACGGATGCGGCAAGCCCGATCGCGTCCCACAGCTCAAATGGTCCAAGCTCCCAATTAAAGCCCCACCGCATTGCACGGTCGATGTCGGAGATCGAATCAGCGATCACGCCAACCTGTGCCGCTGAATAAAGCAGCGTTTTTTTGATCGTTGACCATGCGAACTGCGCGTACCGGTCCTTCGGATCGGTTCGAAGCAGCGCCTTCACCTTCGCCGCCGCTCCCTTGGCCGTCTTCGAAGCCTCGATGACAGGCGAGCTTACGGTCCGTTTCGGGCCATACTCAAGCGTATCCAGCTTGAGCGACTCGATCTCGCTGCCGCTCTCCCCTCTCACCTTCCGATAAAAGCCTGCGCCGGACTTTTCGCCCAACCGTCCCGCTTCTGCTAATTGCTCCAACAGCCTCGGTCTGGTGAAAATAGCCTGCTCATAAGGATCGATGCTTCGCTCGCGGACATTGTCCACCACGTGCAGCAGCGTGTCTAAGCCGACAAGATCCACCATACGGAGCGTTGCCGTCTTCGGCCTTCCCATGGCCGGACCAGTCAGCGCATCCACTTCTTCCACGGTCAAGCCGAAACGAAGCATCTCCTCCAGCGTCACCAGCATCCCGAAGGTGCCGATACGATTGGCGATAAAATTAGGCGTATCCTTCGCGATAACAACCCCTTTGCCCAGCCGCTTCTCGCACACCTCCCGGAGCAGCTGCACGACCTCGGGCGCCGTGTCTTCCGTTGGAACAATTTCCACCAGCTTCATATAACGGGGAGGATTGAAGAAATGCGTCACCGCAAAATGCCGCCGCAGCCCCTCGCTCCTGCCCTCCGTCATCGCCGCTGCCGACAAGCCGGATGTATTCGTACTGACGATGGTCTCCGGCTGGCGGACCGAATCAATAAGCGCAAGCACCCCCCGCTTAATGTCGAGCCGCTCGACGACGGCCTCGATGATCCAATCGACGTCCCCGAGCAATGCCCCGTGATCGGTCAAATTGCCTGGCGTGATGCGCTCCGTCCAAGACGGATCATATAGCTGCGCAGGCTGCGACTTGCTCATCCGAGCAATGGCCTCGGTGGCCAGCCGGCTGCGCACCTTGGCATCCGCCAGCGTCAGTCCCAGCTTCTCTTCCGCCGCTGTCAAGGCGGTCGGAGCCACATCCAGCAGCAGGACGTGCATGCCCGCATTCGCCAGATGAGCGGCAATGCCGGCTCCCATCACGCCTGAGCCGATGACGGCCGCCCTGCGGATCGTGCCGGCGCTTTTTTGCGAAGCTTTTATGGTCATAGGCAACCTCCTTTTAAATGTTTGAGGCATGGTAACTATAGGTGGTAACTATCGAAGACAGCCTGCACCGCATTTCCTTCAAACCTCTCCGCCTCGCCCAATAGAGCGTACGACTACGACACCCTAGGACCGCGGTTAGACGCGGAGCATCATCCCCGCCCTTGCTTAGCTCCCAAAAACACTCTCCGCCAGCAGCTCCGCCACATCGCGCGCAATAACCCGTTCATCCGCTCTCAATGCTTTGAGGCCATCCTCCATCATCGTCAAGCAATATGGGCAGGCCGAGCTAATGACCGTTGGCATCACCTCGAGCGCTTGGGCGGTGCGGGCATGGTTAACGCGCGTTCCCGAGTGCTCCTCCATCCACATCAAGCCTCCGCCGGCCCCGCAGCACATCCCGTTCGCGCCAGAACGCTCCATTTCGGTGATCGTTACGCCGGGAATAGCCCGCAGCAGGCTGCGCGGCGCCTCGTACGTGTTGTTGTAGCGGCCAAGATAACAAGAATCGTGAACGGTCACACGTTCATCGATCACATACTCCGGCTGAATTGCTCCCTCTTCAAGCAGCCGCGCAAGGAGCTCAGTATGATGCTCGACCGTGACGTCATCGCTTAGGCCGAAGTCGGGATATTCATTTTTAAACGTATTAAACGTGTGCGGACAGGGGGTGACGATTCGGGTGACGCCGTATTTCCTGAAGGTTTCGATATTTTCGCGGCACAGCTCCTGGAACAGTAGCTCATTCCCGATCCGTCTCGCCGTATCGCCCGAGCTTCGCTCCTCGAGGCCTAACGCAGCGAAGCTAATGCCCGCATGATCAAGCAAACGCACCAAATCAAATAGAACCCGGCGGCTGCGCATATCATACGAGCCCATCGAGCCCGCCCAAAGCAAAATGTCCGCACTGCGTCCCTGCCGCTTCAGCTCCTGCATCGTATCCACACGGACGCCGGTTCGGCTCTCGCACTCCGTGATCCACGCTGCGCGTTCTGCCCGCGGAAGTCCCCATGGATTGCTTTGCCGCTCGATGTTTTGCAGCGCGCGCTGAGCGTCAGAGGGCAGCTTGCCCTCCATAAGCACAAGCTGTCTTCGCATATCGATGATTTTGTCGACATGCTCAATTCCGACAGGACATTGCTCCTCGCAATTGCGGCAGGTCGTGCACGCCCAAAGCTCCTCCTCCGTGATGACCTCGCCGATCAACGCCACCTCCTCAGGCTTTGCTCCCTCGCGTCTGCCCCATGCGCCGGCTTGCGCAGCCATCGTGGGCGCAATGGTCGTTTCTCCTTCGGCCGAAGCTTCCCAGGCGGGCAGCACCGCTCCCATCACATGGGCATAGGACTCGGCTGTTTTCGGCTGCCATAGGCTTGCGGGAAGCCACGGAGACTTTGAGGTGATGGCGGCCCCTTTCTCGGTTAAATGATCACGCAGCTTAACAATTAAGTGCATAGGGGACAGCAGCTTGCCGGTGCTCGAGGCAGGACATACATTGGTGCAGCGTCCGCACTCGACGCAAGCGTACAAATCGAGCAGCTGCTTTTGCGTAAAATCCTCCACCTTCCCCGCGCCGAACGACTCTGCCTCCTCATCCTCCAAATTGAGCGGCGTAAGCCGGCCAGGCGGCGTGCTGCGGCGGAACCAGAGATTGACCGGAGCGCTCAGCAGATGAAAATGCTTCGACTGCGGCACATACACGAGGAAGCTTAAGAGCACGAGCAGATGCAGCCACCAAAAGATCTCAAACCCCGCATGAGCGGCTATGCTTTGCGGCTGTACGCCTGCGCCTTCCAGCAGCTCTGCAAGCGGCGCGCTGAGTGGCGCATAGCTCGCGGCAACGGCATGCGTTGAGCTCGAGCCTTCGGAGAGCCGCTCGAACGCTAAGCTAAGCAGGACAGTGAGCATCAGCGATCCGATAAACCACATGACAAGCGAGGGCTTCCAGCCGCGTTTGAGTCTCGGGAGCCTTTCGCCGTAACGGCGGAAGGCCCCATAGAGAACGGCTGCCAGCACGAGCGCCACCGTTACCTCCTGTGACCATGCAAACCAATCATAATAAGGCAGCGGCAGCGGGACACCGCCGTTCAGTCCCTTCCATATCAAGTCCACCGCACCAAGCTGCAGCGCAATAAAGCCATAAAAATAAACCAAATGCATGATGCCGCTTCTCAAATCGTTCAGCAGCCTCCGGTGCCCAAACACTTGAGCGCTGAAGCTGCTCCCTCGTGTGTCGCTGGCTTTTCGCTCATATCGGGCAAATACAGCCGGCGCTCCGAGTCGAATGTACATCACACGCCGCAGCACTACCGCCATGAACATCCATACGGCTAATCCCACAACAGCGGCGAACAGCGCCCATTCTCCCCAATTCAACAGCTGCTCGAACGAAATAAACGCCAATACGTATGCCATATGCCCTGCCCTCCTTGAATGTCGGCTCCTATCGCCAACACGCTTGCTCGCATGAGTTGGACAAGTAGTGAAGCGCTTTCAAAAATACCCGCGGTACTCCATGTATATGAGCTGTCGAGCACGAACATGCCGCAGAGCCGCCTAATCCAAGCGGTCTATTCAAGGGGCAGCCGACATACCATAGCACTGATGGACAATGTCATATGGAATAAAAAATATTAGCGTAAGCGAGGGACCTTCTATGTTGAAAATCGTGGTGCTTCTCAAGCAAACGTTCGATACCGAGGAGAAAATCGTGGTGACGCCGGAGGGCGTCGATGAGCGGGAGGCCAAGTTCGTCATCAACCCTTACGACGAATATGCGCTGGAGGAGGCGATCCGCCTGCGGGATCTGCATGGCGGACAGGTCATTGCGATCACTTGCGGACCCGAGCGCTCGCAGGAGGCGCTGCGCACGGCGCTCGCGGTTGGGGCGGATGAAGCCATTCGGCTGGACAGCAGCGGGCTGCCGGATGACAGCTTCCCGACAGCTGCCGCTTTGGCTGCAGGAATTGCGCCGCTTGCTCCAGATCTGCTGCTAGCTGGGCTTTTTGCAGTTGACAGCGGAGCGGGAAGCGTAGCGCTGCAGATTGCAGAGCGCCTGAAGCTGCCGCATGCTTCAGCGGCTGTGAAGCTGACGATTCTATCGTCAGCCGAGCATGCCGCGCTGCCGAACGCGGACACGATGGCGGCAGCTGGAGCAAGCGCTGAACACTTTGCGCTGGTGGAGCGGGATGTTGAAGGCGACACCGAAACGGTATCGATCCCGCTGCCTGCGCTCATTACCGCGCAGCAGGGTCTCAACGAGCCGCGCTACCCATCGCTGCCAGGCATTATGAAGGCGAAGCGCAAGCCGCTGCGTACGTTGACGGTCGACGAGCTGCTCGGCAGCGGCGATTCTGCTCTGCAGGATGTTTTGGCCCGCACCTTGCGCACGCAGCTATTCCCGCCTCCGCCCCGCGCAGTCGGCAAACGCCTGCCGGGCGAAGCGGCAGAGCAAGCAGCCGCGCTCGTATCCCTGCTTCAGTCAGAGGCGAAGCTGCTGTAAAGCTGCCCTTAATGCAAATGAATAGCAGGCTGCTGATAAATGAGTAAGGAACCGCTTATAAGCTACAGAGAGGAGCTTTATTCGATGTCCAAAACGATACTCGTGTTTGCTGAGAGCCGGGACGGCGCCCTCCGCCGCGTCGCGCTGGAAGCGCTCGGCGCGGGGCGGCGGCTCGCAGGCAAGGACGGCGCTGTCCATGCCGTCCTTGCCTGCTCCGGCGGCGCGGCGGGGGAAGCCGCCGCGCTGACCGCGCGGGGGGCGAACGTCGTGCATATCGCCGACGACCCTTCCCTCCGCGCCTTCGCGCCCGAGGCGTACATCGCCGCTCTCGGCGCAGCTATGGCTGCGGTGCGGCCGGACGCGCTTCTGCTCGGCCACACCGCGATGGGGCGCGAGCTCGCGCCCCGCGTGGCCGCAGCCTATGGCGCCGGCCACGTCGCCGACGTCACCGCCATCGAGGTGTCTGACGATGGCGGCGACGTCGGCTTCATTCGCCCGCTCTACGCCGGCAAGGCGTTCGAGCGGCGCAGCTTCCTGCCGGGCCAACCGTGGGTCATCACGGTGCGCCCGAATAATTTGCCGGCGGCGGAGCCTGTCGACGCCGGTGAGCGTACAGGCACCGTCACGGCTTTGCCGTTCACGGTGCCGCCGCTCTACACCGCCGTGCGCAGCCTTGTGCGCCGCACTGGCGGGCAGCTTGATCTCGCCGAAGCCGACGTCGTCGTATCCGGCGGCCGAGGGGTGCGCAGCGCAGCGGGCTTCGAGCCGCTGCAAGCGCTGGCCTCCGTTCTCGGCGGCGCGGTCGGTGCCTCCCGCGGCGCCTGCGACGCCGGCTATTGCGATTATGCCCTCCAAATCGGGCAGACCGGCAAGGTCGTTACGCCGCAGCTCTACATTGCCTGCGGCATCAGCGGCGCCATTCAGCATTTGGCCGGGATGAGCCAGTCCCGCGTCATCGTCGCCATTAACAAAGACCCCGATGCCCCGATCTTCGGCGTTGCCGACTTCGGCATCGTCGGAGACCTGTTCGAGGTCGTACCCTTATTAACCGCCGAAGTGCAGCGCGTATGCTCATAGAAATCCATATCTCGCTAACAGGCAACAGGCTGCCGCCGCAGCCTGTTGCTTGTGCTAACGGAAGTAATCATCCCTAGGAATGACCTATCCTCCGTCAACTCGTTCGCTATTCACATCGTAGATCGACTGTAAGGAGCGTAAACCGAAAGGTTGAGCCTTCTCCTTCCACGCTATGACACGATATGGTTCCTCCCATGAGCTCCACCAGCTTCTTGCAAATGGCGAGTCCCAGTCCAGTTCCGCCGTACTTGCGGTTAACGGATGGATGCAGCTGCGAAAAAGAATGAAACAGATCGTCGAGCTTGTCCTCCGGAATGCCGATGCCGGTATCCGCTACCGCAAATTCGAGCATAAACGATTGCATATCCTTGCCCGGCAGTCTGCGCACGTCCACTGCGACGCTTCCCTCTTCGGTAAATTTCATTGCATTTCCGACCAGATTAATAAGCACCTGCCGGATTCGGGTTGCGTCTCCCATCACGGCCCAGGGTATGGAGGAATCAATATTGTAGGTCAGTTTGATGCTGTCCTTTTCCGATAATCTTTTGGCGAACATTTCATTCACAGACTCCATAATTTGGCGCAAGTCTACCGGATCGCGACTGAGGTCCATCTTTCCGGCCTCTATTTTACTGAAGTCCAGAATGTCATTCAGGATACTCAGCAGAGTATCGCCGCTGCCGCGGATAATCTCCGCATAATCGTGCTGTTCTTCCGTGAGCGGTGTTTCCAGCAGCAGATCCGTCATGCCGATAACGCCATTCATCGGGGTAAGCAGCTCATGGCTCATAATCGCTAAAAACTCAGACTTTGCGTGATCCGCGCGTTCCGCGGACTCTTTTGCCCGCAGAATTTCCTTCTCATTTGTTATATCGGTAAAGACGATGACGGCGCCCTTGGTTACCCCTTTGTCGATGATGGGCGTTATCCGATAGTTGACGAGAAAGCTCGACCCGTCCGTTCGCCAGAAGATTTCCTCATTCGCGGCGCGTGGAAGCCCGTCTTGAATGGTTTTATAAATAGGTGATTCTCCAAAAGAATAAGGGCTGCCGTCAGCTCTTGTATGCTGGATGGTCTCGCAATGCTTTTTACCAGTGAACTGCTTCGGATCGCAGCCCAGCATACAGGCTCCAGCGGGATTGACGAATATTCCCTTTCCCTCATTGTCCAGACCGAAAATCCCTTCGGATACTGAATTGAGAATAAGTGTATAACCGCTTAACTCCTGCAAACTAATATTTACTAACGTATAATTCCCCCGCAGCTCCTGCATATCATCCGGATGATACAGCTCCAAATTATTTCTCCCGATAACCTCTTGCGGCTCGTATCCGAGCAGGTGGCGGACGGACGTGGACGCATATAGGGTGATACCATCGGGTGTGCTTAAGGTAATTGCATCCTGAGCATGTTCGAGAATGAGGTTGTGCAGCTCCTCATCCTCGAGGAGTTTTTGCTCCGCTGCTTTTTTTCCCGTTATGTCGATTGCCTGTTTGATAAGATGCAAGGGCTCTCCTGTCTGCTCATTGCGTACCAGCGACACATGCAGGCTGGCCCAGACGATGCCCCCATTCTTGTGAACATAGCGCTTTTCAAACTCGAGTACAGACTGGCTCCCGCTCAACAACTCGCAGAAAATCTCATGACGAATTGCCAAATCGGATGCATTGGTAACATCCATGCAGGTCCGGGTGAGCAACTCCTCCTCCGTATAACCAAGCATTTTGCAGAAGGCAGGGTTGGTCTTGATCCAAATGCCGGTCTCGGGAGAAACGATGGCGATGGCTATCGGCGAGGAACGAAATATATGTTCAAAAATGGACGGGTTTTCCGCTGACGGATGGATCATTAGATTTCCCCCCTTCCAAAACTCTTAACCATAATCGCCGTAACCTGAAACGATAGCCTCGACTCCTAACGCTAACGACAGCAACAGACTTATCAATGATTTATATATACAAGCATGCACATGTTCCTGCTGAAGCTATAACTTCCCATCGCACACTAAAAAAGGCCAACCCGTTCTTTCTGGCTGACCCAATCATACGAAAGGACCGGCCCAATGCCGATCCTTCTCCATTTAAGCAAAATCCGGCCGAATCTCCCGGATGCAATCCGGCGACTCGTACAGATCATTATGTACCTCGTTCGTAACGGGATAGGCGCGCATCAGGTAGGAGTCCATCGCCTCCAGATGCTTGCGCAGGCTGCTGAACGCTGTGATGCGAGGATTAAGCCAATCCTCGATGCCATCCGCGTCCAAAATAACCGGAACTCTGGGCTGCCACACCGACATCGCGCCGCTTGCTCCCGCTGTAAGCATCGTGAAGGCACGCACCTCCTTGCCATTCACATTTCTCCAGCAATCATAAATTCCAGCGATTCCAAACAGCTTCTTGCTCGGAACGACGATGTGCATCGCGCGTGGATCGCGCTCTTTGCCGAACTGCTTCTGCCCGTAAAATCCGCTGCACGGCAGCACGCACCGCTGTCTGCGAAGCATCCTGTCCAAAAATGGCTTCGATGACACCGTCATATGATCGGCGTTAACGGAGTCTTTTGCCCAGAAAGGGAACAGCCCCCATCTCGACTCCTGCAGCGACCGCTGCTCGAACCGGTCATTCATAACGATCGATACCGTCTGTGTCGGCACCACGTTAAAGCGGTTCGTATACCCCCGAACGAGCTTTTTTACCTGAAACATGTCTACGATATCTCCAATATCTGCTGTTAACGAAAACCGTTCAATCATCGCGACCACCCTTTACACGTTGTTTGAACCAGTTTTTGTTAAAAGCTGTAGAATTATGCATAGCGATTCAACTGCTAGTACACTAACAAGCAAAAAATTGCGGTATGTATAAATGCAGCGTCTTCCCGTGCCTCCCTACATCGTAAATCGCTTCCGGAATTTCAGCGGCGGCATCCCCGTATGCGCTGCGAACAGACGCGAGAAATGCGGCGTTTGCCGAAAGCCTGTCTCTTCCGCGACGCGCGCGATCGTCCAGTCGGTCTTGATAAGCAGCAGCTTCGCTTGATCCAGCCGGTAATACAGCAAATATTGCTGCGGCGTACAATCGAATACCTCGGTCATGCATCGCGTGATATAGTTCGTATGGAGCTGAAGCACATCACTCAGCATCGTGTTGCTGATGGGGTTGCGGTAATTAAGCTTTAAATACGCCGCCGCCCGCTCCGCTACCGAGACGGCCGCCTTCGCAGCGTCCGAACGCCAGCCCTCATCCAGCATTTGCAGCAAATGCAAAAACCGCTGCTGCCGATCCCAGAATGCTCCGTGGGACGAGCTTTTGGCCGCTTCATGCAGCTGCGAGAAAATAAGCTTGGCCTCATCCGGATAGGTTAGGGTCATTTTTTTCGGCAAACGGATGGCATAGGTATAATAATCGCCGCGAAGCGATCCGGATTGGTTGCCGGCCGTCTCTTCCCAGGCGCTCACCGTCTGGAAATGAACCCAATCGAACACCGTCTCAAAATCGCAAGGACGAGTCGAATAATGCCAGCTGTCCGGCCGCAATATGAGCACATCGCCAGGCCCAAGCGTCCATCTGTGGTTTTCCTCCGCAATATGCAGCGAGCCTTTATTTACAAAAAGCATATCAAAGACGCCCAGGTTCGTCCGGTTCGGATGCTCCTCCCCAGGGCGGTAGGTTATACGATTCGATTCAATAAAAAACGGAAGCGGCGGTGAACGGAACGTTAGTAATAACTCCTCTTGCAATCTGACCTCTCCTCCAAGTCTCAGCCCATGTGCAAATATGCAAAAAACAACTACTGCCCATGTTACTTGAAAAACATTTCATTTGTCTACAACAAAACAAAACCCCAGCCGCACCCGTTAACGGATGCCGACCGAGGTCTATTTTCATTTATTTTTGATCGTGTGAACTATTTTTTCTGCCGCTCTGCTTCCAGTTAAACGCTTATCGTCTGGATCCCTTGAAATAAGGTGGCCATATGCAGGCTGCCGCCCTGCATGTCGACATCCGTCACAGGACAGCCAAGCTTCACAGACAGCAGCGTGATCCGATCGTCGAAATAGGCGAGCTGGAACAGCCCGCGATCCGTACATGCATAGATATCCTTGCCTTTCGCCAGCACGGAGAATAGAAACGGCTTACCGAATCGAATGCGGTTAAACCTCCCCTTTTTATCGCCAATCAACAGCTCGCCTTTGTCGCTCGTTCCAACCAAATGCCCGCGAAATACCGCAAGACTCGTGACAGCTGTCTCCAGCTCGAAGTGCGCCCAATCATCCATAAAACGGTCATATAATGACACGCCGCTCTCATGTGCGACGATCAAATATTGAGGCAGATTAATGAAATCGTATACCCGTTTATCCGGGCAGGCGACCTTCTCCCAATTAAAGCCTGCTTTTGACCAAAGACCATGCTCGGTAGCCGCGTAGCTTGTGCCCCCAATTTTGCGGAATTGATAACATGGCATGATCAGCTCGTCGCTCTCCCATGCAGTTCCGTTCCATTCGTACAGTCCGCTGCTCGTGCACGCATGGAGCAATTCATGCTGCAGCTGCAGCCGGTTCACATGTGTCAGCTCCGGCATGCCGGCATCCAGCTTCTCCCAACCATCCTTCGCATCAATTCTATATACGCCATGACCGACCGAAGCCGCATACAAGCAGTCCGGACCAGCCTTCACCGAGGAGAAGGGAAAGAGCAGCCAATTCCAGGGCTTGCTTGTTTCAGTCTGCATGTCAATCTCTCCTTCTATGTAAAATAATGCCTTCGTCAGCTTTACTTATGTAATGTCTGCGCTTGCTGCTGTGTCAATAAATGCTTCGCTTGGCTTACTCGCGCAATAGCCTCCTGCCCTAAAGAGCCGGGCAGTGAATGCCTCGCCCTTTATTTTATAATGATAATGATTATCACTTTCATATATATGATAACTATTCTCATGACTCATGTCAATGGTTTGCAAAAAAAGCTGCTTCAAGATGCGTTGCACCTCATAAGCAGCCCTCTCTTATTATTTGTATTTAAAATGGCAGCTCTAAGCTAACCTTAAACCGCACGACGATTTGATCCTTTTGAAATTCGACATCGCTTACTGTGACCATATCTCGCGCTGGCAGATCGAGCGGAATGATAATAGGCTCAAGCAAGCTCAGCGGCAGACCGATATCCTTCACTGATAACGACTGTGGCCTTAAGGCGATGCTCGTATCCTGCCATTCCAATGCGTATACCGCGTTCAGCTGAGCTGGAATTTGGTTCATGTAGGTTGCGTTCATACGCGCAATCAGCCGGTTCTCCTCCAGTTCGAAGCTGGCTCCGTCCAGATTAACATCCTGTGCGAGCTGAATGTCGGACTGTCCCTCTGCTGCTAAATGCATTTTGATCAGATTATTAATGTCGGCTTCGGTCAGGACAAGCTCCGGCCTCATGCTTTGAATCATATCCATTGCCTTCTCACGCACATTAATTGAGGCATAGGTCATATCAAGCTCCTCGTCAGGCGCAATGTAAGAAAGCAGCCACCAGACAGCGCCGCCCAGCAGCAGGATTAGTATGAATATAGTAATGCAAAATCTTCTGATTGCTTTTCGCAAGTCTCATCCCTCCTTCTCCATAAGTAAACCATAAACCGCTGCGTCAATCTGCTTGGATAATGATATAATAGATCAAATTATGAATCCACTGAACAATGGAAGCAGAGAGGATGTCTCCCTATGAATCTGAACAATGAGCAGCTGCAGCTGAGTCGCATCGGACTCGAAGAAATTGTACAAGCGCAAATGCATTTAAAAGATGTCATTACGCGCACGCCGCTCCAGCATAACCGCGTGCTGTCCGAACGATACAATTGCAATGTTCTGTTAAAGCGGGAGGACTTGCAAATCGTCCGCTCGTTCAAAATACGCGGAGCCTACCACCTGATGCGCTCCCTAGCACCGGAAACACTGGCGAAGGGCGTTGTTTGCGCAAGCGCTGGCAATCATGCCCAAGGCGTAGCCTACTCCTGCCAGACACTCGGTATTCCTGGAAAAATATATATGCCAAGCACGACCCCCCGTCAGAAGGTATCGCAGGTATCCTTCTTCGGCGGAGCAAACGTTGAGGTCATCCTGACCGGCGACACGTTCGATGACGCTTATGCCGAGGCCGTTTCTGAAAGCAAGCGCAGCGGAATGGCCTTCGTTCATCCCTTCGATGACCCGAAAATCATTGCCGGCAACGGGACGGTCGGACAGGAATTAATGGAGGCCGCCGATTCTGTTCCTGATTTCGTATTTGTGACGGTTGGCGGAGGCGGCCTTGCTGCCGGTGTTGCGTCCTACGTGAAAATCGTCTCCCCCCAAACGAAGGTCATCGGTGTTGAGCCGGAGGGTGCGCCCTCGCTCCGCGCATCGCTGGATGCAGGAGAAGTGACCCCTCTCGATATGATTGATAAGTTCGTGGACGGCGCAGCCGTCAAACGGGTTGGAGATTTAACATTCGTCCTTTGCCAGGAGCTGCTTGACGATGTCATCACAGTCCCCGAAGGCAAGGTATGTACGACGATGCTGGATCTTTATAATGAGAATGCAATCGTAGCCGAGCCCGCGGGCGCGCTCGCTATCGCTGCTTTAGACGCTTACCGGGATCAGATCGAAGGAAAGACGGTCGTCTGTGTCGTAAGCGGCGGCAATAACGATGTCGACAGAATGCAGGAAATCAAAGAGCGCTCGCTCATTTATGAGGGCTATAAGCATTATTTCATGGTGAGCTTCCCTCAGCGCGCAGGCGCCCTTCGCGAGTTCCTCGATCAGGTGCTAGGTCCCAATGACGACATCACAAGGTTCGAGTACACCAAAAAGTCCAACAAGGATAATGGACCTGCCCTTGTCGGCATCGAGCTGAAGCACCGCTCCGACTACGAGCCGCTCGTCGAGCGCATGACGAAGAAGGGCTTTCAGTTCCTTGAGCTCAATAAGGACCCTGTCCTCTTTAATCTGCTCATCTGATCCGCTTGCCTAATAAGCATAGCTGTCCGCCGCGCATGATCGATTGATCGCACAGCCGCAACACGAATCGCCCAGCCTCCCGCAAAGGAGGCTGGGCGATTTGCATTACCAGGCGTATGCGCTAGGCGCGTCGCCGCCAGGACCAGGAAATATTTCGTCGATGCGCTTCAGCGCTGACTCATCCAATGTTATTTCCACAGCGCGCAGCGAGCGCTGGAATTGATCAAGCGTACGTACACCAATGATTGGCGAGGTTACAGCCGGATTAGCGAGCAGCCAAGCGAGCGATACGAGATCCTCCGGCTCGCCAAGCTCATCGCAAAATGCCGCGTAAGCATCAAGCTGCTCACGGTGCTGCTCCAGCCGCTTCGAATCACCGCTGCGGCGACCGCCATCCTTGCGGCGGTGGTTGCCAGCCAGCAACCCTCCGTCAAGCGGGCTCCACGGAATGACGCCCAAGCCTAGCGCCTGCGAGGCCGGCAATACTTCCAGTTCAGGCAAACGGCAGAGCAGGTTATATTTGTGCTGCTCGGATACCAGCCCAAGCGAGCCTCTCGCCTTCGCTTCCCCTTGCGCGACCGCGATATCCCAGCCAGCAAAGTTGCTCGAGCCTATGTAGCCAATCTTGCCTTGCGCTGCTGCGATCTCGAATGCGCCCCACAGCTCGCTCCAATTCACGCTGCGATCCACATGGTGCATTTGGTACAGCTCGATATGATCGGTTTGAAGGCGCTTTAATGAACCCTCCAGATGGCGGCGAATTTTGTATGCGGACAGGCCCGCCTCCCGGTTCGGACCATCATGCGCATCATGCATGTCGCCATACACTTTGGTAGCAAGCACCGTACGCTCGCGGCGGCCGCCGCCCTGCTGGAACCACTTGCCGATAATTTCCTCGGTACGCCCTGCGTTTTCGCCCCAGCCATAAATATTTGCGGTATCAATAAAATTAATGCCTGCATCCAATGCTGCATCCAGTATACGAAATGATTCCTTCTCATCCGAATCTACGCCAAAATTCATCGTCCCCAGGCATAGACGGCTTACATAAAGCCCCGATTTTCCTAATTTCGTGAATTGCATACTTTGCCTCTCTCCTTCAATTATAAAATTTGGATGAATTACTCATATATTATACAAAATTTACACAAAGTAACCAAGCTGCGTTCACGCTCGCTTTACATAGCTCCGCTACACTATCGACAGGAGGTGTGTTCATGATCAGCTTCGAAAACAATCATCAGCCTAAAGTGTTAATTGTGTACGCATCCTACGGCGAGGGTCACCTGCAGGTCGCCCGTGCCATTCGAAATGCGCTGGAGGCGCACGGAAATCAGCGAACCGTTATGGTCGATCTGATGGCGGAATCGCACCCTTGGCTGAACAAAGCAACGAAACTTTTTTACTTAAGCAGCTATACGCACATGCCCGCACTCTACGGCTGGATGTATGATTTCACCCGGCCAATGAGGCATGATTCGCTCTTTGGCAGCTTGCTGCATTCCTTTGGACGAAGCAAAATAAAACGTATTGTCGCTGCTGAGCAGCCCGATGCTGTCGTTCATACCTTTCCAAGCTTTGCACTTCCTGAGCTTACAATGCACAAAAGCTGTCATCCGCCCTCCTATGCCGTCATCACTGACTTCGACCTGCATCGCCGCTGGGTTCATCCCGGCATTGAACGCTATTATGTCGCCACTGAGGATTTGGGGCGCGAGCTCTCGCAGCTTGGCATTCCTGGCAGCGCCATTCAAGTAAGCGGCATACCGTTAAAAAAAGGCTTCCACACCACAGCAGCATCCGCCGAGCTATATAAATATTATCAGCTTCAGCCGGATATTCCTGTCGTCCTGCTTATGGCCGGAGCGCAGGGGGTCATGCCTGACGTTGCGCAAATATGTTGCCAATTGCTAAACCATTCGCAGCTTCAGCTCGCGCTGGTATGCGGGCATAACCTGCAATTGAAGGAAGCGATCGAAGCTCAATTTTGCACACATACAAGCTTTCATCGACTCCATGTCTACGGCTTTGTCGAGCAGATTCATGAACTTATGTCACTCTCTGACTGCCTGATTACGAAGCCGGGCGGCGTCACGCTATCCGAAGCTATTGCTGCTGGGCTCCCTATATTTACCTATCGTCCGGTGCCTGGTCAAGAAAAGCGAAATGCCCTTTATCTCGCCTCAAAAGGAGCCGCCTTCATCGCTCACGATCCTTATGAGCTGACAGAGCAAATTTTGAAACTGATTGACGACCCCTTCCTTCTAATAACTAGCAGATTGTCAGTCAGCAAGCTTCAAACGGAGCAAACGGCGGCGGACAGCATTGTTTTGGATATTTTATCCAAATTATGCATAATGGAGAGCACAACGAATCTATCACCTGAGAAGGAGCCTGCCCGTGCGTAAAGATCAGAAGCTCTGGTTAGGAGCGGAGATGCGACTCATTTGTGTTATTTTGTTCATCGTAGAATTTGTTCGAGGAGCCGTTCTTGTTAGCTTGCTTCCGATTTATGGCAGCAAAACATTAGGCTTGTCCCATGATGTCATCGGCGCTGCCATATCTGCACACTACATCACGGATACGCTGCTAAAAATAGCCATCGGCTATTTGCTGGACCGCTTTTCCTTCAAAATCGTTGTTCAAACCGGCTTGATCCTGTCTCTTGCAGGGGTTTATCTCCTGCAGTTCGCAGAGCTTCCGTGGATGTTTATCGGAGCGGCCGCTTTATATGGTATTGGCATGTCTCCGATATGGATCGTCTGCCTGACGAAGGTATCCGAGGAGCAGCGCGCGACGCAGATGGGCTTCCTCCATACGATTTGGATGGTCGGACTGGGCAGCGGACCAATTGTTTGTAATATTTTGCTCGATTTCAGCGTATCGTTTACCTACCTACTGCTTGTCAGTCTCTCGATGCTTGCCTGCCTGCTGACGTTTTTCATGAGCAAGAACAAAGCGGTCCCGACAGAGCGAACGCCAATGCGCAAGCAGCTTTCCATTCTTCGGGAGCGTCTAGGCCAAATGAAGCTGCTGCTGCCAGGCATGATTTTGCAGACGATGGGCGCAAGCATGCTTCTTCCGATTCTGCCAAGCTTTGCAAATCGGGAGCTCGGTCTCTCAGGCACGCAGTACTCGATCCTGCTAACTGTTGGCGGAGCTTGCGCCGCTGCCGGACTTATTCCAATGGGCAGACTTTCTGACAAGCTGGGCGGAAAAAAATGGTTCCTCGTCGTTGGTTTTACTGTTTTTGCGCTAGCGCTGTACCTGCTGGCATGGAGCCTCACATTCTGGTATTGTTTACTTATTGCGATAGCGCTTGGACTATCCTATGCGACGATCTTGCCCGCTTGGAATGCGCTGCTCGCTGCCTATGTGCCGCCGAAGCAAGAAGGACTGGGCTGGGGTATTTTGTCCACCTTTGAAGGGATCGGCGTCATGATTGGTCCTGTTGCTGGAGGCTTTATCGCCGCATGGAACGGAGAGACCTCGGTCTTCTGGATAAGCGCCTTATTATTCGGGCTCATCGGCGTCTTTTATTTATGGCTTCCTTCACAAACCCTTGAGGTGAAAGAAGTAACTGCAAACAAATAGAACGGAGTTAGACATATGGACGATTGGCGCAATTGGCTGGAGTATATTAAGCATATGGATCTCGAATCGATCCAATGGACGTTGCAGAGCTACTCGCAGTGGGGACCGCTTCCCGGCATCCTGCTGCCTTTTATCGAATCCTTCCTTCCCTTCCTGCCATTAATTCTCATCATTGCGGCAAATGCTAACATATATGGACTTGGATTCGGGTTTCTCTTCTCCTGGTTCGGCGTTACCGCGGGTGCGATTACCGTCTTCTGGATCAGCCGCAAGCTCGGCCGCAACGTAAAAGTCCGGCTGCAGAGACGATTTCCGAAGTCAGGGCGGTTCTTCAATTGGGTGGAACGCAGAGGCTTCACGCCGCTATTCCTGCTCGCTTGTTTCCCGTTCACGCCATCGGTGCTCATTACTATCGTATCTGGCCTTAGCAAGGTGCCGTTCCATACATTTCTGGTAGCCATGCTTATGGGCAAGGCTGTGATGATCTTCAGCATTTCACTCATTAGCTTCGATATCGGCAATCTCGTCCATGAGCCATGGCGTATATTCGTTACGGTGACCGCCGTGCTCGTCATGTGGTTCGGCGGCAAGCAGCTGGAGTCGCGTTATCAGGTAAACGGCTGAGGGCAGCGCATGCGCGAGACGCAAACTATTCAATATGCAGGGCGGCGCAGGGTGCGCTGCCCTTTTTGGCGTTCGGTGTCGCAGGAATACGCTTGGCTTCTTCCTAATGCTCATTCCCGACACACTTGGTTTTTTCCTAATGATCATACCCGACTCATACATTTCTTCCTTTTGAGGCAAACTGTTGAGGAGCTTCTGACGAAGACAAAGCTAATGATGAACACCTCAGGAGGGTAAAGACATGTCCGATAAACAGCCGTCCGATCAGCAGAAAGCGGCAAGCAAAGCGCAATCTCGCGCTGATCGCCACCAAGCTGGCAAACAAGAGGCCAGCGAGATGCAGTCCGAAGCCGACCGTGCCGCTGTGCCGAAGCATGGACTATAAGCATAGGGAGGTTGGATGAGACGATGAGCAATCCGAATAACCACCATGAAATGAATCCGATCTCGGGTGAGTCCGTTGAGGTCGAGGGTGTCTACCGAAACCAGTGGGGCCGCGACGAACAGCTTGCGCGCGGCGATATTTTCCCAGCTGATCCGATGCTTGGCACTACAGAATGGAAGCTGGTCGAGCTCGACTTCGAGAATCATCATCAGGGACGCACCGATCCCCGGCTTGTCCCGCACGATGATGACGATGATCCGGAAGCGCATATGCAGCACCCTCGGCGTCATAAGGACAGCAACAAAAAGAAAGGTGACTAGACCTTTCTTATTCGCAATCGCGCAAAGACTGTAACCCGCTATCTACTTGCTTCAAAAGACATATCCGCAGACAGCATCTTGCACTACTGTCAGCAACGAGCCAACAGCAGGCCAGAGCGCTTCAATTCGCGTCTCCAGCCTGCTGTTTATTTAACCTGACCTATCCAATTACGTCTGCAGCGCTTTCCGATGACGTCTGTCCTCTCTTTCCCATTACGTCTGCGACTCTTTCTTCATCTCTTCGTCCTCAGGCTCCCGCTTCCCGTGATCCTCCCGCTGCTGCACTTGATCGAGCAACTTCTCCAATCGGCGCAAATGATACGCATACTCGAAAATGCCCGAGGCGACAAAGACAAGCCGTTTATGCTCGCCCGGATCCTCTATGATCGCAGCGGTCAGCTCCTTCACCAGCAGATCTTCGCGCTCTTCCTCCGGTTCAAGAACGGCATTAGGCTTCATTTTGTCCTCAGCCTTCAGCAATATATGCTCATGGTACTTCGTCAAGTCTTCGATTCGCCGGTCGAAGCGCACTGCCCATTCACCAGCGCTCGGGGCTGCAAAATAATGCTCCTCCACCACATCAAGCAGATCAGCCCCTTTTTGCAGCGCCTTGATCATTTGCTTGGATAAGAGAACCTGCCTGGCATGGCTGATCTTCGTCTTCGCCAGCACCTTGCGCTCCTCTTCAAATACAGAATGGCTCTCCTCCAGCTTGCGGAGCGTCCCGTGCAGCTTCTCCTTCTCTTCATTGAAGACCTGCTCCTTCATCTCATTGGACACCGCTGTCCGAAGCAGCAGCGAGAGCTCGCTGTAGGCTTGCCGAACCTGCGCTTGAAATTGACGGCGCGGCCGCGGAGGAAAGACAAGCACATTGACGAAGAAGGATGCGCCAATTCCGGTCAGGACCATCAGCAGCCGCTCCAGCGCTACATCCCACCCTTGTCCTTGCGCTTCCATGATCGCTACGACGGTCACGAGCGTCAAGCTAATCGTGCTCTCCATCTTCAATCGAATACTGATCAGTATGACCACGATACAGACAAGCCCGACCGCAATCGGCGTGTGTCCGAACAGCTGAACCGCTGCAATCGCGAGGAGCGCGCCCAGCAAATTGGTCTGTACCTGATCCGTCACCCGCTGCCACGATCGATAAATTGACGGCTGAATCGTGAAAATAGCCGCGACCGCCGCAATCAGCGGCGATGCAAAGCCGAACACACTGCTCATGTAAATTGCCAGCGCGACGGCCATCCCTGTCTTTAGAACCCGTGCGCCAATGGTCATATGCGCGTCGCCTCCGTCACCAACAGCTCCGCAGAAACGAGCTCTCTGCCATTAACCCAGAGTGATATGCGATGAACGCCGCTATAATGCTTGCGTGTCGTTAAATCTGCGAAGCGATGTATGCGTTCTCCTTCAAAGACAGCGCCGCCGGCATATTCACGATCAGAAAGCAAAAATCGCTTCAACGACGTCTTGCCGCCGGATTTCACGAAATCAATGCCATACTCGATGCGAAGCTTCACCTTCTCCCCCTCGCGCACCCTTACATAATAATGCAGAGCGGTCTCTCCTCCGACCGATACAACGGCAGGCGATATTTCGAGGGCAGCTTCCACTGCAAGCGGCATAGCTTCACTGTCCTGCTCCTCATGGGCTGTATAGCCGAACAAAGCCATCACGCGAGGATCAGCCCGCTTAATGAGCGTACGGCAGCCATGACGCACGATCCAATCCGTTCGTTCGTCCTTGCCGAGCCAGGCTGCAGCAAGCTCAGTCACAAGACCGGGATGATCTTTCGCGATATCATTCAAATTATTAGCCACACTCTTGCGTACATAGAGTGAAGGGTCCTGCTTGAGCTTATCCAATATCGGAATGATTGGCGCCGGGTCACGCTTAAAGACCGGCAGCGCCTGCGCCCATGGGAGCCGCGGCCTAATGCCCTCGCTCGCCAGCCGGCGCACATGCTCATTCGGATGGTCGGCCCAGGCGAGCATCTGAGCGACTAAACGTTCGGGGTCAGCCAATATAAACGGCCTGATCGCAAACTCCGACGTCGAACGCGCCGTAAATCGCTCCAATGCTGCTAATGAGCGATCCCAATTGTCCCGCTCCAGCCCGTATACCTCTACAAAATCCGGGAAAAACAAATACGGCAGTCCTGTACATTTCTCATCTATCCGATATAAAATCGTCAGCGCCTCTTCGTACGAAGCCGGCAAAGCTGCGCCAAGCGCTTCCGTTATTCTTCTCGTACGGGCCTTCAGCTCCAGCTGCGCCCATTCGCCTTCCCTCACATGTCTTGCAAATGCCGTCTCGTCAAAAGGGCTCCACGCCGTCTTCACCAAAGCCGCAAATTGTTCAATAAAGTCCCCATCAAATATTGCCTTAAGCGGTTCCGCCAATGTCATCCCCTCCTTCTGCTTATTATACCGAAAATCTTGCTTCTTGCACGGCAGACCCTAACAAAGGCGATAGTCCCCGTCATGCTCCGCCCTTCACACAAAAAAATAGCGGTGCAGGTTTCATCCCTGCACCGCCCTTTTAATGCCGCATCGCCGATATGTCCGCCAAAGCTTTTCTCTTATGCATACCTCGCAATAATATCAGCCAGCTCATGCGCAAGCGGGGTTGGTCCTTTAGCCAGCTGCTCGTTCGAGAAGCGAACGCGGACAAAGGATTCATCCATGTCCATTGCCTCCGCGAAAAAGCTGGATAGCCCGCGAGCGCGGCGATCGATCTGAAGCACAAGCTCAAGCTCGCGATCCGACGGGTAGAACATCAGCTCAAGCTCATCAAGCTGTCCGCGGAACTGTGTCGTCGGCACGAACTCCAGCTCTTGAATGAATGGCATCCCTCGCCCAAGGCGCGAAGAGTATTCGCATTCCGCCTTGCGCAGGCGGAAACCCAGCAATTGGATGGCCTCAAGTACCGTGTTCATCGCCGCCGACGGCACAACCTCGATACGGTCATTATCGCTGGGATCCACGCCGCCGCGAACATCCAGCTCCGTCTTCACCCACACAGGCGCGCGTCCGATCGTTAGCGGCGTCTGATGGGGCAGCTGGAACGAGAACGGCACCTCGCGATATTCACCCGACTGCAGCACGAAAGGCGCACTCACATGGAATCGGCCGACCTGCCCGTGCTGCGTCATTTTAGTATCATTGCTTTCGCGCATATATTCTGTCATCACCGACAGCTGGATCGTTTCAATACGCTGCTCCACACTGCCGCCTTGTATTTTCACCACTCCCTGCACCAATTCACCGGGAGCATACCGAGGCTTCTCGAGCAGCGTATCAATTTTAGCAGAGCCAATTCCAATACTGGCCAAAAAACGATTAAACATCAAAACGACCTCCACTCGATTGCAAAAATGTCCTTACTGCAATAGCATATTACGATGTCTTCAAATTTAGGTTTCAGTCATTCTCCTTTGCCGAATCGACTAACGAGGGACGCTCCTTGTAAGGCAAGCGAATAATGAACGTCGTACCCTCTCCCATCTTGCTTTCAGCTGTTATTTGTCCTTGATGATTATCAACGATCTTGTAGGTCACCATCAGTCCGAGGCCTGTCCCCTTATCCTTCGTCGTATAGAACGGCTGACCTAGACTGGATAGCTGCTCCTTCGATATGCCAGGGCCCTCATCTTGAATGCGTATCACAATCCACCCCTCTTCCCCGAGGAACATATCAATGGTGACAACGCCGCCGCTTGCCATCGCTTCGATCGCATTTTTGAGCACATTAATAAATACCTGCTTCAATTGGTTCTCAACACCTATCACCCAGAGCGGCCGTTGCTTCGCACGAAATTCAATCGTAACGTCATGCAGAATCGCTTGCGTTTCCAGCAGAGTGACTGTTTCCGCCATAATCTGACGAGCGTCCTGGTACGCAAAATCATAAATTTGAGGCTTCGAGAGCATTAGCAGCTCACTGACAATCGATTCAATACGGATAAGCTCCGATTTCATAATGTCATAGAAATGGCTGCTGTTGCCCCTGCCTGTTGCAATGAGCTGCAGGAACCCTTTGAGTGAGGTGAGCGGATTGCGTATTTCATGCGCAATTCCGGCTGCTAATTGACCTGCCACATACAGCTTCTCTGAATTAATAAGCAGTTCTTCATTTTTTTTGCGCTCGGAAATATTACGGATAATGACCTGTTCAACTTGCTTGCCAGAGAAAGTTGAGCTCGCTCTTACCATCTCCGTATGCAGCAGCGTGCCCTTCATCGACCTCCATTGCAGCTCGATCGGCTTGATCAAAGGCTGCTCCTCGGCTTGTCCCGCCGCCAGCCACTCCATCATCTCGTTATGATATTTCTCATCCAGCAGCGCATAGAGGCTTGAGCCAATCATTTCCTTCTCATTCTCCGCTTCGAACAGATGCAATCCTGCCCGATTCATAAATTCCCACTTCCCCGAACTGATTAGCGCAATGGTATCCATTGAATTTTCGACGAGCAGCTTGTATCGTTCATCGATTTGGCTGTATTTATTGGTTGCAAACCATGTCGTAAGAATAAAGCTGAGAATGATTAACGTAGCCACCCCAAGCAGAAAGGCTAATAGCAGTAAGTAGCCGTTGAATTTTTCCGTAGATAGAAAATCACTGTACTCGAACTTCAAGGCATGTATACTAATTTGGTACATCAGCATGTTCGACAAGCCAAGCGCCAGACTGCTTCTTACTTTGTACTTGCTTGGCCGCTCCTCTAACCAATAAAAAGCCAGAAATGCGCCAATGAAGCTGACAAAAATAGAAAGCGCAAACAACCACCAGTTCATCTCCAGCTTCGTCACCGTATCGGACATCATCGACAAATATTGGAGGAAGGCAGCGCCTATCGCCATTAAGATGGCGCTAAGTATGTATCGGCTTCTGGACAGCCCCTCCTTCTTAAGCACAAGCAGAGCAGTGTAGGTTATGGCGCAGCACAAAATTAATACAAAAAACATATTCCAATTCATATTCATTCTGCGATCTGATGCAAGCAGCGATACGACATGCATCATCCACAGGCTTAATCCAAATACGGAAGCGCCGCTTAACAGCCAGTTTACCCTAATCGCTCGTTCCTTTGGCTTCTGCTCGATCATTTTCAGCATCGAATAAGAGGCATAGCATATCACGATCAGCGACATCAATAAATAGTAGGGGTTACCTTCAATTATAGAGTGATTCATGACACTCCTTATATATCCATAAATTTACTTGCAAATACTGAAATTCGACAATTTGACGGAAAATCCTTTCTTGTTTCATAAAAATTTGTGGATTTTTGTCAGAAATTACGAGGGCGTTTCTCTTCTAATCCTATTGAGTTATTATAATAGGATAGGTTCGATGCAATAGGACAATACCAGAGCATTTCGAAGGAGACAAATTGATGAAAATTATAAAGGAATTTAAAGAGTTTGCCATGAAGGGCAATGTGATCGACCTCGCGGTCGGCGTTATTATTGGCGGTGCTTTTGGCAAAATTGTCACTTCTCTCGTTAATGATGTGATTATGCCTCCGATCGGGA
This sequence comes from Paenibacillus praedii, assembly GCF_049725345.1. Taxonomy (NCBI): domain Bacteria; kingdom Bacillati; phylum Bacillota; class Bacilli; order Caryophanales; family Paenibacillaceae; genus Paenibacillus; species Paenibacillus praedii. Next base: position 31,552 of record NZ_JBMWAM010000020.1, on the reverse strand, counting down.
GAATTTTGGGAGGCGTAAACTTCAAGCATTTGAAGCTTTATCTGGTTGATACGACAGGTATGAATGATGCGCAAAAAGCAGAAGCCGCCGCCATCGCCTACGGACAATTCATTAATGTTTTGCTGGACTTTCTAATTGTTGCTTTCTGTATATTCCTGCTCGTCAAAGGAATTAATGCGCTTCGCCGCAAGGATAAGAAAGAGGAAGAGCCGGCGGCGCCAACCGAGAAGGAGTGCCCATACTGCTTGTCCAACGTGCCGATCAAAGCAACTCGCTGCAAGCACTGCACTTCCCAGCTGGAGGCCGCATCGCATGGCTGATGAACTGTTCGATATTTACGACGAGCAGCTTCGTCCGCTCGGAACGGCCACACGCGCGCAGACGCATGCGAACGGGTATTGGCATCGCACCTTTCATTGCTGGCTGACAAGGCGCGAAGCCAATCGCCGCTTTGTCCGTTTCCAGCTTCGCCAGGCAGGCAAGGATACGAATCCGGGCTGCTATGACATTACAGCTGCCGGTCATTTGACCGCAGGCGAGACGATACGTGAAGCAATACGCGAGCTCGAGGAGGAGCTTGGCGTATCAGCCGAGTTCGAGCAGCTCATTCCACTCGGACAAATTCGCGAGGAAGCAAGCGGCGTTGTGCGCGGAGCTGCATTTATTGACCGGGAGGTTAGCGACGTATTTGGCCTCGTCTGTGAGGTGCCGCTAGCGGAGCTGCGGCTGCAGCCCGATGAAGTAGCCGGTTTGTACGAAGCGGATCTGGAGGAGATGATTGCCATGTTCGAAGGCTCCCGTCAGGAGGCAGCGGTTCAGGGTGTGGAGCTTGACGCTGCGAGCGGCTTGCTGATTCCTGTAAAGCGCAATGTAAATGCCAATCAGTTCGTGCCTCGTGAGCCTTCTTATTATGCAAGCGTGCTTCGGGCTTTACACGGATGCACGTGACACCCGTCTTGCACCTAGGCTTAAAGACTGAACCGCGAAGCCCCCAGCCTCTCTCCCAAGTGCTGCACTTCACATTGAAGCCTTAAACGACAAATAGAATCGTCCTTAAGCTACAGGACGATTCTATTTGAATTCATTTAGTTTCAGCTGCAGTCGTGTTTGCTAGAATATTAGAAACGTCTTATGCAAATATCGAAGGTAACAGTAACATCATTGAAGCGGCCAAATGCACAGAATACCCGGACACAATCCTTATCCTGCAAACGGAAGAAGCTTACAACACGGCAGTCGCACTCCAGCAGATGATTAATGGTTTTTGCATCTCGGTTACGGATTGCTCTGACAAGCTTTTCCGCAACTTCTTCATTTTTTAGCTTCCTAAAAAATTCACTCAGTTCTTTCCCCGCATCCTGCACGCCTGCTACGGCTCGATCCTGTTTGCATCCGTTGCTTTTTTGATCGTTAAGATTGCCGCTAGTGCGGTTACCATTTGTGCGATTACCGCTTGTGCGGTTGCCGCTAGTTTGATTCATGCGACTCCCGCTTTTGTTGTTGTCGTTGCAATTGCAGCTCGATATACGAGTGCGGCTTGTCGCTTTGACATTCGATTTCACATTGCGAATTTCCACTTTAAGTTTGGAAGACATTTTTCTCCCCCCTCTCATCGAACATACTCTATTCTATGAGAATTTGAGAGATTGGTATGGACGCTTGCTGCCTGTCTATCGCTGAAATTGAAGCTCTTTTTCCGTGGCCCTGTTAAACATTGGCGGTCTAGGACAGCGTTCGCCATCATACTTATAAACGATATCCAATTGTCGTTAGGAGGTGTGCAGACTCATGTTTGAACGATTAAACCGGTTACAGATTGAGCTTCCTCCATCCCCTTATGCGGATGCGAACGCTGCCGCGGCTGTTCAAGAGCTGCTTGGCGGAAAATATGGCGAGATGTCGACGTTAAACAATTATATGTTCCAGTCTTTTAACTTTCGCGAGCGGAAAAAGCTCAAGCCGTTCTATGATCTGGTGTCGAGCATTACGGCGGAGGAATTTGGCCATGTCGAGCTCGTATCCACGGCGATTAATATGGTGCTTACAGGCACCACTAGTCCTGGTGATCCCAACTCGGCGCCGCTGAAGGAGAGCAAGGATAAGCGCAACAGTTATTTTTTTATTGCGACCGCGCAAACCTCGCTGCCCGGCGATTCCATGGGCCGGGCGTGGACGGGCGACAACGTGTTCAGCAGCGGCAATCTCGTGCTCGATCTGCTGCATAACTTTTTCCTGGAATGCGGGGCCCGGACGCATAAGATGCGCGTCTACGAAATGACTGACCATCCGACAGCGCGCGCAATGATCGGTTATTTGCTGGTAAGAGGCGGCGTGCATATACTCGCCTATGCGAAGGCGCTGGAAATTGCGACAGGCGTAGATGTTACGAAGATGCTGCCTATACCAAATCTCAGCAATAACAGCTTTGAAGCTGCACGCAAATATGAAGCGATGGGGCTTGGCAACAAGCTGTATACTTTCAGCCCGAACGACTACAAGGATATTGTCCTTATCTGGAACGGTCAGAATCCGCTTACTGGCGCAGAGCTTGAGGTCATTCAAGGGGCTCCACAGGGCGCGCCGATGCCTGATTTGAGCGGGGTGCCCGAGGAATTCGCCCCGGGGATCTCGCAGGAGGATTTCATGGAAATTGCGCGGCGGCTGCAGAAGAATGCAGGCCTTTAGAAGCTGCTGCGAACAAATTTATAAGATGAGGACCTCCTAATTCGCGCGAAGCGGCACGGAGGTCCTCTTCATACTTTCGGCCACCCCATGTGGTATACTGGATGCAACCGCTGAGAATGAAGGTGATTGCCATACAATTTCTAGCTATGCTTACGATGCTGATTGATCATATTGGGCTTATATGGTTCCCTGATGAGCTTGCATGGAGAATCATTGGACGGCTGGCATTGCCTTTCTACGCTTACGCGATCGTGCTTGGATACTTTCGTACCCGCGATATTCATCGTTATTTGAAGCGAATTGCGTGGATTGCTGTCCTATCGCAGCTTCCCTATCAATTCGCCTTCTACCAGCTTGAGGTGAATACGGTCGGCTCCTTATTTATGTGTCTGCTGATGCTCCTTCTGTTAGATCGTTGGCAGGATAAGCCCGTCGCGACCTACTTAACTGCCGGGGCCTTTATCGTGCTGCTGGAGGCACTGCCGTTCAGCTATGGCGCCTACGTCGTGATTCTCGTCCTCATTTATCGCTATGCTGCGATGCAATGGATGACCCTGTTTCACTTTTCGCTAAATATGGTTAGTCTATTAGTAAAGGGCTGGTGGATTCAATTCTTCAGCTTGTTCGCTACCCTTCTCATTATTTACATGCCGGACTTTATGCGCAGCGCTGACCGAGTCCGAGTGCCCCGCATCGTTTGGCGAAGCTTTTATCCGCTTCATCTTGCTATTCTTGCTTTCATTTATGCCCTAACCAGCAACCAGAGCTTTAGAGAGCTTCTACTCCTCCAACCATGACAATCATAAGAGAATGACAATGACATCAGACTCGCCTGCCCTTAAACTGCTTTTTGTTAGGAAAGTGCAAGCAAAGTAAACAAAATCCTTACGGCAGTTTCATAAGAGGCTAAAAGGTTTGCGTTAGAATGGGGTAAATCGATCGGAGGTGTCAGATGAAATGATGAAAATCGTTACCTTCAAGAGTCGTTCTGTCCCTGTCTACTACCCAAACGAACAATCAGCATCTTTAGAACTGCTTAATCATAAATTGCACGAGTTGGAGCTGGACTTTGATTTCCGCAAAAAATGGAGAAAAATTAAATCCGTTGAAATGGTCCGTGACGTAGCTATTTTTCAATATAACGACGGCACCAAGCTTTATCTGGAAGTAAGCTAATGCGCCGGACCAAAGAGACCTGATGGCAAACGCTGTGAAGCGAGCCATCGGGTTTTTTGCTTTTTTTGCGGCTATATTCCCTAACATGCGCACACACAAAAAACAGCCCCGGAGGCCGCTGTGACGGCCCTCGGAACTGCTCATATTACCCCTTGCTATAATCGGAACGCTGTATAGTAGATAGATCAAGGTCATCCGGCGCCATCGGTTTGCCAAGAAGAAAACCTTGTACGTAGTTGCAGCCCCATTCACGCAGCAGCTCATATTGCTTCTCGTATTCCACGCCTTCCGCAATAACCTCAAGCCCAAGCTTGTGAACAAGCTTGATAATGCCTTCCACGATAACCCGTTCCGCACTCTGCAGATCAATCTGGTTAATAAAGGATTTATCGATTTTCAAGCATTGAATCGGCAATTGCATCAAATTCGTCAAGGAGGAGTAGCCCGTGCCAAAGTCATCCAGAACAACACGCACGCCTTCGGCACGAAGCCGGCTAAGCGTAGCTATCGTCGCATCCGAGGAATGAATCATAATATTTTCCGTTATTTCCACCTCAAGAAACGACGAATCCAGTCCATACTCGTGAAGTATGTTTTGCACGGTTCGTGGAAAAGCGGGATCCTGCAGCTGCAGCGGTGATACATTTATCGACATAAGCAAACCGTCCAAGCCGTATTTTCTCATATCTGCGAGTGTTTTGCACGCTTCCCGAAGCACCCATTCACCGATCGGAACAATAAGCCCATTATACTCGGCAATCGGGATAAACTCATTAGGCGTAACCTTGCCCAGCTCCGGATGGTTCCAGCGAATTAACGCTTCAAAGCCTCTAAGCCTGCCGTCTTCCATTCGGTAAATAGGCTGATAGCTAAGATGGAACTGTCTTAAATATAAGGCGGGTCTAAGCGCAGCCTCTACATCGATGCGGCGATTAAGCTGCAGCGTATCCTCCGTATTATAGAACTGAGCACGATTGCCGCCCTTCTCCTTCGACTGATGCAAAGCGGATTCCGCACGGCATATGAGCAGTTCACTTGTCCGTCCATCCTGCGGATATAAGGCTGCGCCAATACTGGAAGTAAGGTACAGCTCTGTGCCGTGCACATCAATGGGACGTTCAACGGCATTTTTAATGAACTCCACCGCATGGATAGCCCGATCATCCTCTTCCTGCTCCACCGGCACAGCCACCAGAAATGTGTTTCCGCCCACTCGGCTGACGGTTGACGATCCTATCCTAGCCTCTGACAGACGATGACTCATCATACGAAGAACATGATTTCCGAACTCCATCCCTCTCGTTTCATTTACTCGGTAAAAACGATCCAAATCCACCAACGCTACGACCATCCGCTTCCCTGCCGCACGCACAGCATGAACAGCCGCCTCCAGCTGTGCAAAAGCCTCCTTGCGGCTGGGAAGACCGGTTAAAACATCCATTTCACTTATTCACCGTCCCAATCGGATATTTACATACTATTATTTTGCCATACAAGTATTAGGTAAATTAGCAAGATTCATTTAGGTTAATGTTAGATATTTTAACAGGAGCGGAAGTTATACGGATGATATAGAGCATGTAAGCGAAAACAGGGAAGAGCACACAAAAAAAGAGCCGCTCCGCATTAGCGGAATAGCTCCCTAAGATAGTACCCTATTAGCCTTAACCCTTGCTTACAGCCGGATGCTTGGCCGTATACTTGTAGCCGAAGCCCCACACCGTCCGAATGAGTCTAGGCTCCTTCGGATTCTGTTCAATTTTCTTCCGTAGATTAACAATATGTACGTCGATGGCGCGGTCTGTCACGAACGAATCGAAGCCGCGAATCGCATTAATAAGTTCTTCTCTGCTAAATACCTTACCCGGATGAGCCAAAAACAGCTTCATCAGCTCATACTCCGAGAAGGTTGTCTCTACCAGCTCACCGCGAACGAGCAGCAGCCGTCTCTCGAAATCAAGCTGAATCGGTTCATTCACCTCTGGCACATCTACGGCGGCAGCCACCTGCTGTACTGCCTCTGTTTGTAATGAATTTGAATTCGAACGACGAATTAATGCCTCGACGCGGGCTGACATTTCATGCATGCTGAAGGGCTTGCACATGTAATCATCTGCTCCGGCCTTCAAAGCCTGTACTCGCTCGGATACCTCACTCTTCGTCGACAAAATCATAATTGGAACGTTAGATCGCTTGCGAATGAGCTCGCATACCTCCATGCCGTCCAAATCAGGCAAAATCAAATCAAGCAGTACTAGGTCCGGAGCAAAATCGGCAGCAAGCCGCAAGCCTTCATCAGCGCGGTAAGCTTGCATGACCGAATAGCCCTCTTCAGATAAATACATGGACAGCATATCACTCATCATGACATCATCTTCGATAACTAGTACTTTATACATTGTCGTCACCCTTTTTCAGGATTGAAGATTTCTGTCGAATATTGTTTGTAACTCTACTATACAATACCGACATAAAAGGGACAACAATTTGTTAGAATTTTGTTAGCTGTTTTTGTCGAATAACTGAAGAGCCTCGTCCAGCCCTTCCATAAGAATCTTTTGAGACGCCTCAATACGATTAATAGCGCCCTGCAGCTCATCGCTATCGTATGCCCCTTGCTTTATCAATCGCTCAGCCTCATATACAGCGTCTAACAATTCATGTGCAGATAAATACCCTGCAGCACCCTTCAAGGTATGTACCATCCGTTTGGCAGCTTCGATCTCCCCGCTCCGAAGCGTCTCGCGCAGCTGATCCGCAAACTTATCATAATCGAGCCGGAACTGATTCAACATATGTATGAGAATCGGAGTCTTTCCATTTACCTTAACAAGGGTTTCGTTCACATCCATTCCCTTCACTTGCGGCAGCACGCCTATACTCGCTTGAGCATGCTGTGAAGCCGCCTGCACAGCATGCTCCGCCGGCTTAACCGTTGGCTCCGCTATTCGCTTGCGGCTCTCCTTAAGCCAGTACAAGATAACCTTATGCAAACCGTCGGAGGAAATAGGCTTCGTCACGACGTCGTTCATACCCAGCTTCAAATATCGCTCATGGTCGTTTCGCAGCACATTCGCCGTTACCGCAATAATCGGAATATTATCATACTTCGACTGGCTGCGAATGATGCGGACCGCCTCCGAGCCGTCCATGACCGGCATATGAATATCCATAAGAATGAGGTCCCAGCTCTCCTCCTCAAGCCTATGAAGCACCTCCTCGCCGTTCTCCGCCAAGCCGACCTCGTAGCCCTGCTCCTTCAAAATCTCAATGGCAACCAGTTGATTGATTTTATTATCCTCCGCCAGCAGAATACGCGTATGCACAGCCGCCTCCAGCCTGGCAGCAACAGGCGAGGCGCTTCTATGAACAACGCCGTCCTTCGTCTTATGATCGAAAGCTCCTTCCAGCGCGCGAAGCATGCCCGTTCGAAGGATCGGCTTAATCAACAGCGTGAGCGGTCGCTGCTCAGCAGGCAGCTGCATCATTTCATCGCGACCGTAGGAAGTCGTCATCGCAATGCTTTTCACCCCGGCCGCTTCCGCTTCCCGGTGGAATTCCAACCAAGTCTCAGCCCCGTACATATCGGGCATCTCCATATCCAGAATAATTAGCTTCGGGAGGGCGCCCGCTCCGATTCGCTGAAGACGCTCCTTAGCCGTCTTCCAGGATTGAAACACAATGGGGGTGAGGCCAAAATTTTCTACGATCGCGCTCCAATGCGCCAGCATCCCTTCATCGTCTTCGACGATCCAGACAGGCTGCTCTCGCAAATCCTCACGAACCCGCCATGGCAGCTCGTTGCGTTTATGCACAACAGCAAACGGCAGCGTAAAATAAAATTGACTTCCCACACGCTCCGCGCTTGATACTTCGAGCTGGCCGCCCATTAATTCAACTAATGATTTCGATATCACGAGTCCAAGACCCGTCCCGCCGAACTTGCGCGTTGTCGAGCCATCTGCCTGCGTAAAAGGCTTGAACAGCTTTGCGACCTGCTCTGCGCTCATGCCGATGCCCGTGTCCGCAATGAGAAAGCGGATGCTCACCTCATCGTCAGACTCCGACACGATATCCAGCTGGAGCTTCACCCGGCCTCTATTCGTAAACTTAATCGCATTCATGCACAGATTGAGCAGCACCTGCTCAAGCCGCAGCGCATCGCCGATAATGCTTTGCGGCAAATGCTCAGGCGTATCGATGATAAACTCGAACTGCTCCTTTCCTCCCATAAATACGCTCAACTGATCGGTTAACCGATGCATAAGCTCATCCGGCTGGAAGGGCAGCAGCTCGATGTCTACCTTGCCCGCTTCAATTTTGGAGAAGTCCAAAATATCATTAATAATGCGCAGAAGCGTGTCCGAGGACGTGTGCATCTTGTCCATGTAATCCTTTTGTGAAGCAGAAAGTCCGGTTTTGCGCATCAGCTGCGCCAAGCCGATAATGCCGTTGAGCGGCGTTCTAATCTCATGGCTCATGAGCGCCAGGAACCGGCTCTTGGCCTGGTTTGCCTCCTCTGCATCAAGCGTGGCGCGGACAAGCTTCTCTTGAATCATCTTCTGCTCCGAAATGTCGCGGGCGATACAGGAGAAAAACTCCTCGCCTGTCTCCTCATCCTTATGGTAAACGACAACCATGGAGACATGCACCGGCTGTCCATCAATCTTCAGAAGCTTGGCTCCACTTTCCCAGAAGCCGAATTCTCTCGCCTTCTCGGCTCCCTTCACCAGCTCCGCATACATCTGAGGCTGTACGTACTGCTCCAGCTCTTGATCCTCTACCGTGATGTTTATAAGACCGAGCATTTCTCTGCCCGCGCGATTCATATAGACGACTCTGCCGTTCGTATCAACCGAGGCGATTAAGTCTTTGGCCGATTCGACGATTTCGAGCAATCGGTTGCGGGCTTTCTCAACATGCTTCCTATCGGAAATATCCAGCACCATGCCGACAACGCCAGAGAAGCGTCCATTGCGATCGCGAAGCCCATTCGAGCTGTCCAGCGTAGGAATACGCGTACCATCCTTGTGGATAAAGGTCCATTCCCGTTCATAGGAGAAACTCTCGCTGCGAAGCTCCTTGAACACCTCAAGTCCCGGCGGAACCGTCCGTCCCAGTCTAATCGAGAGCTTCTCAGCCTCCTCGCGAATTTCCTCCAAATCCATGAACAAGAGCGGTGTGGCAACGCCCGCCAGCTCCTCTGTTTTATAACCCAGCATCTCTTCTGCAGTTTTGTTTAAATAACTGACTTTATATTTGTCGTCAAGTACGATAAAGGCATATTGATTCTGATTAATAATGGCTTCGAGACGATCGAACATTTTCTGCAGCTGCTCCATCATTCCGTTAACGGAATGCGCCAGCAGCCCAATCTCGTCATGCGGCTCTACCGCCAAATGCTCCGCTTCGAAGCGGCCATCCGCCGCTTGCTCCGTAACGCCCAGAATAGGCTCCAACCGCTTAATAATCCGTTCAAAATAAAGATAGAAGAAGATCACGATAATGGCCTCGGATACGGCGATCGTCGTAAATATGCGCCAGAAAATAGGCGATACCTGCTCCTCCAGCACGGATATGGGCTCTTGCAGCACGAATCGCCATGGCGTGCCCTTGACCTTCGTATGGAAAACAACGTGCTTCCCGCCATCAAGCATGACTTCAACCATGCCATCCTCCATCGCGAGCAAGCTGTCCACAATAGGAAATAATTCAGCATCTCTGTCGAATTGCTTTGCCGCTGTCTGCTCCTGCTTCTCGTCCGGGCTGAAGATGACCATGCCTTGATCATTCCATACATGCATGACTGCATTTGGTTCCTCGAATACAAAGTGCGCTTTGATCGCGGACAGCTGGATGGAAATATAGACGAGCCCTTTCACTTCCTGTATCGTTCCATAAACAGGCACGACAATAAGCGTCTGCGGCACATCGGAAAAATCCGGCTTGAAAGGATCAGTTATCACGACCCTGCCCTTAATCGCCTCTTGAAAAAAAGGCTCGTCCGATACGTCTATCGGCGCGCCGTCGGTCCGCTTGGCCATTCCTTCCTTATCAATAAAGCCGATTGAATAGTAGGTAAAGCCGCTCCGCACAAGCTCCCTGTCAAAATATTGGCTGCGCTCCTGGTCCGTTCCGAAGCGTACCACTTCCGTCCGGCTCATGACCAGCGCCTCTGCCCTGTAAATGGCCATCGAAGCAGCCAGACTATTCGCCCGGCTGCTTTGCTTGCTGCTTAATTTCTCCATCTCGGATTGCAGCATTGCCTGCTTAACGGCAGAATAGTTGCCAACGCCAGCTACAAGCAGCGGAATTAAAGAAATGAGAACAATCAGTATCAAACCTTTGGTTCGCAATGACATCCTGTTCAAGCTGCTTTCCCCTTCCAATCCGCTTTTAATCGTATCTACCGAACTTTGACACTATTATACCTTCTATCCTCTATTTGGAGAAGAAAAAACGCTAGAGCAGGCCGCGCAGCCGCGGGCCCTACTCTAGCGTTCTACATGCTTGCTTCATCAAGCATAGCTGTCTATTGTCTCGTCCTTACTCAGCGGATAAAATCGCTTCAATCCGTGCCAGCTCTTCCTCGCTGAAATCGAGACGGCTCAGTGTCGCAACATTATCGTCAATTTGCTCAACCCGGCTTGCGCCAATTAAGGCCGAGGTCACCTTGCCGCCTCTCAGCACCCAAGCAAGCGCCATTTGGGCAAGAGTTTGGCCGCGCTCCTGCGCAAGCTCATGCAGCTGCTTCACCTTGCTCAGCTTGCTGCTCGTAATTTGATCTGTGTTCAGGAATACGCTCGGGCCCGCAGCGCGCGAATCCGATGGAACGCCGTTCAAATATCGATTCGTCAACAGTCCGCCGGCAAGCGGAGAAAATACGATCGAGCCGATTCCTTCCTGCTCCAGCACATCCTGCAGACCATCCTCAATCCAGCGGTTAAACATCGAATAGGACGGCTGATGAATCAGGCAAGGGGTACCGAGCTCCTTGAGAATTTTGGAAGCGGCTGCCGTCTGCTCAGCGCTGTAATTCGAGAGCCCGACATAAAGCGCCTTGCCTTGTCGAACGATATGATCGAGTGCAGCCATCGTTTCTTCAAGCGGCGTATCCGGGTCCGGACGGTGATGATAGAAAATGTCCACATATTCCAGGTTCATTCGCTTCAGGCTTTGATCCAGGCTGGACACAAGATATTTGCGGGATCCCCATTCGCCATAGGGTCCCTCCCACATATAATAGCCTGCTTTCGTCGAGATGATCAGTTCGTCTCGATAAGCAGCCAGATCCTGCTTCAGGATTTGACCGAACATCTCCTCCGCCGAGCCTGGAGGCGGACCGTAATTGTTGGCAAGGTCGAAATGGGTGATGCCTAAATCGAACGCCCGGCGAACCATAGCCCGTCCATTCTCAATGCGGTCAACACCGCCAAAATTATGCCATAAGCCAAGGGAAATAGCCGGGAGCTTCAATCCGCTGCGCCCTACCCGGTTATACTTCATGCTCTCGTATCGCTCACTAGCCGCTAAATAAGTCATTTATAATATCCTCCAGCATCTTATTGGAATTGCTTATTCTCTGTTATCTTACCTTTGCAGCCATGAAAAAGGAAATGCTGCTATTTTGCCGGCGTCAGCTCAAGCTTCAAATGCGGGCTGTTCCTTGCCGTCTCCTCGAAAAATGCCGGTTTCTCACGGACAAACTGCACCCAGGCCTGTACGCAGCGCGGATCGAAATGCTTTCCGCTCTCATCCACGATGATGCGCATTGCCGCTTCATGCGTCATCGCTTTTCGATAAGAACGCGAAGATGTCAGCGCATCGTAGACATCCGCAACGGCGGTCACGCGCGCAAGCAGCGGAATTTGCTCGCCCGTCAACTGATCCGGGTAACCACTGCCGTCCCATTTCTCATGATGCGAGCGTATGATGGACAGCTCTGCCGGCATGAAGCCCAGCCGTTTGCATAGATCATAGCCAGTCACAGGATGCTCCTCGATCACTTGCCTTTCCTCCGGCATCAGCTTGCCGGGCTTGTTCAGGATATGGTCGGGCGTATTCAGCTTGCCTACATCATGGACAAGTCCGCCCTGTGCAATGGCGCGAAGCTCCTCCGAGGACAGTCCAAGCTCTTCCCCCAGCATGAACGCATACAAGGCAACCCGATAATTATGACCCGCCGTATACGAATCGCGAGCCTCAGTGGCCATGATCAGCTTCTTCACGCTAGGAGAAATATGGTTATTGATCCAATCCCGCGGATTTGCTCGAAACATAAGCTTTACGGATGCCGTAATGGAACCAGAGCTCTTATATTGCTTGATAATGCCCGCCACCATAATGATTACGGAGCCAAGCAGCAGGAAATGGTACAGCCACCAGCTCGTACTCCAAAGCTGCCCTGTAACCAAAATAATTTGAGCGATGATCATCCAGCCCGCGCTGTAGACAACGGCAAGCTGCAGAGGAAAGCGGGTAGAAAGATAGTTCTTCAAATAACGGAGCATAGTAGAGCCGATTATTCCAATAATAACGAGAGTGACCGCCCACCTCATCAGCGCTGACTGCAGATAAAACAAGTCGGTTATATCCGGAAATACCCAAAGCACCGCGCAAAATATAAGCAGCAGCGTTGACCATACCGGCATCAGATGGCGTTGACACCCTGCAAGCCACTTGACTAGCGGCTGATCAACAGAAAAGGAGGATAGCCATAGCCAAACGGCTGCGAACAGCACGCTTAGCTGAGCTGCGCTGCCTGGAATACCAAAATGATGTAAATGGAACCCCGGAGTGGACAAGCCGTGCAGCAGGAACAGTGTCGCCAGCGACACATAGGATAAAGACAAAAAGCTGATTTTAATATTACGCAGCCGTATCGCAACAAAACCAACCGCAATCGCAAGCACGAGCGCCAGCGCTGAAACGATGCTGACCATATAAAAATGCTCATAAGGCGCATTAATATTCAAGTCGATCGATGAGGTTCGAAGCAGCAAATAGCCCAGTAAAGGAACAAGCATAGAAAAAGCCAGACGTGTGAATATCCTCATGTTTTTGAGCAAGGCTATATCCTCCTGTAATTCAATCATAGTGTGTGGTAGTAGGCAGACCGCCTATCGGCGGCATGAAGTGTTCTCCCTATGGTGAGGATAATGGCCATGCTTAGGTCGCCGGCAATTAAAACCGCAGCCTGTTGCTTTGGCGGATAATTATGGCATTTCTTTTGCTTCTATCATATCATTGCTCGCGCTTCCAAATAAACAGTAAATTTTAGAGCCTGAACCGTTTCAAATCGTCATATCTACCCTGCAGAAATACGCACAAAACCATTTTTTTATTTTAGATTAAGGTTTTTTGAATGCTGTTTTGATATAGTAGTTCAAAGAAAGGCAAATTGAAGGGAGTTTATGAAATGAATAACAATGACTCGCAGTCCAAAAAAGACGCAGAAAAAGAATTGACTGCGAAAGAGGAACGCTTCACGTACGAGAAAGAGGAACAGGACAGGCTGTCCGAGCAAGACGCAGCGATAGAAGAAGAGCTGCTCAAGGAATCACAGGAAGATCTGCCGGAATCCCGGAACGATGAGATCAGCGCCGCAGCTGCCTCCGCCACAGAATCACAGCAGCAGTCTCCAAAGGGCGGAAGCGGCAAAGTATGGATGGCGATTGCCGCTGTACTTGCCATCTTGCTGGTCGTAGTCCTGATTAAGCCGCCATTCGGAGCCGGCAGCAATGATGCTGTTGCAACGGTTAATGGCGCCAACATAAGCAAAGACAAGCTTTACGATGCCTTGGTAACAGCGGGCGGCCCCAGCACGCTGGAAAATCTGATTACCCAAGAGCTCATTATGCAAGAAGCGAAGGCAGCTAGCATTACCGTTACCGATGCCGATATTGACGCTGAGCTTGCCATTTTCAGGGAAAGATTCGGAACAGAGGAAGCCTTCAATGACGCTCTGGCTCAAAGCAACTACACCATTGAAAGATTAAGAGATGAAGTTAGAGTCGATCTGACGGTTCGCAAAATTTTAGAACCGCAAACCGATGTAACCGACGAAGAAATCCAACAATATTACGACGCAAACAAGGAAACACTTGGCACTCCTGAGGAGGTACAAGCTTCGCATATCCTGGTCGCAACTAAGGAAGAGGCTGACGCTATATTGGCAGAGCTTAATCAGGGCGGAGATTTCGCGGCGATCGCGAAGGAAAAATCGACTGATCCGGGCTCCAAGGATAATGGCGGCGATCTCGGCTTCTTCGGCAGAGGTGTTATGGATCCTGCTTTTGAAGAAGCGGCATTCGCGCTGGATGTGAATGAAATCAGCGATGTGGTACAGTCCCAGCATGGCTTCCATATCATTAAGAAAACGGCGGAGAAAGCCGCAGTTGTTCCAACCTTTGAAGAGAAGAAGGATGAAATCAGATCACAGCTTGTTGCGGCAGAAGCTGGCGAGCTGTCCGGCGCATGGCTGACTAAAATTCGCGAGAAAGCGAAAATCACGAACACGCTGGCACCGGCTGAAGAGCCAGCGGCAGCTGCTCCTGCAGGAGAAACATCAGGCAATACGCCAGCAGAGTAATCCCGTCAATAAGGAGCGGTAAGCGATAGATCATCATGGTCTATCGCTTACCGCTCCTCTTTTTTATTGCTTTGCTTATTCGCCTCGGAGGGAGGAGCTGCGGCCGTACTCGGCAAATTGCATATCGGATATGGTATGATAAAGGAAAATGGCTTTGCAATTATTGCCTGGAGGGAAATACATTGAGCAATTACGAAGTTCGCACCTATAAAGAAACCTATACGATGATTGAGTTAACGGAGCATAGCACTAGCTCCCGCGTTCTCGTGTGTCCGGAGCGGGGCGGCATTGTCATCGGCTGTCAGCTGCACGGCCTGGAGCTCTTTTATTTGGACAAGAGCACGTTTGAGCATCCTACCGCTAATATTCGCGGCGGCAATCCGATTTTGTTCCCGATCTGCGGTCAACTGGAGGATCAAGCCTACGAGTGGAATGGAAAAACGTACCCCATGGCGAACCATGGCGTCGCGCGAACCGCTGTATGGGAGGTAGTTGGTACAAAGTCGGATGGCGAGGCATCCGTCACGATTCGTCTGCAAAGCAATGAACAGACGCTGCAATCGTACCCTTTTGCATTCGAGCTGCTGTTCACCTATGCACTGAAGGATGGTCAGCTTCATACGCGCCAGCAATACCGGAATTTGAGCGAATCTGAGACGATGCCTTTCTATGCGGGATTCCACCCTTACTTTGCGATTGACTCAGGCAAGCAGATCCCTTATGAGACAGATGCGACCCGTTATCTCGACTATAATGACAACGCAGAAAAGCCATTCCACGGTGAAGTTGATCTGGAAGGACTTGTGGAATCTGTCACTTTGCTGGATACGAAGAAAAGCGAGATTTCATTCCCTGTTCTGCAGGGGGCTCGCGTACGTATGACTTACGATGCTATTTTCAAATACATGGTATTGTGGTCGGTGCAAGATCGTCCATTTGTATGCGTGGAGCCATGGATGGCCATGACGGGCGAGCTCAATCGTCAGGAGGAGCTCGTTATGCTGGGCGCCGGCGAGGTGCTGCACGCTAATCTGACGATTAGCTGCGAGCGATAATTACGGAATACCGATCCGTTGACCGGTGCCGATCCTATCAGATACAAAAAAACGAGGGAAGCGTTGCTCCCCATGAGATCAGTCTCAGGGCGAGTGACGCTTCCCTCGCGTATATCCGGAGTGCTGCGGCTTAGTAGCCTTCGCCCTGGCCCCCGGTTACGATAGCGATGCCGGAGCTTGCGCCGATACGGGTTGCACCGGCCGCGATCATTTGCAGAGCCGTCTCGCGGTCGCGAACGCCGCCGGAGGCTTTGACGCCGAGGCTTGGCCCAACCGCGCGGCGCATGAGCGCGATGTCCTCTACGGTCGCGCCGCCTTTGCCGAAGCCCGTCGATGTCTTCACGAAGTCCGCGCCTGCCTTGACGCAAATTTTACTTGCGCTAATCTTCTCTTCGTCAGTTAGAAGTCCGGTCTCTAGAATGACCTTCAGCACTGCCTTCCCCTTAACCGCTGCCGCAACGCCCTCTATATCACGCTGCACGCCCTCAAGATCGCCAGATTTCAGCAAGCCGATATTCAATACCATATCCACTTCCGTTGCGCCATCCTCAATGGCAAATTTCGCTTCAGCAGCCTTGGAGGCTGTTGTTGTGGCCCCTAGCGGAAAGCCTACCACCGTTGTAATACCAACACCCGAGCCCTCCAGCTCCTTAGCTGCAGCTGCCACCCAGCCTGGGTTCACGCACACCGTCGCGAACTGGTATTGCTTTGCCTCGCGGCAAATTTGCAGCACCTCTTCCTTCGTTGCATCCGCCTTCAAAATCGTATGATCGATCATCGCCGCAACCTCTGCAGGCGTGAATTTCGTTTCGTTACTCATCATTTATTCCTCCGCTTCTTCGCTTTATCGCCTCTTATGGCGTCTTCTCGCGCTTCCCCGCCGGTAACCGCGCACTCCAGCCTTCTCGTCCCTAGCCTATCCAATATGAAGGACGTGATACCTGTAATTTCTTCATTATACGAAGCTTTAATCGAAACAACAATGACCTGACCGGCGAAAGGAGCATTTGTTTACTTTTGTACATTTGATACGCTATGATTGTTATGCAATATTTACACTAGCTTCTAATCAACCTTAGGAGGTTCAACCCGCATGGATCAAATGCTAATCAAAATAAATGAAGCTGCAGCTTACATACGCAGCCAGTTGAAGACACAGCCGCAAGTCGGCCTCATTCTCGGCTCGGGTCTTGGCGTAATGGCTGATGAGGTTACCGAATCGATCGTTATTCCTTACGGACAAATCCCTCATTTCCCGGTATCTACGGTGGAAGGCCACTCGGGCGAGCTCGTCATTGGCCAGCTGGAAGGCAAATGCGTGCTCGTCATGAAGGGCCGCTTCCATTACTATGAAGGCTATTCCATGAAGGAGGTCGTCTTCCCCGTCTACGTCATGAAGCAGCTCGGCATCGAAACACTGCTTGTCACGAATGCGGCAGGGGGCATGAACCGTTCGTTCGCTGCCGGCGACCTGATGCTGATTACGGACCATATTAACAATACGGGAAGCAACCCCCTCATGGGCGCTAACATCCCTGAGCTCGGACCGCGCTTTCCGGATATGTCACAAGCGTACAATCGCGAGCTTCGCAGCATCGTAGCCAGCAAAGCAGACGAGCTGGGCATTAAGCTACAGCAAGGCGTCTATGTCAGCATTTCAGGCCCGACCTACTGTACGCCTGCCGAGCTGTCCATGATGGCCGGATGGGGCGCAGATGCGGTCGGTATGTCCACCGCGCCTGAGGTTATCGCAGCCAACTATGCAGGCATCCGCGTTGTCGGCATCACCTGCATTACCGACATGGCGATAGGCGATGAGCTGGAGCCGTTGACGCATGAGCAGGTCGTGCGAGTGGCAGAGCAAGCAAGGCCAAAATTCATTGCCTTAGTCAAAGCATCCGTAGGCGCATTTCAACTGTAAGAGCTTTATCCGCACAGACCGCCCCTGTACAAGCGAAGGGGCGGTCTTTTTGTCGCCATTTGTAGACAAACCGAATAGGCTAATCTATTCTGTATTAGAGAAACATTTTAGAAACGGGGCCCTATCCGATGAACGTAATTGCGAAGCCTGATAAAGCAACTAACCGCATATACCCATCTTTTCTCACGCAGCTTATTCGAAATTATATCTTTGGTTCAGCCGTTGCCGTGTTTGGGGTTGGCGGCGTTATCATGTTCTCCACCCTCTCCATTCCTTCCAGCGAACGGCTTCTGCTTAGCGGTATTTTAGTCGTGTCTCTGCTTATTATGCTTTGCTGCGAGCTATACGTTTTCTTTCAGCATGTGAAGCCGATTCAGATTGTGTTCCAAGCGGAGCGTCCCACCTCTACCCAGCTTAAAGAAGCCTATATACGGACACATAAATTTCCAACGCTATCCGTGTGGCGAACATTCGGACCCCATTTTCTAGGCATGTCGATTCCAGCTGTTCTCATGGCTGTCTTTGTGATCTCTATCGGATGGGTAACCCTTCCTTATTATTACATCGGGCTTGCGGTTGGCGGAGCGTTCATGGTCGCCAGCATGCACGCGATGATTGAATTTTTCTTAACCTCTATAGCAATACGTCCTGTCGTGAATGATATTCGTGACAAGCACAAAAAATTATATAAGCAGGATCTTACGCTAAGCGGCCAAGTTCTCGTGTCTATTCGCACGAAGTTTCAGCTAAGCGCGTTCCTCATCGGCGCGCTTCCCTTGCTCCTGTTCAGCTTAGCCGCGCAAATTCGACTCGACAACATTCCCGGAATCGGCACGGCCTCTTATTGGCAGTGGGCGGGCATCATCCTCGTGATCGGTATCACGTTCTCATTGCTCGGCGCTTCTCTCTTATCCCGAAATATTGAAGATCCGATTCATTCCATTCAAAAAGCCATGGCCAGCGTACAGGCCGGAGACTTCGAGACGAGTGCCGCTGACACCTATTCCGATGAATTCAGCAAACTCGTTGCCGGCTTTAACCATATGGTGAACGGGTTGAAGGAACGCGAGCAGCGCAATAATCAGCTTCTCCAAAGCTACTTTATGACCTTAGCGGCTGCCCTTGATGCCCGCGATACATACACGGCCGGTCATTCGACCCGGGTTGCCGCCTATTCCCTCCAGATCGGCCGCTTGGCTGAATGGTCCGACAG
Source organism: Paenibacillus praedii (assembly GCF_049725345.1). Taxonomy (NCBI): domain Bacteria; kingdom Bacillati; phylum Bacillota; class Bacilli; order Caryophanales; family Paenibacillaceae; genus Paenibacillus; species Paenibacillus praedii. The sequence continues at coordinate 12,911 of NZ_JBMWAM010000020.1, read as the reverse complement.
CCAGCTGGACTTATTGCACAAAACTGCCCTGCTGCATGACATTGGCAAAATCGGTGTCCGCGATTCCGTTCTGTTGAAGGATGGTCGACTAACCGATGAGGAATTCGAGCAAATCAAGCTGCATCCTGTGCTGGGCGAAAATATTTTGAAGCAAATTGAGCCTGCTGACGCGATGGCCGATTTACTGCCGGGCGTACGTTCGCACCACGAGCGTTACGACGGCAAGGGCTACCCGGACGGGCTTGCGGGCGAGAACATTCCGCTTATTGGACGCGCGATTGCGATTGCAGATGCATACGATGCGATGACCTCTGACCGTCCGTACCGGAAAGGCATGACGCAGGAGCGTGCGCTGTCTATTTTGGACGAGGGCAAAGGGACACAATGGGATCCTAAGCTTGCTGCTTTGTTTATTGCTTCGTTCAAGAACAAATATGAGCAAGAGGTTTCTTAGCAGCAGCGGGAGAGGCGCGGCGTCAAAGCAAAAATAAAAAAAGCTGCCCATCCGGTTATTTCAACCTTCTGGCGCAGCTCTTCATGACATTAAATAATGGCTTTCTTAACGTTTAATCAGCTTGAAATCATCATAATGGAAGCCCGGCGCGACGACGCAGGATACAAGCACCGGCTCATCGCCCAGCGGACGCGCCATCTGCCATTCATTCGCCGGCACCAATGCCTGCGGCTGATGCCCGGCTTGCACGTCCGGCCCTACAATGATTTCTTTTCTTGCCGCAGGCGCAGCATCTGTTCCGCCCAGCGTCAGAAGCAAAGGACTGCCGGAATGCCACATCCACAGCTCGTCCGAATAGACCGTATGCCAATCGGAGAACTCCTCCGGATGCAGCAAGAAGTAAATCGACGAAGCCGCAAATCGTGGCCCGGAGTAAGGAGCACCCAGCACCTCTTGCGGTATTTCAAAGCCTGCTTTCCAAATTTCCTTGTACCATCCGCCTTCGACATGAGGCTTTAAATCCAACGATTGCACAAGTGGTGACAGCTCCTTCACCAGTACGCCCATCTCATCCTACCTTCTTTCTCTATTTATCGCATCTGTAGTAAAAATCATTTATTCATTCTATAATGCATTAGAACTCCCGTCAATTCAGTAAACAAGTGGGGATTGTGGTTAATAAATCGTCCATTTTGACCAGTATTCGGGGCTGAAAGCTTTCATATTCATCAATTATAAGCTATACTTATATTAATTAGCTTTTTTGGGGGTGAGCAGATGAACAATAATCGTTACGATTGCGGACGTTTTTGCCGCAGCCGGTTCCTTCATATGCTCGTTATTGTTCCGCTGCTGCTTGCAGCGCTGTTTGCCTATCAAGCAGGAAATTCTTTCGAGCTAACTGCTGGTACAAACCGCATAAATGCCGCAGCCAATGTATCCTCTGCCATGATTGACAGGCAAAATATAAATAATAATTTCCTATTACCGGAAACTGCCCCAGTTCATCCCTTTGTACGTGAAATTCTTATGATATACTTATTAACTAGAAGCTTAGCTGCCGCGATGCGCACAACGGTTCCACAACGAATGCGCGACCTGCACATGGCCCCTATTAAATTCACATCACAATTTGTTGGCTAAAATTACAATTTCGATCACACACTAAGCTACAAACAAGGAGGCAACTACATTGAATATCAGAGAATCAGACTTGCCGGGTATCGGCCGTAAGTATCAAGTAATGACGCGAAGCGGTGATAAATTTGTCATTATCATTCATGATGACGGACGCCGCGAAATGTACCATTTTGACTATGACGATCTGGATGACAGCATCTCCATGGTTACGCTTGAGGATGAAGAAGCGCGCCAAGTGGCCGCTATTGTCGGAGGTATGACCTACAAGCCGAAGGCGCTTGAGACAATAGAGGTAGCGCTGGACGATCTTACGATTGAGTGGTACAAAATTGAACCAAACGCTGCATGTATCGGCAGAACGATCGGTCAAGCGGATATTCGCCAGACAACCGGAGCAACGATCATTGCGGCTGTAGAGAAGGAAGCAAAGCATATCAATCCAGGCCCCGACTATGTGTTCAAAGCAGATACAACCTTAATCGTTGCAGGAGAACGCCAGCATTTGAAGCTTCTTAAACTGATGCTGCAAAATGGGAGCCGTTAATTATGGATCACATGGTGCTGGAAATCGGTCTTGCCGTTATACTCATCGCCTTAGTCGGGCTATTAGCAGCAAAAATTCGTTTTTCCGTCATCCCATTTTATATTCTTATCGGCATGGCCGTAGGGCCCCATGCGCCTCACGTAGGCATATTGGACTTTAGGTTCATTGAAAGCGCAGAGCTAATCGAATTCATGGGACGGCTAGGTGTACTGTTCCTGCTATTCTATTTAGGTCTAGAGTTTTCTGTCGGAAGACTCATAAAATCGGGCCGCAATATTGCGGTAGGCGGAACTATTTATATTCTGATTAATTTTACGCTCGGATTAGTATTTGGCTGGCTCAACGGCTTTCCTATCGCGGAAACGATGGTTATGGCCGGTATTACAACAATTTCCTCAAGCGCGATCGTCGCCAAGGTGCTCGTCGATTTGAAACGAACGGCGAATCCGGAGACAGAGATGATACTCGGTATCATTATGTACGAGGACATTTTCCTTGCGGTATACCTGTCCGTTCTTTCCGGACTTGTGCTTAGCGACTCGTCATCGGTTGGCGGCGTGCTGTTGTCGGCCTCATACGCCTTAGGGTACATGCTTCTGTTCCTTGTCTTGGGCCGGAAAGCCGCTCCATTGCTTAATAAGATCTTCAATATTCGTTCCAATGAGCTGTTCCTTCTGCTCGTATTCGGCGGCTTGTTCTTCGTGTCCGGCTTCTCGGAGACGATTCATGTCGCGGAGGCAATCGGCGCCCTGCTCTTCGGTCTCGTCCTTGCAGAGACAACTCATATGAAACGCATCGAGCATATGATATTGCCATTCCGCGATTTCTTCGGAGCGCTGTTCTTCTTCAGCTTCGGTCTGACGATCGATCCGTTCGCGCTTGGCGGAGCCGTGTGGCTGGCAATTGGAGCCGTGGCGCTCACCTTGTTCGGTAATTTCCTGGCCGGGATGCTCGCAGGCAAAAGCGCGGGCTTATCGCCTAAGGCTTCCTCCAATATCGGACTAACTATCGTATCGAGAGGCGAGTTTTCCATTATCGTAGCCAATGTCGGAGCTGCCGCCGCATTAGCGGAAATTTTACAGCCGTTCGCAGCCCTGTACGTGCTTATATTAGCCATATTAGGCCCGCTTCTGACAAAGGAATCAAAGCTCGTATTCAAAGGCTTGAACGCAATATTCCGATGGGATAAACCGAAAAAAGCGTTGGAAACAGAGCCGGTGAAGGACCAAGCTGGCAGCTAACAACGATAAAAATGGTGGAGCAGTGTTCATTCCTGCCCCGCCATTTTTTTTTATTCTGCTGACGGTAGCTATCGATTACAAAAACAGGCTTTCCGTCTGGTCCGCATGAGACCGTACAGAAAGCCTGTTTGTTTGCCTTTTTATCTGCTGCCGAACTGCGCTTTATGCAAGCGGCTGTAGATGCCGCCTGTCGCTACGAGCTCGTCATGGCGACCCTGCTCGGTGATGCCTTCCTCCGTTACGACGACAATGCGGTCAGCGTTCTTGATCGTTGCCAGCCGATGCGCGATAACGAGCGTTGTCCGGCCCACGGACAGCTCAGCAAGCGATTGCTGAATCGCCGCCTCCGTCTCCGTATCGAGCGCCGAGGTCGCTTCATCAAGAATCAGAATCGGCGGATTTTTCAGGAACATCCTCGCTATCGCCAGGCGCTGCTTCTGTCCGCCGGACAGCTTCACGCCGCGTTCGCCGATGACCGTATCCAGCCCCTCCGGTTGTGCGAGAATGAACTGCTCCAGCCTTGCGCGGCGGGCGGCCTCCCAAATCAGGTCTTCCGAAGCGCCGAGCTTGCCGTAAACAATATTCTCACGAATCGTGCCTGCGAACAGGAACACGTCCTGCTGCACGATGCCGATTTGCTTCCGCAGCGACTCCAGCTTCAGGTCGCGAGTATCCCAGCCGTCGACCGTGATGCTCCCTCCGTCCACATCGTAAAATCTTGGCAGCAGGCTGCACAGCGTCGTTTTGCCGGCACCGGATGGTCCGACGAATGCGATGGTCTCGCCGGCGCGAATCGTCAGATCAATGTTCTGCAGCACCTTCGCTTCGCCCTCATAGCCAAATGTAACGCCGCGGTACTGAATATCTCCGTTCAAGCGGTCCACATGAACCGCATCCGGCTTATCCGCCACATCAGGCGCGGTATCCAGCAGCTTCACATAACGCTTGAAGCCGGCAATGCCTTTCGGATAGCTTTCAATCACGGCATTAATTTTCTCAATCGGCTTGAAGAAAATGTTCGTCAGGAGCACAAATGCTACGAAATCGCCGTAGTTCATCCGATCCTGAAGCACGTACCATGCGCCTGCGATCAGCACGAATACCGAAACTAAGCGCATCAGCATATAGGTAATCGAGGAATTTAAGCCAATGAGCTTATACGAAAACAGCTTCGCATCGCGGAAACGCAAGTTATTCGCTTTGAACAGCTTACGCTCGTGCTTCTCGTTCGAGAACGCTTGAACGACGCGAATTCCTCCTACCGTATCCTCGACACGCGCATTGAAATCAGCCATATCCGAGAGAAGCCGATCGACCGCTTTCGTCATTCGACCGTTGAAATGGAGAACCAGCCAAATAATGATAGGAATGATAACGAACGTTAAAATAGCGAGCTCAAAATTAATAAACGACATAATCCCGAACGCCCCGAGCAGCGTCATGACCGCGATGAACATATCCTCCGGCCCATGATGCGCCACCTCGCCGATCTCGAACAAGTCATTCGTGAGGCGCGAGATCAGATGCCCGGTCTTCGTATTGTCGAAGAAACGAAAGCTCAGCTTCTGGACATGATCGAACAGCTTCTTGCGCATATCCGTCTCAATGTTGATCCCAAGCATGTGGCCCCAGTAGGTCACGACATAACTCAATATTGTATTAATGACATAAACGACAAGCAGAACGGCGCAGGCTGTCAAAATCAGGCCCCAATCCTGCTCAGGCAGCAGCGTATTAATGACATAGCTGACCGCCAGCGGGAAGCTCAGCTCAAGCACCGCGAGCAGGACGGCACAGCTGAAATCCAGCAGAAACAGCTTTCGGTAGGGCTTATAATAGGAAAAAAAACGACGAAGCATCTCAAACTCCTTTTCTATCTGTAGTTGATAATCATTTTCGTTAACATCATAAACGGTTGTTTCCAGCCTGTCAATCAATTGGAAGAGGCATCAAAATCAATTCGTTCAGGGTGCGTGTAGACATTCATCTCCCCGCCGCGAATGAAGCCCACGCAGGTGATGCCGAGATCTTCCGCGAGGCGCAGCGCCAGATCGGTAGGCGCCGACTTGCTGAGCAGGATGCCGCAGCCGATTTTTGCCGCCTTCAGGACAACCTCCGAGGATAGGCGCCCGCTGAATGCGATCACCTTGTCCGAGGTGCGCAGACGGTGCAGCAGGCAGTAGCCGAACAGCTTGTCGAGCGCATTGTGGCGGCCAATGTCCGTCCTGACCGCCAGCAACTCCGCAGTCGTGCCGATTGCCGCGTTATGAACGCCGCCCGTGCTGCGGAAGTCCGCCGAGCTAAGCTGCAGCTCTCGCATAAATTGCATACACTGCATGGCAGAGATGTGCGTGCGGTTCATGATGGTTTTGGCGGTCAGCATATCGTTGTGAAAATAAAATTGACGGCTCTTCCCGCAGCAGGAGCCGATGAACCGCTTCGCGTAATAGTCGCGGCCCCTGGATGGCTTGTGCTCCAGCTCGACATAGGCAAAGCCGGTATCCTCTTCGATCGTTAGCGCCCGGATTTGCCCAGCCGAACGAATGACGCCCTCGGAGGCGAGAAAGCCGATCACAAGCTCCTGCAAATCGGAAGGCGAGCATACGAGCGTCGCGAACTCCTCGCCGCCAAGCTTAATCGTAAGCGGAAATTCCGTGGCGATATCATCCTCCTTCTCCAGCTGCTCGCTGCCGTCGTATTTGAGAATGCGCCATTTTGTCGTATTCGCAAGCTCCATCGCGCCGCTCCCCCTTCTTCCTATGCGTCCTGCCCCATGAACTAAGCCGGCGGCTCCATTTCCAAATCCTCAATCCGCTTCTCCCTATATTTCGTATCCTTTAAGGCATGGTACGTATCTGCCCCCTCCACAACGACAGATGCGTTATATTCCGGAATACCGGCATGCGGCTCGTAAACCCCTTTGGCAAACAGACTGTTGCCCTCCGGCCAATAAAGTTCAATATTGCCGCGCGCGATGTCCTCGCACTTCACTCTGCCATGGAAGACTCCGCTGCGGTTATAGACAACTACGGCATCGCCTTCGGACAACCGAAGCTCCGCCGCGTCTGCACCGTTCAGCAGCACAGCATAACGATCGGCCGCATTGAAGGAATCCTTCTCCCCATATATCATCGAATTAAATTGCTTGCCGCGCCTCGTTGTCGCATAGAAATGTCCCTCCGGCTTGCGCAACTCAGGCAGCTCAATCGCAATCAGCTTTCCCTTGCCGTCAGCGGTCGGGCAAATCCCATCCTCGCAAAGCCACGCTCCGCCCCACTGGAACACATCGCCCTGGCTCTTCAAATGCTGTATCCCATCATAGTTAAGAGCAGCTATGGCGATCTCCCTCCGAACAGCATCCGCATCCGCGAAGGTGATGGCCTGCTTCAGCTCAGGCTTAATGCGCGCGGCCAGATCAGCGTAAATTTGCCACTCCGCCCGCGCCTCTTCCATTCTCGGCCCTTCAATCGCTGGCGAGAAATAGACCATCCGCTCCGTAGACGTCGAGGTTCCGCCGCCCGGCTGCTCATACCGTGTCATGGCCGGCAGCACAATGACATCCTCCTCCGCATCAAGCAGCGTCGAGCTGTTCAGCACGATATCCTGATGCACCCGAAGCTCTACCCCTTCCAGACAGCGCTTCACAAAAGCAGGGTCAGGCATTGTCTCGATAAAATTGCCGCCCGACGTATAGAACAGCTTCAGCTTCCGCTCATGCTGCTCAGGGAGCAGCGCATTCTCGAGCGACACACCGATGATATCGCCCTGCCAATCCGGCAGCTTGAAGCCCCAGACCTGCTCGATGCGCTCCACATCCCCGCCCTTGAACTCACCGCCCGGAAGGCTGAAGGGATCCGCGCCCATCTCTCCCGAGCCCTGCACGCCGCTATGTCCGCGAATCGGCATAAGTCCGCAATGCTCGCGTCCCAGAAAACCTCTCAGCAGGGCGAGATTGGCAACCTGCGAAATATTGTCCGTCCCGAAGCGATGCTGGGTCAATCCCATACTCCAGACGAATACGCCAGATTTCGAGGCTGCAAGCAGCTCGGCAAATTGCCGCATGCGCTCCTTCGCCAGTCCGGAGGACTGCTCAAGCAGCTCCCAGCTTTGCTCGAGCACATGCGATCTCAGCTCCTCATAGCCATTCACATGCTCGCTTACAAAAGCATGATCAATCGCTGACCCCGGCCGCTCCAGCTCCATCGCGAACCAATGCTTCATTACGCCTTGCATGAAGGCAATATCTCCGCCGATATTCACCTGATAGAAGTCATCGGCAAGCTTCGTGCCGAACAGCGCTGACTCCGGGATCGACGGAATCCAATAGCCCTCCATCGCAGGCTCGCGATAAGGATTAATGACGATAATTTTCGTCCCTCTCCGCTTTGCCGCGTACATATACTTCGTGGATACGGGCTGATTGTTCGCCGCTACGCTGCCCCAGAACACAAGCACATCCGTACCGATCCAATCCTTATAATTGCAGGTCGATGCGCCGACTCCGATCGAACGCTTCATCGCCGTCTTCGAGGGCGAATGACAAATACGCGAGGCGTTATCGATATTGTTCGTCCCGATGAGACGCGCCGCCTTCGCCGCGACGTAATAAGACTCATTCGTTATGCCGCGCGCCGTCAGGTAGAACGCCATTTGCTTCGGATCGATGGCCCGCGCTTTAGCCGCAATGCGATCGAGCGCTTCATCCCAGGAGAGCCTGCGGAAGCTGCGCTCGCCTTTGCTGCGAATGAGCGGGTACGGCAGCCGTCCCAGCTTGCGCAGCTGCGTGCTGTCGAGCTTGCGCAGCTCGTCGATGTCCGAATGAAGAACAGCCGGCTTAATAGCCGGCATCGTATTCAGGCGCAGCACATTAAGGCGCGTTGTGCATAGATGCGGACCGTCAAGCGTCTGATCATACAGCCCGGATACGCCAAGCGCGCAGCCATCACAGACACCCTGGGTCAGGATCCGGTACGCGTACGGCAAGCTATCGCGATTATCCCACGCCACCTTCAACGTATCGCGTATATGATGAGGCTTAATTCTCCCCAGTCCGAAGGGCGCCTTGCTCACCCACAGCTTCGGGTCCGGAAGCTTCGGCAGCTTAACCGGTCCGGTATGAATGGTCTTCGCCATAAACGATTCACCTCGCTAATATTTTTCGTCCCAAAAGACAGCGCATACATAATCCAGTATGAGAAGCAGCTTACCACGCCCGGCATTACTTACTGCCCACACGCGCCGCAAAGTCCGCCGCCTCTCTAATAAGCTCTCAACTACAGCGCCCGGATTACAACGGCAGCACCTGCACCGCCGCTTGCTTCCCGCTAACCTGAATGCCCGACTGCTTCTTGCCGCTTTCGGCGAGGTCCTTCACCATGCGCTCCAGCAGTTCCTTTGCCTTCGGGCCTTCCTTGCCTTGAATGCGGACAACAAGCTGAACACCGTTGCCGGAGGCTAGCAGCTTAGCGGCCTGCCGCAGCTTCGTATCATAGTCATGCTCTTCGATATGCGGCGTCAAGCGAAGCTCCTTTACCTTGCCCGGCTGCTCCTTCATATGCAAGGAACGCTTTTCCTGACTGGCCTGCTGCTTTGCCTGACCTTTGCCTACAAGCTTGCATGGCGGCGGACTGCTCATCAGCGAGGTGCATACCAAATCAACTTTCAGCTCGCGCGCCATCGCCAGCGCCTCATCCCGGGAGACGATGCCAAGCTCCTCGCCCTGCAAGCCCGTCAGCCGCACCTCGGAGGCGCGTATTTTCTCATTCATCATGACCATCGATGCCATTTCTACCGAACTCTCCTTTGCAGCACAATATGGAAAACAGCAGCCTTGAGGCAGTATGCCAAAGCCGCTGTCGTTACTTTTCTCTATTATACTATTTTATGGCTTGTGAAGTCTTTCCCTGTTTTACTGCACGTCCAAAGCCGCCGCCGTTTTCTTCCCCACCGGGCCGCCCTTGCCGCCGTCCGCTGCAGCCTTAGCCATCGCTTCGTTAAGCTCTGCCAGGCGAAGCATCTTCCTGCCCCGCCAACGCAGAAGCGACAGCACGCCGCGAATATATTCATCCAAAATCATGCACAAATAGATTCCAATCAATCCCCAGCCGAGCTCGATGCCTACCCAGTACGCCAGGCCAGTTGCAATCAGCCACATGGAGAACACCGACGTCCACATCGTAAAGCGGGTATCGCCGACCGCATTAAGCGAATTGCCCAGCGCCATATTGACCATTTTGCCAGGCTGCAGCAGTAGATTAAGGCCTAATAGAGAGACCCCCATCGCCACGATTTCCTGATTTTCCGTGAACATGCCGAGCAGCTGCCGGCCGAATATAAAGATCAACAGCGCATTAACCGTCACCACCGCCAGCCCGACCCACATTGCACGGAAGGCCGTGCTGTACGCCTCCTTCACGCGACCTGCGCCGAATAGGTGAGCGATTTGGATTTGAACGGCCAGCGCAATCGAATAGCCCAGCATGAAGCAGAAAGCTTCCAATGTATTCATATACGTTCGCGCAGCAAGCTCATTTGAGCCAAGCATCGCCAGAAAGGTGAAAATAAACAGCTGCGTGAACACCCAACATGACATATTCACGCCGAGCGGCCAGCCAATGCGCAGCACATCCCCGAACAGCCTGCGATGGAACACCTGCAGCAAGTCCCGTACGCTGATCGTACGCTCAAAAGCATGCATAAACATAACGAACAGCACGATCGTCGCAAGCAAGCGGCAGACGACTGTCGACACCGCGACGCCCATGAGGCCCCATTTTGGAAACCCGAACGCTCCGAATATGAAAGCATAGTTAAAAAATATATGCACAACATTCATCCCGATCGCCGTATACATCGGGCCCTTCGTGTTGCCGGTGTTGCGGATCGAGGTGCTCAGCGCCGACATCAAGGCGACCAGCACCATGCCCCCGCCGACAATCGAGATATAGGTTTCCGCAAGCGGCAGCAAATGCTCCGGCAGCTGCAGCATCGCCGCAATCTCTCCCGGCATCACATATAAAATAATACTAAGCGCGATGCCGATAATGGCGCTTACCTTCACCGCCATAATCGCAATCGTACGCGCATCCTCGCTGTTCCGCGAGCCAAGCTTCTGCGCAATCAATATGCCGGCTCCGCTCGCTACCGTAATAAATAAGGTCGTCAACGCTTGAAACAGCTGATTGGAAAAACCAACAACCGCCACAGCGTCATCGGATATTCGACTCACCATCAGCGTATCTGCAGCCCCTAGCAAAAACTGCAAAAAAAGCTCAATAAAAATAGGCCACGATAGCACCCAAAGCGAAAATTTTTTGTCTGAAGCCGCCATTCCCTTATCCCCCTGCATTGGCCTTAGCTGAAAAGGCCCCCTCCGATGTCCGAACTTCAATCGTCTTTTCAAATTATAGATGCTATACTGAGCTGAAAGTATCACATTATCAACTTTTACTATAACGATTCAAACTTCAGTATCCGAAGGAGAAGGAACCGGCATGTCGATCATCCATCTGACCATACCGCCGCTGCCGCATTACATTATTGGCGGCTCTACCGTTGCCCCGCCCGGCCGCAAGCATCCCAGCCGGCGAAATATCGAAGTTTTCGATCTGCTGGTCGTTACGAGCGGATGCTTGTATATGGGGGAGGAAAAACGGCAATATGAAGTAAGCAGCGGTCATGCCCTCATTTTGCGGCCGGACGCTTATCATTATGCTACACTGGCCTGTCAGGAGGCGACCGCCTATTACTGGATTCACTTTCAGACGACCGGCACATGGAGCGTAACCGATCAGAAGGCTGCACAGCCTTTCTCGGAAAGCTCGAGCGAGAGAATACAGAACGCCAACTTTTCAACGATGCCAACCTTCATCAAGCAGCTCCCCCAGTTTGCGAAGCTCCTCCAGCCTTCCAAGATGGACAGCCTGCTTCGCCAGTTGGTGCAGCTTAACCGGAATGATCATATTCCGAGCGTAAAATGGAAGCAGCAGCTTGCCTTTCAAGAGGTGCTTGAGCATTTGTCCGCATCGATGGACGCTGAGAGCCCGTCCCCGTCCGCCCTGTGCGCGGAGCAAGCGGCCTCCTATCTGCGTGAGCATTATCAAGAGAGCATTACCGCCAAAGAGCTGGGGGAGAGCGTCAACTTCCATCCTGTCTACATCGCGAGATGCATGCAGAAGGAATTTGGCTGCTCGCCGTTCGACTACCTGATGCATTTCCGACTGGAGCAGGCCAAGCTTCTACTTCTGCAAACGGATCTGGCCATCGCCCGCATCGCCGAGGAGGTTGGCTTCAACCACGCCGCTTATTTCACCTCCTGCTTCACCAAATACGAGGGCATCTCGCCGCGTCACTACCGCATGCGCTTCTCGCATGGCTAATGCGGCGCCGGCAATTTTCGCTTCCTATGAAGCTTAATCAAACCTAATAGAGCCAAGCAGAAGAGCACCCCGATGGAGCCCCCGGTAAAATCAAGCCATATATCTGTAATACTTCCCGTTCGATGCGCCGATCCTAGCTGATTCCATTCATCCAGCGCAGAGACCGCAAGCACCACAACTAGCGTTGCTCCAATGGCCCTGAACAAGCGGCGAGGGTTAAGCGAACGGATGAACATAAAAAAAATAGCCGCAAACACGGCGTAAATAAACAAATGAGCGCCTTTTCGAAATAGAAACTCAATGAAGCTGTAAGGCCTGTTATGAGAATTGACAACACTATCTCCATAACGAATCGTCACATTAGGAAGCCACTGTACAAGCTGTTGATAATTGAACCTATTTTCAAGCAGCGGTCTTATGCTTTGCTGCTCATAGGTTTGGGAAGAAAATATAAATACGAGCGTGATCCACGCAGCCAGTAAACTTCCCCAGCCAAGAGAAGGCAGCCATTTTTTTGCATTCTTAGTTTTTATTCGCTTCATATAAATTGCACCTCCAACACAACTAGCCTTTCCATTATCATACTTGATAGACGGAGCCATGGAAACAATCCCTTAATACAGTAAAATAGTCCTATTTATCAGTAGTCAATATGCCGAAAGTTTGGTATCATTGTTAAAGAGTTGGAAAATAGAGGTGATAGAATTGTCTGGATATTTAATGTTTACAGAGATCACAACGCCGCTCCGGCTTCTGGGCATTCGTATATTCAAGGATGAGCATGGTCACTATTGGTATAAATACAGAAAGAACAAACGAAAGCGGTTTTTTAGATAGCTGTTATTGAAAGTCACGCTAAAGCTCGATGAGCCAATCGAAGCTGACATCATCGAAAAACCCGACCAGCTTGAGCCCCAAGATGGTTCCCTCCAAGTCAGACACCGCAAAATTATTGTAAAACAAGCATAAATGATAAACGTAAAAAAATAGCCCCCGCCTCGTAAATGAACTGTGACCCAGATTGTAGACGATTAAAACAAAGAGCCCTAAGCTCAACCAGCAAGCAGGTGACCTCTGAATTCATCGGGGGTCATCTTTTTTAATGTCCACTGGTATCTTTCTGAGTTGTAGTAGCTGATATACTCCCTAACTCG